>JBOGFX010000292.1:0-2656 GCA_050743805.1 Acidimicrobiales bacterium
CCACGGAATCCCCAATGAGGCATTGGTCGACCCGTCGACGGGATCGGCGATGACGAGCAGGTCCGCATCGGCTGGACCGGATCTTCCCGACTCTTCCGAGAGGACGGCGAGCCCGGCCGGCAGCAGCACAGAGAGGAGGGCGTCATCCGCGACGATGTCGAGCGCGTACTGGCCCGGTCGCTCTCCCCGACGCCGGCGGTCCTGCACCCGCTCGAGCGATCGTCCGACAGCGTCCGCCGCCTCGCCGAGGACCCCGAGCAGGCCGTCGGCGTTCGCCGTCGGCGATCCGGCGGAACTCATCGGGCGGACAATAGTGGCGGTCCGGCGCCGGCCCGGGCCGTTCGTCGTGCTCAGGGGGCCGGGCACCCTTTAGGCTCGTAAGGCTGTGGCTGCTATCGACGTCGCCGGCTATGTGGCCGACCTCAAGGACCATTCGGTCGACCACGGGTTTCACGTCCACGACGAGCGGCATTTCGTGGAGACCTACTCGCTCCGCCAGGTTTGGGAAGTCGACCTGCATCCCGAGGAAGGCTGCGGTGGCCCGGTCGACCTCCATCTCGCCTTGGACGTCGATCCGCGGGTGCTGCTCTCGTTCGAAGACGCGGTTCTCGGGCTTTCAGACGACGAGGAGCCGCCAGACGACTACCACTTCCCCCTGACGTTCACCTGGGCGCTCCCCCCACTTCCTCACGGCCCGGATCTGCTCCGTTTGGCAATCGACCTCGCGGGGATCGGCGGGATAGAGCTTCCGTTGGAGGTCTCTGCGATCGACTCGTTCGCGTCCGCGACCGACGGGCCGGAGCGGCGTCTGAGCATCCTGGCCCGGCATCCCGTCTCGCTGTCGAAGGTCCTTGCCGGAGAAGAACTGCTGTGCGACGTGTTCGACCGGAGCCTCGCTGTGAGTCGTTTTCTCCTCGAGGCAGCCGTTGGTTGGCTTGGCTAGACGATGAAATGGCGGATGTGGCTTGTCGCCGCGTCCGTGACCGTGTCGGGCGCTCTGATGTCGGCCTGCGGAGGAAGCTCGGCCTCAGCTCTCGCGCAACAAGCGTGCTCCAAGGTGCAGTCATCCCTCAAGGCCTACGAGGCGAGCACCCGAACCGATGATCAGAGCCTCAAGCAGCGTCTCTTGCACCGGGCCGAGGAAGACCTGCAAGCGGCCGAACCGCTCGCGGCAGCTGCGACCTCCGCGGACGGGCAATGGAACGCGCTCATGACGACGTTGAACGAGGCAGGTCAGGTGGACGAGAGCCACCTGGTCGCGGCGCTCAGGGCACAGTGCCAGAGTGTCAGCAACCAAGCGAATCCGACCCAGACGACCCCGATCACCTTTCCACCCCCGCCCTGACCCGGCTCTTTGGTCCCCGGAGCGCGGTTGACATGGGTAGCGGCTCCCCCAGGCGCTATCGAGAGATAGCAACGGTGCTTGACGCGCACGGTGGGTCAAAAACTTCTTCGTCGCGCGCCAAGAGGGGGGAGCAATGGGGGGAACGGTCATTCTCACCATCCGCACATGCCCGGACGCCCGACACGGCCCCTCGATCGGTTGGTGGCCGAATGGGGTGCGCTCGGAACCACGAGGCAATCGAAGCTGGCCATGAGCAGGCTCGCGGCCCTCGAGCCGGTCGTCGCTTCCACCGGTGCGCTGGATCTGGCCGACCTGGTCCTGCTTCTACGCCAGGCGATCGGGGACGCCTCGGCGACCTGGGCGCCCGCCGTGGTTCAAGCGATGCTGCGTTCGGAGTCGGCCGACCCGCTGATAGCCAGAGCGATGCTCCAGGCCCTGCTGCCCGGGCTCGTCAACACTGCCCGCCGGCTTTCTTGGGGAGCCGGTGGCGAATGGACCGACGGCGGCGCCTTCTTCTCGGACCTCATTGCCACCGCATGGGAGGTGATCGCCGAGTGGTCCGGGGAGGACCGCCCCTACGCTCTGCTCGACCTGCTGTCGGCCATCAGATGTCGAATGCGCCGTGCGATCTTGGGGGGCCGTCACAAAAGCGAGCTGCTTCTCGGCGACGACATCTATCTACGGTTCCAGTCGACTGCGTCGGTGGAGCTCACTGACTTGGATCTTCTCGCCACCACGATCCAGGATCTTTCTGGAAGCGAGATCGATCCTCCGGATGCTGCGATCGTCTACGGCACCCGTGTGCTGGGGCTCACGTTGACCGAGCTCGCGAACATGACCGGCCGCAGCCGCAGGTTCTTGACCGAGCATCGGCGCAGGGCCGAAGCCCAACTGACCTCCTAGCGAGATCGCAAGTCGTGACAAGGGTGGGGGGTGCCAGCTTCAAAGCACAACTTCGACGTGCAGACCAGCTGTGGTGGGTGCTGCTGACCGCATCGGTCTCGGTGGCGAGCATCCCCTTCGCCAATCTGGTCCACCATCGACCGCCGCTGAAAGTGCCAACGCCCCCCGGCGCCTTCACCCACCTGCGCGACTCTCCGAAAGAGCAGACATCGCCTCCCAGCCCAAAGAGCGACGCTCACCCTGTGGCCTCACTCGGCCAGGCACCACCAGAGGCGACCTCCCATGACGACGACGCTGTGGCCGCCGCCACGCCCACTGCGCCGATCGAGGCCCAAGCCGGTCCCGCTCTGCCACAGAGCGAGCTGCCGCTGCCCCTCACCTACCAGGGGTATCTTGACTACCCAGACA
>JBOGFX010000293.1:0-6588 GCA_050743805.1 Acidimicrobiales bacterium
GGTGATCGTCTACGCGGGGGCGATCGTCGTGCTCTTCCTGTTCGTGATCATGTTCTTGGGGGTGGACCGGCGGGAGAACCTCGTCTACGAGCCTCTCGCCGCCCAGCGCCCCCTTGCCCTGGTCATGGTCGCGATCGCGATCGGGGGGGTCATCGCGTTGGGCGTGGGTGCCCACTGGCAGACCGGGGTGCACGCGGTCTCCGGCGCCAGGGTGATAGCGCACCATCCCAACGTCTACGTGCTCGGCAAGTCGGTCTTCACGACATACCTGTTCGCGTTCGAGGCCACGGCGGCCCTGCTCGTTATAGCGGTCATCGGCGCCGTGGTCCTCGCCCGCCGCCCGCGCGACGCGGCTGGCAGCGCCGGCTCCCAGGACGCCCTCCCCCAAGAGAGCGACGCGGGGGACCACGGTCACGCACAGGTGGAGGAGCTGGCCGGCACGAGCAGGGGCTCCGAGCCGTGAGCCTTCCCGGCGACTGGTACCTCATCTTGGCGGCCGCGCTGTTCATCGTCGGCGCCCTGGGGCTGTTGGTCAGGCGCAACGTGCTCGTGATGTTCATGTGCATCGAGCTGATGCTCAACGCGGCAAACCTGACCTTCGTCACCTTCTCGCGCATGCTCGGCGACATCGGTGGCCAGGTGCTCGTGTTCTTCGTCCTGGTCGTGGCCGCCGCCGAGGTTGTCGTGGGGCTCGGCATCGTGGTAGCGATCTTCCGCCGGCGGACCGAGACGTCCGCAGACGACCTCCATGCGCTGAGGGGCTGAGCATTGGTCCACATCTCGTACCTGATGGCCTTGCTGCCGCTCGGCGGCTTCCTGGTGCTCGCCTTCGGGGGCCGCCGTCTCGGAGACCCGCTCGCGGGGTGGATAGGCACCCTGGCGGTCTTCGCCTCCTTTGTGATCGCGTGCATCTCGCTCGCCGGGCTGCTGGGAGAGCCGGCCGCGGCCAGGCACTTCAGCCAGAACTACTTCTCGTGGATCGTCGTCGGCGGCCTGCGGGTGAAGGTGGGGATCCTGCTCGACCCCCTATCGATGACCATGGCGATGTTCGTCACCGGTGTCAGCACGCTCATCCACCTCTACTCCATCGGCTACATGAAGGGCGATTCGGAGTTCCCCAAGTTCTTCAACTACCTGAACCTCTTCGTGTTCTCCATGCTCGTGCTCGTGTTGGCCAACAACCTTCTCGTGACATTCGTGGGCTGGGAGGGCGTGGGCCTGTGCTCGTACCTGCTCATCGCCTACTGGCACGAGAGGGGCTCGGCCATCGCAGCGGGCAAGAAGGCCTTCGTGTACAACCGGGTGGGGGACGTGGGCTTTCTCATCGCGGTGTTCCTGGTCTTCTCCAAGACCGGGACCCTGGGATACGAAGAGGTCTTCGCCCACCGCCATCTGCTGGGCGACGCGGCGACGACCGCGGTGGTCCTGCTGTTCCTGCTGGCAGCGACCGGCAAGTCGGCCCAGATACCGCTGTTCAACTGGCTTCCCGACGCCATGGAAGGCCCGACACCGGTGTCTGCGTTGATCCACGCGGCGACCATGGTCACCGCCGGTGTCTACCTGCTCTGCCGGATCAACTCGCTCCTCGTGCTCTCACCCGACGCGATGTGGGTCATCGCGGTCATAGGGGGGGTGACGGCGTTCGTGGCGGCCACCATCGCGAGCTCCCAGCAGGACATAAAGAAGGTGCTCGCCTTCTCCACGGTCTCCCAGATCGGCTACATGATGCTGGCGGTCGGGGTCGGGGCCTACATCGCCGCGATCTTCCTCATGGTCGCGCACGCCTTCTACAAGGGCCTGCTGTTCTTGGGGGCCGGATCGGTCATCCACGGTCTGCACGACGAGCAGGACCTGAAGAAGATGGGGGCCCTGGCGAAGCTGTTGCCCTGGACCTATGTCACCTTCATCTCCGCCTGGCTCGCCATAGCGGGCATCCCGCCCCTCTCGGGCTTCTGGTCCAAGGGGGACGTGCTGGCGAACACCTTCGACAAGAGCCACGCCCTGTGGGCGCTCGGCGTGGTGACGGCGGTGCTGACCGCCTACTACATGACCCGGTTGTTCGTCCTCGCCTTCCACGGAGATCCGCGCTGGGAGCACGCTGTCGGCGGCCGCCCACAGCCGAGGCCGCACGAGTCCCCCTGGGTGATGCGCATCCCGCTAATCGTCCTGGCTGTCCTCGCGTTCGTGGCCGGGGTGCTGGACCTGCCCTGGATCCACAACTGGGGCCTCGCGTCATGGCTGGCGCCGGTCTTCGCCCACACGCTCTTCAATGATCACGAGGGGGACGCTTTGCAGATCGGCCTCATCGTGATCGATGGTGTGGCCGCGGTGCTGGGCCTGGGCCTCGCCGCCTGGGCCTGGCGTTCGAGGGTGGACTCGCCCCGTCTCGAGCCAGCGTTCTTGCAGCGGGTCTGGTATTGGGACGACCTCTACGACCTGGTCATAGGGCGCCCTGGCCAGGTGATGGCGCGGATCACTGCGACGGTTGTCGAAGGCGCCGTGCTGGACGGCGCGGTGAACGGGGCGGCGCTGGTCGTCCGCAAGAGCGCGTCGGCGCTTCGCCACCTCCAGAGCGGCTACGTGCGCAACTACGCGCTCGGCATAGCGATCGGGGTCGCGGCGATCGTGGCGTTCGCCATATCCCAGGTCTGGTGGTCGTGAGCCATCCAGCGTTCCCGTACCTGACCACCCTCATCCTGCTCCCGGCGTGCGGGGCGCTGGCGGTGGCCATGGTCGCCAGGTTCCGCCGAGAGGTGGCCGAGGCACTGGGGCTGGCGGTCTCGCTGGCGACCATGGCGATCGCGATCACCATCACGGTGGTGATGCGGGCCAACTTCGGTGGCTTCCAGTTCGTCTCCCGCCACGTCTGGGCGCAGTCCATCGGGGTGTCGTGGTACCTGGGGGTCGACGGCATCTCGGTCTTCTTGGTGCTGATGGCGGCGATCTTGTTCCCGATCGCCATGGCCGGCGCGCGGGCCAAGACCAAAGCACCGGGCTACACGGCCTGGATGCTCCTTTTGGAAGCCGCGTGCCTCGGAAGCTTCGTCTCCTTGGACCTCATCTTGTTCTTCTTGTTCTTCGAGATAACCCTCGTTCCCGCCTACTTCATCATCAGCGGCTGGGGCTTCGCCCAGCGGGCCTACGCGGCCGTCAAGTTCTTCATCTACACCTTCTTGGGGTCCGCGTTCCTGCTGGTCGGGATCGTGACCTTGGCCTTCGTCCATCAGCACGAGACCGGGACTCTCACCTTCTCGCTCCCGGTGTTGGAGCACACCCACTACGCGTCGGCGACGGGGATCCTGCTGTTCTTGGCCTTCACCGCGGCGTTCGCCGTCAAGGCACCGGTGTTCCCGTTCCACACCTGGTCACCCGACGCATACGGCGAGGCTCCTGCGGGAGGTTCGATGGTGATCGCGGCGGTGCTCGCCAAGCTCGGGACCTACGGGATACTGCGCTTCGACCTGACGCTGTTCCCGCAGGCCTCGCGCACGCTCGCTCCCTTGCTCCTCACGCTCGCGGTGATCGGCGTCTTGTACGGGGCGCTGGTCGCGTGCGCGCAGAGGGACCTCAAACGCCTGGTCGCCTACTCGTCGCTCGCCCAGATCGGCTTCATAGTGCTCGGGACCTTCGCCCTGTCGACCGAGGGCCTCGTGGGCGGCGTGCTTCTCATGGTCAATCACGGCTTGATCACGGCCGGGCTCTTCCTCCTCATCGGCTGGATCTACGATCGGCGCAAGAGCTGGCAGGTCAGCGATCTGGGCGGCCTGCAGACCCCCGCCCCTATGCTGGCTGCCGCCTTCACCGTGGTGATGCTCGCCTCCATCGGCCTCCCGGGCCTCAACGGCTTCGTCTCGGAGTTCCTGGTGCTTGCGGGGACCTTCCTCACCCATCGCTGGTGGGCGGTGGTCGCGGCCGTCGGTGTGGTCGGCGCCGCGCTCTACCTGCTTTGGGCCTACCAGCAGGCGTTCCACGGAAAGCCGCGCCCCTCGGTCGTGGGCACGAGGGACCTCGGCTGGACCGAGAGGGTGGTGGTGGCCCCGCTCATCGTGCTCATCGTCCTGCTAGGCGTCTACCCCAAGCCGGTCCTCGATCGCATCACGCCCTCGGTGAACCGCTTGGTCGACCACGTCGAGCAGGTCACCCACGTGCGCCAGCCGCCGGTTGCAACCGGCGGCACCAGCGTCGCCTACCAGGGGTCCCGGTGATCGGCGCCGCAGGGTCGACGAAGCTGGCTCTGCTCGCCTCCGGCGCGCACCACGGCTCCTCCGCGCTCATCGCCGTGCCGCACATCCGGTATCTCGCGATCCTGCCGGTCATCGTGTTGGCGGGCGGAGCGATCTTGCTGCTCGCCTTGGGAGCCCTGCGCCGGCGCCCGTTCTCGGTGCGCTTGGCGACGATGTGGACCGTAGCGATCTCGCTCGGCGCGTTCGCGCTCGCGTGGTGGCAGTGGGCCGATCTCTCGGTGCATGGTGCGTACACGGCGATCGACAAGGCGCTGGTAGTCGACGGCTTCAGCGTCTTCTTCAGCGTGCTCGTGACCGGTGCCGTCGTGCTCTTCGCCCTCTCCTCCTCCTCCTACCTATCCCGGGAGGGCATCGACGGGGTGGAGATCCAGGTGCTGGCCATGCTCTCGGCCTCCGGGGCGATCCTCATGGCCGAGGCGAACGATCTCATCATCATCTTTTTGGGGTTGGAGATCCTCTCCATCGCTCTCTATGTGCTCACGGCCACCAACCACAGACGGGCCGAGTCCGGAGAAGCGGCGCTCAAGTACTTCGTGCTGGGCGGCTTCTCCTCGGCCCTGTTCGTCTATGGGATCGCGCTCACCTACGGCGCGACCGGATCCACGAACCTGATCCAGATCGCCGACTACCTGGCGCGCAACGTCATAGTCCACGACGGCCTGCTGCTCGCGGGGATGTCGCTGCTGCTGGTCGGCTTCTCCTTCAAGGTGGCGGTGGTGCCGTTCCACATGTGGACCCCGGACGTCTACCAGGGGGCTCCTTCGCCGATCACGGGCTTCATGGCGGCCATAGCCAAGGCGGGAGGCTTCGCCGCGTTCTTGCGGGTGTTCGTGTCCTCCTTCGGTGTCCTCTCCGCCGACTGGCGACCGATCATCTACGTGCTCGCGATCGTGACGCTCCTCGGAGGTGCGGGGCTGGCCGTCGTGCAACGCGACATAAAGCGGATGCTCGCCTACTCCTCGATCAACCACGCGGGCTTCGTCCTGCTCGGCCTGCAGGCGGCGACCGCGCGAGGGGTGAGCTCCTCGCTGTACTACCTGTTCGCCTATGCCTTCATGGTCATCGGCAGCTTCGCGGTGGTCAGTGTCGTGTCGACCAAGGGGGACCTCGGCCACGACATCGTGTCCTACAGAGGATTGTCCCGCCGACAACCTCTGCTTGCCCTGTGCTTCGCGCTCTTGCTGCTCGCGCAGGCGGGCATCCCCTTCACCACCGGCTTCTTGACCAAGCTCCAGGTGGTGGTCGCAGCGGTGGACGCGGGGTCGGTGCCCCTGGCGGTTATCGCCATGGTCTCGGCTGCGATCGCCGCCTTCTTCTATCTCCGGGTGGCCGTCCTCATGTACAGCCCCGACCAACAGAGCGTGGCGGTGAACCGCATTGCCCCGGCACTAGCGGGAGCCGGAGGCCCCGTGCTCGCTTTGCACAGCGGGCTCGAGATTGGCGAGGAGCGTCGGGCACAGTTGAACGCAGCCCTGGTCCTGGAGGCCCAAGCTCCCGCCCATGGCGGGCAGGGAGCGGCCGACGAGCCCGTTGCACACGGCGAGCCGGACGAATCGAATGAGACCGATGCGACCGGGCGCCCCGGCATCTGGACGAGCCAGGTTCCCGTGACCGCCGCGGTTGCGATCGCGGTGTGCCTCGGGGTGACGGTCGTCCTCGGCATCTTTCCAGCACCCCTGGTCGATTTCGCCCACAAGGCGACGCTCCTGTTCCTCCCCTGATGCGAAGCACCCCCGGAACGTCCCCTCCGGGATGGCACTGGAGGAGCGGGCCCGTTGCCGGCGCCAGGTGCGTGGTGTGCGACATCGATGGCGTCATCTCCGACGCGGCCGCCAGGCAGCGGTTCTTGGCCAGGCAACCTCCGGACTGGACAGCGTTCTTCGAGGCGTGTGGGGAGGACCCCTTGGTTGACGAGATGGCAAAGCTGCTCGATCTTTTGGAGCCAACGCTAGTGGTCGTCCTGCTGACAGCGCGCCCGCTTTCGGTCAAAAGACAGACGATCGAGTGGCTCGACCGTTTCGGCGTCCGCCATGACCTGCTGATCATGCGTCCCCAAGGGGTCCGTGAGCCAGCGAGATCTTTCAAGCGCCGGGCAATCAGGCAACTGTGTGAGCGAGGTTTCGATCTCGTTCTCGGCTTTGAGGACGACCCGTCCAATCGCTCGATGTTCGAAGCCGAAGGGGTGCCGTGTGTTTACGTCCACTCTGGCTACTACGAATGACTTGAGACGACGAATTGCTCTCACGAATCGGATGGCGTCCCATCGATTGGTGTAACTAGCGGGTAGGTCCACCACTCGTTAGGGCCACCGTGTGACCCTCGGTGAGTTCAAGCACGAATTCAC
>JBOGFX010000294.1:0-10642 GCA_050743805.1 Acidimicrobiales bacterium
AGCTGAGCCTGCCCAAAGCCCGCCAAGCCGAGGTAGTCCTCGCCACCCGGCAGGGCCTCATCGTCGGCGCCTTCGCCCCGCTCCGATGGCTCGCGGCCACGGCTGACAACTTCCCGGGTCGTGAGCCCATGCTGGGCCGGTTCGGATTCGTCGGCATTGAAGCCCCCGGGGCTCTGTCGCGGCTCTACGTCCAGAAGCGGGTCCCTGACGACTACCGCAAGCCCGGCTCAGCGAACCCGGTCCGCTACACGTGGCGATAAGAGGAAGAGTCGGGTGGTCATCCCGACCGTGCTCCGAGCAGGATGCGCTACCGGCACTTCGGTCTGTTGTGCTAGTGCGCACCCACCTCTGGGGTATCCCGCTGCTCCCGTTCCACCCGCAACAGCGGCTCGAACCACTGGATCAGGTCTGCCAGCGCCTCGGTTCGGGAGGGTACCGGATGTTCCGAAATGAACTGCGCATCCCAGTACTGAGAGATGTATGCCTCCCCCGTTCGCCGGGGATGGTTGGCCATCCATGACCTGAAGAAAGAGTCGAACACGTCGTAGTGGTGCGTATGGATGAACGGATCCCATTTCTCGCGTAGCCCGTCGGCGTCGCATCCTGGCCGACCGATGACCTCCGTCTGTTCCATGTTGCGTTTGTCGACGGTTCCCCACGCCGCCTTCAACGACGCCACCGCATCCACGTCGGTTGCCGGCGCGCTGTAGCCGAAGATCGTGAACATAAAGCATTCGCCCAAGAAGTACTCCCGGGCTCGCCACTCCCGATTGATAAACGGGTCCGTGGTGTAGTCCTTGTGTTCGACGGGGAACAGGAGCCGGGAGGCCACGTAGGGCTCACCGCACCCACCGCACGGGCGACCGATCATGCCGAGGCCGCTTTGTTCGCAGCGGGTGCAGTAGCCGATTGCGACGTTCCCGTGGAGGGCGAATACCCTTGGCAGCAGACCGACCCCGGACCGTCGAAGCCGGAGTTGGGAATCGATGACCAGCGGATCCCAGTTGAACGTAAAGATCACGTCCTTGGCGCGGAGGCAGAGGTTCAGGTAGTCGTACAGGTTCGGTCCGTCAGGCAGGCGGAGTTCCCGAAAGTAGTCGCCGATGAGGCTGTCGAGACTGTCTACGAGGGGATCAGCACGATCGAAGAGCCTGGAGTAGGCAGCCTCAAAGTCCGCTAGCCGGAAGTTACGGCTTCGTAGCTGACCGATCTGCATCCTGAGCAGCGAGTTCCTGATCGTTGGTGACCAACCATGTAGGTACTAAATGCTTGAAGTTGCCGTCGGTCCGGTGTAGTATTCACCTATGCCAAGACGCACCAGTGGCGCGATGCACGTGGTCACTACTCGGCGTCATTACAAGGACACCGTCTACGAGACGCACCTGTTGCGACGGACCTTCCGGGAGGGCGGCAAGGTCAAGAACGAGACCCTCGCCAACCTTTCCCACCTGCCTCCCGAGGCCCTGGAGGCGGTGCAGCGCGTGCTCCACGGCGAGCACCTCGTCGCCGACACCGACACGTTCTCGATCACCCGGTCGCTCCGCCACGGCGACGCCGCCGCGGTGTTGGGCATGGCGCGTCGTCTCGGCTTCGCCGAGCTGTTGGGCCAGCCCTCTGCGGTGCGCGACGTCGTGCTCGGCCTCGTCTGTGCCCAGGTGCTCGAGCCCCAATCGAAGGCCGCCTACACGAGCTGGTTCTCCGACACCACCTTGGGCGTCGACCTCGGCCTCGTCGGCCGGCACACCGACGCGCTGTACGAGGCGATGGACTTCCTCTTGGGGCACAAGGAACGGATCGAGACCGCGCTCGTCTCCCGCCACCTCGGAGACGGCTCGTTCGTCTGCTACGACCTTTCCTCCTCCTTCGTCGAGGGATCGCACAACGAGCTCGCTGCCTTCGGTCACTCCCGCGACGGCAAGCGGGGAAAGCGCCAGATCGAGTACGGCGTCATAGCCACGACCGAGGGCCTGCCCGTCGCCATCGAGGTCTTCCCCGGCAACACCGCGGACCCGAAGAGCTTCATGGAGATCGTCGAAACGACCAAGGCCCGCTTCGGGCTCAGCCGGGTCGTCTTCGTCGGCGACCGGGGGATGATCACTTCGGCACGGATCGGCGCGCTCAAAGACGTCGGCGGTTTCGGGTGGGTGACCGCGCTCCGCTCGACCGAGATCAAGGCGCTCGTCTCCAACGGCGCGATCCAACAGTCGCTGTTCGATGAGGTGAACCTGGCCGAGATCGCTCACCCCGACTACGAAGGCGAGCGCCTCGTGGCGTGCAAGAACCCCTTTCTGGCGGCCGAGCGGGCTCGAAAGCGCGAGGCGCTGCTCATCGCCACCGAGGACGACCTGGCAAAGGTCGCCGCCGCGGTCAGCGCCGGGCGACTCCGTGATCCCGGCAAGATCGGGCTGCGGGCGGGGCGGGTGCTCAACCGCCACAAGATGGCCAAGCACTTCGAGATCGAGATCACCGACGGGCACTTCTCGTACTCGCGAAAGAACGAGGCGATCGAAGCCGAGGCCGCGCTCGACGGGATCTACGTGATCCGCACGTCCGAGGATGCCGAGTCACTCTCGCCCCAGGCGGTCGTCGCCACCTACAAGAGCCTGGCCAACATCGAGCGGGACTTTCGGACGATGAAGAGCGTCGACCTCCACATCCGCCCAATCCGTCACCGCCTCGCCGACCGCGTGCGCTCCCATGCTTTCATCTGCCTGCTGGCCGCCCACCTCGTCTGGCACCTGCGCAAGGCCTGGGCCCCGCTCACCTTCCGGGACGAGGCACCGCCCGAACGCACCGACCCTGTGGCACCGGCGGTGCGCTCCGCATCGGCCTCGGCCAAGGCCGCCGCCCGACGCCGGCGTGACGGCCAGGAGCTCCGCCCCTTCCAGGGCCTGCTCGATCACCTCGGGACGCTGACGCGCAATACCTGTCAGGTGCCGGGCACCACGGTGACCTTCGAGCGCCTCGCAGAACCGACCGAGACCCAGCGCAGGTCCTTCGAGCTCATCGATATCCCGGTTCCGCTCCGGCTCGTGTAGTCAGCAATGACCGGCCGTCCTCGACCAACCTCCCAGGTCAACCGGGGAAATGCCGCTTCGTGGACGTAACTTCCGGCTAGCGCAAGGTCGCGGAGGTCGTCCGGGAAGCGGCGAGCAAGGTCCAGTTCGACGGCGAGCTCCCGCAGAAGAGGCACTGGCCGACCGTTGCAGTCGCCGCTGTGCCGGCCGCTTTGCTGGCTCCAGCTCCGAGGAGAACAACATGAGGTCGCTGCATTCGCAGCGTCTGGATCTCCTGCTCCACGGAGACATCTCCGACATAGTCTGTCACCAGGACAAATCATGCCAGTTCGAGCCGCTGCGTCAGCCGTAGGACGCGTCGGAGGACTGGCCCGGCTCCGGCCGGGGGCGCCGATCGCGCCAGGGCGCGAACCTTCGGGTCCGCGCCGCCTGGCACGCGGAACCACGGTACAACGCGGTCCCCGGCCAGCGAGTGACGGCGGTTCGGAAGGTAGATGTCGGCGAAGTCCCTCCAACGGGTGTTGACCGTCCCTTCTTGCTACCGCGGTCACGATCTTCTCCGCGTGCACCATCGCGAGCGGGTAGCCCCGCACGGCGACCTCACCGCCGAGCCGGCGCGGAAGGTGCAGCTCCAGTGGTGCAGGAGTGATCGGGTCACTCGCGTTGACATCTACGTGGAAGTGCGGCCGGGCGGTCGCCAGCTCGGCCTTCATCGTGACCCGCGCGCCGCTTTATGCGTCATCGTCGCGGAACACGTCGGCGTGGCACCGTCCGCGTCCAACACCACACCGTCGTCGAGGCGAAGCGTCACAACTTCGCAGATCACCGCTCGGACGTTCTCCACGTCGTTGTCGAGCGGTTGGGCCTGGAGGTCTATAACGCGGGTGGGCGGCGTTCGCCGAAGGCGGCCAGGAGCACCCCGCATTTCAGGTTTAGCTGGTCAGCGAAACGGGACTCGGCCAGACGTGCGAGGAGCGACTC
This sequence comes from Acidimicrobiales bacterium, assembly GCA_050743805.1. Classification (GTDB taxonomy): domain Bacteria; phylum Actinomycetota; class Acidimicrobiia; order Acidimicrobiales; family RAAP-2; genus Palsa-461. The sequence continues at coordinate 3,999 of JBOGFX010000294.1, forward strand.
GCGGACGTAGAGCTGCAACACCTCGTCGGCGGGGCGACGATCGCCGCGAGCCTTGGCCCGCAGGTCGAGGTAGGCTTCCGTCGAGGCCAGACCAACCGGACGTACTTGGCGCTCACCGACGACGTCATCACCGCCTATCTCGCCGGAACCGTTCATGCCGGTCTGTACCCGTTGATGAATGGCGACACTTGCCGGCTTCTCGCCTGGGACTTCGACGGGCCCATGGCGCTCTTGGACGCCCTTGCCTACACCAAAGCAGCCCGGTCCTTCGACGTGGAGATCTGCCGCTCTAACAGGGCGGTCGGGTGCCCCCATGGGCCAGCCAACCGATGTGGTTGAGACGTCCGTTGATACGCGGCGCGACCCGTCCGGTCTTGTGGAAGGCGACGTGGAACGCCCGGTCGTGTGCCTTGTAGAGCTGTGCCCGGCGACTACGCCAGTGCCGAGAGCAGCCCACCACCGATGAGCGCGAAGACCGCTACCGCGGCGGCCGTCGCTCCGACGACCTTCCAGCTGAGGGTGCGTCCGACCATCGCCATCGAAGGAAGGCTGATCGCCGGGAGAGCGATGAGCAGCGCGCCGAGCACGGCGGGGCTTATGCCGAGGGCGGCCAGCCCGAGAAGGATCGGGATCTCGCCCGCGGTGGGGATCACCATGAGCACCCCGGCGACGGCGGCGACCAGAACCGCGAGGAACCCCCAGTGAAGCGTGTCGGCTCCGAGCGGCAGGAGCCACCCTCGGAAGGCTCCGATCAGGAGCACGACCACGAAGTACTCGGGCACCAGCGTGATCCCGAGGCGCCCAACCGCCGTGAGGAACAGCCGTGGCGCAGCGCCTAAGTCGAAGGACTCTGCGGCAACCGGTGGGGTTTCCGATGCAGCCTCGCTGCTCGCAGACGCGCGCACGAGACAGGTGACGACATAGGGGACCGCAAGTACCAGAACTGCGCCTACGATTGCCCGCGTTACCACCCACTGCCACGGGGCCACCAATGCAAGAAAGACGATGACAGCGGGGTTGAGAACGGGATTACTTAGCCAAAACCCGAGCGCCGACGCCGTCGGTACGCCGTTGCGCCTCAACGTGACCGTGAGAGGAGCGCTGCAGCAGGTGCACATCATGGCTGGAAGAGCCACGAGGCCCCCCAAAAGGGTGCCTCCGAGCGCTGAACGTCGCGTCAGCAGGGAAACGATGCGCTGGCGTGGCACAAGGGCCTCCATCGCAGCTGCGATCACGATCGCGACAACCAGCGCCACCCAGATGTCCTGGCCGTAAGCGACGGTGAAGGACCAGGCAGCGTGCCAGGTCGGAGCGGTCTTGGTCGCATCGGCGCCCGTCGAGTGGATCGACGGCCCGTGGCAGACGCGGGTGTCCCACAGTTTCCCGAGCTTCTCAGCGTAGGGATACCACTTAGCCCAGGTCAGACCTGCTGCGGCTGTGCCGGCCAAGACAACGGCCGCCACGGCCAGTGCTCGGCGGGAAGGGCTCTGTCGTTCGAGGATCGACGCAGCGTTCCCCTCTGCATCGAGCGTGATCGCACCCAACGGTGGGTTGACAATCGGGTCCATGCTGGCTCCTTCCCATGTGGGGAAGGGCGGCTACGACCGCCGTTCGCGCCGCGCCCACCGACAGGTGCCCCAGCCTCTGCCGCGGCTCGCAAGCATCGTGGGTTAGCCGATGGGCCGAGACCGGTGGGCGCGAATGAGTACTTGCACCACTGCCGCCCGACCGGGCGACAAGGCGCGAACTCAGCGACGGTGGCGCATCCCGCCCTCCCTTCCCGGTCAGCTTGTCCAAGCGCGATCTGCTCTCGGAGGCGTCTACCCAGAGTGCGAGGCTGGGAACGCTTGCACAGCATTCCATTTTGGCCGAGCCGGTTGCAAACGGCGAGCCGTCTAGTGCTTTGGGTCTGCAACAGTCGAGCCTTCTGCGGTATATAGGCACCCCTCCGCTTGGCTTCGACGGACGTAGTCTCATGGGGCCCCGCCTGCGGAAGGTCGCTTTGCAAACAAAGAGGCGATAACCATGAGCGACATTGGCGGCCCGAGGTCGTTGCTCGTCGCGGCTCGATGCCGGCTCCCCGAGGCCTGATAACTCGTTTCAGCTGATTGGCCCTTGGGCAAGGAGAGAAACAATCAACCAGGGAGTCTGCGAACGTCGGCATGTTCCGCTGGGGAAACGCGCGCCTACGTCTCAGGTTCTCAAACCTCGGTATAACCGACTTGCTGCATTGATAGGTACTTCAACCCACACTGGGAGTCCGTGGTACCTCGCAGACCGCCTATATTGCGGTTGTCCTTGGATTCAGGGCCTGGGCTTCACGCCGCGTTGGAGGTAACAGGACGTGCCCGGGGCCGCAAATGACCGGTCCTGCGGACCCATCCGACCTCCTACCACCTCCCAAACCCCGAGCGCTTGGTCCATGCTGCGAACCTCAGCGATAACGTCACCCGAAGTTGATGTTTCCTGATGCGGCAGTCGTGGACCATGTGACCGTCGCGTCTGCCGATTTCGTCGTATCACACCCTCCTTTGCCGGACAGTGGCAGTACCAAGACGTAAGTCGAGCTCACAGAGAGGGAGCCTGACGCGCCTCGATAGGCTCCGGTTCCCCCGAGGATGGGTTCCGAGCCGCTGGCGTCAGTAGTGACGGTACAGAATCGTGCCCGCCGGTGTTGGGGGTTCGGCACAGTTCGGGTGAGTTGTGTTCCTGCGAGGATCATCGTCCCCCGCGTGAGCATGAGAACCGTCTCTCGCTTGACCGAGGCGTGCACATGCTTGACTTTCAAAACGGAGCGGCCAAAATCACTCACTGCGCCAGTGAGGATCACCGAACCTCCGGCCGCGGCGTGATTCGGTGTGTACCAGATGCTCACCTCATTGCCGGCGGGGTTCGGCACCGCGGATGCGCCGTTCACAACAACGAGCTGGCCGACTCCCGCCGCAGTGATCAAGGCGATAGCTCGTACTAACCAACGTCGCACCGCTCGGAATATCACAGCATCTGGGCCGGATTTGGAGTTGCCATGGGGCCCGCTGTTCAAGCGGCTCGGAACACCGCAACTGCCGAGTACCAGTCAGTCGCCGATGCCAAGGTCGCAGTCGCCGATTGGGCACCGGCAGCGCTCGAGAGTATGTATTCGAGATCTGCCGACCCCGACGAGGTCTGGGTGCTCATGGCAAACGCCTGACCGGCAGAGGATCCAGGGGTGGCTGAGCCGGGGTTGCCACCGGTGACGATGCCCCCCACCACGAGCTCACCTGCGCCCACTGCTGCGGTGGCTCCGGAGTTGACAGAGGTGCTGTTGCCCTGTGAGGCGGTGGTCAGGTCGAGGGCGCCGGAGGTCGCGACTCCGGAGAACTCGCTCACCGTTCCTTGGAGATAGGTGGGGCTAGAAGTGCTGATGGTGATGGTGAGCCCCGAAGGTGCGGCCTTGGTGTTCTGCATATAGAAGATCGCCAGGTCCCCTCCGCCGTTGGAGAAGGTGGTGGAGGCGCTGGTCCTCGTCCATGCTCCGTTGACGTTGTCGGAGACCTCCACCTGCCCGGGCGAGCTGTACTGGCCGAACCATCCGACCAAGAGATCGCCTGCGGCCACAGGTTGGCTCAGCTGCAGGGTGACGCTCGAGACGAGCGTCCCGGTCGACACAGACGCCCCTTGGATGTCATGGATCCCCGCGGGCGCTGCGGGGGTCGTGACGCTCAGCGCCGGTGAGCTTTGTGAGGAGTGCCCGGTCGTGTTGAATGCGTCGACCGTGTACTGATAGCTCGTGGAGGGCTGAACCGTCGAGTCGCTGTAGGTGGTGGCCCCTCCCGTGGTCCCGATCTGGATGCCACCTCTATAGATGGTGTAGCCAGTCGCACCACTCGAAGCGCTCCACGAGAGCGACACCGAGCTCGAGGTCACGGTCGTCGCTGTCAGGCCACTGGGCGTCGGGGGAGCCGGGGCACCGGACGTGACCTCTACCTCGTATGCGCCCATGTCGCACCCGGCTCCTTGAGGACGGCCTATTCCGCGCTGGTCGGTGGTACCGCTACACCCCGATGTGCTGGGTGGGATGGCGTTGACGGCTGGGCTGTTCGGTTGCAGCGCCATCGTTTCAGTGAATCCCCCATTCGACGCTATGGGGTCCAAGTCTGGTTCGGTGTCAACCAACGAATGGTTCGATGCGCTGAAACCGCATGAGGACCCCGAGTCGATGTTGTACCCGCCGTCGGTGATGGGGGCGCTCGCATCGCAGTTCTGACCTTGGCCGCCGTCCGCGACGATGCTCATGCTGATAGCCAGCGAGAATCCGGTGTAGTTCAAGATGTTCGCTCCGTAGGGGGAGACGTTTCCCGAGAGCGTCGACTGAGTGATCGTTGTCGTGCCGAAGTTTTGGACCGCGCCGCCACCGTTGCTCCCACCGGTGTTGTCGAAGAAGGTGCTGTCACTGATCTTTAGGGTGGTGTCGTTGTCGATGGCACCGCCCCCCGGGCCCGTGTTTCCGACGAATGTGTCGTCGCTGAGCGTCGCACTTCCCGCAGCGTTGAGAACAGCGCCGCCTCCATAGATGAGTGCTTGATTGTCGGTGAAGGTGCTGTTCGTTATCGTCGCCTGTTTCTGGTTGAAGACCGCGCCTCCTTCCTGGGCAGAGTTGCCGCGGAAGGTACTGGTGTCGATCTGTAGAGTCCCTGCGTTGTCGATGGCGCCACCCGAGGTGCCCGTTGGTGATGGCGAGGCGTTGTCCAGGAACGTGGAGCTCTCGACGGAGAGGTTGCCGTGATTGAACGCGGCACCGCCCCCTTCGCTCGGGTCGTCGGCGAGCCCGTCGGCCAGCGTTACCGCATCGAGGACAAGGGTGCCACCGGATGCGATGTCGAAGACGCGGAAATCACCGACACCGGAAGCCGTTGAGCGCGCGATCGTCGAACCGTTTCCTTGAACCGTGACGTCCCCGGTGATCACCGGAAGCGCCGTTCCTCCGTCGGTCGTGTTGCCGGCTGAGCTGAGCGTGTAGGTGCAGTTGGCCGTCAGGGTCACCGTGGTCGGCCCGGAGGACCCGTTTGCAGCGCTGATGGCCGATGCCAAGCTGGAAGCTTGGCACGGCACCGTGGCCGCGACTGCGCTTGGCATCGCGAGCCCAGAGGCAGTGACCGCACCGATAAGCAATACGCCACACAGGCCCACCACCTGCGTTCTCGCGTGCTTCAGGTTTGGCGCGCACGACGGGAGATGCTTCCGTGATCTCAATATCCCTCCCGGTCTCGTTCCACCTTGATGCTCTGCGTCTTGCTTGAAATAGCCGTGACCCTCAGTGGAGTGGTGCGGAATCATACAGACCCCAGTCATGGCGATCTACCAGGAATTGGTCCGACTCTGAGGCGGAATGGGTTTGTCCAGAGTTATAGACCTTGTCGGAGAAAAGGCTCCCGGAATAGGATGTAACCACCCTATTTCAGAGGGTGTCATTTACTAAAAACGGGGACCAGCTGCCAAACTCAAGGGTCAGGCCCTGGGATGCCAAGGGCTGTCGGGCCCAATGGCGAGGGTGCCAGGTGCTATTTGCGGGGGCTCTGAGCGCCTCTGGGAAGGGGATTGGATCCCCACCCCGCCCTTCGAGCGAGAGCAACCGCTTCTAGCTGGGAATTCACTTCGAGCTTTTGCAAGATCGCACGGATCTGGGAGCGCACGGTCGAGATCGACACCGACGCCTCTCGCGCGATCGTAGCCGCCCGAGACCCCTCGATGAGGGCTGAGAGCACCTCTTCTTCACGGGCGGTGAGTGCGAGGAACGGATCCTGGTCCTGGTGCGTGACCGCCAAGGCCCGTTTGGTCTTGCCGCGGGCCGAACCCCTCCCCTTGGTGTGCATAGGCTCGGCGACCGCTCGCACCGCCCGTACTACGCGTCCGACCGACTGTGTCTTGTTGACGACCGCTGTCGCGCCGGCCTGGACGCAGTGGGTGCGCAGTGCCAGGGTCGTGCGGTCGCTCATCACGACCACGGCCGCGTTTTTCGACAGTCGGCTCACAAAGCGCGTCCCGTCTCCGAGCCTTCCGAGATCGAGGTCGATCAAGACGACGTCGGGCCCACGGCCGGGGGCGGTCGTGACGTCCTTCGCCCTGGCCGGAACGGTCACGTGCGCCCCCAGACCCGCAGCACGCAGGGCTGATGCCAGCTGCCTGACCTCGGGCGAGTTTCCCGCGAATATGAGTACGGTCGGAGAGCCCAGCTCCTTGAGCGCGTTTGGCGTAGAGCTCATCGGAGGGCTCCGGGAGTGGCGCCCACCTTGAGGCCCATGGGGCCTGCCCATGCCCCAGAGATTCTCTTGGTGTCCTCGTCTGCTGGTCTCATGATCGTGGGGCCGTGTCGAGCCCGAGACAACGCTAAAAGGGGGGCGTCCCCTGCCTGTTTATCGCCCGTCCCACTGCTCACCAGGGCTTTCGTCGCGGAACTGGATCATTTGAGCTGATCCGGGGATCGGGGGGTCGGGCAAGACGCACCAACTGGAACCGCCGTAGCCTTGGCGGGGAGCAAAAAATGGCCCTGACCGAGCCGCTGATCCTTGGGGGAGCTCGTTGTCACGGCGGGTTCTCGCCCGAAGGCCAGTATCTGTCTCCTCGGACCCGGGATACCCGTCCGCTCTTCGACCACGCTGTAGGGC
>JBOGFX010000295.1:0-6817 GCA_050743805.1 Acidimicrobiales bacterium
GAGCGGCGACCCTAGGAGAGCCAGATGCCACAAAAGTCTTGGAGTCCCAAGCGTGAACGTCAGTACCGGCACATAAGAGAGGGCCTCGAAGAAAAGGGTCGGTCACCTGGGGTCGCGCGAGAGATCGCGTCGCGCATAGTCAACAAAGAGCGTGCCCGTCGGGACGAGTCGCGCACAGCCAGTCGAACGTCGACGAATGATCTCTCGTCGGGTCGCCGGGGGGGACTGAGGTCGCGCACTGGACCGAAGGGCCGTACCAAAGACCAGCTGTACGCGGAGGCGCAAGCGCGGCATTCGCGGGAGATCCAACATGTCAAAGACTGAATTGCAAAGAGTCCTGAGCCGCTAGAACCTGATCAGAGGGAACGGCGGACATCTTGAACCAAGCGAGGATCTGTCTTAGGAGCCTCTACATGCCAATCAAGGCCGACCACAAACGACAGGGCGAAACGACCCATGGAGCCCATCCAAGAGATCCTGGGTTGCTCGGCGGGTACGCAACGATCCTTACGTGCTACGGCACCTTAACTGGCGTTTTGGGCTGGGCGATCAAGCGTAGAGGACTCAAAACGAAGCCTCTCGGGCCATTGGAGCTAGCCACATATGCGCTAGCGACCCAACATCTGAGCCGAGTGATCAGCAAAGACGCCGTGACATCGGTCGTGAGAGCCCCGTTCACGAAGTTCGAGGGGTCAGCCGGCGAGGGAGAGGTCAATGAAGCTGCGGTCGGAACGGGCGCTCGCCATGCATTCGGCGAACTAATCAGCTGCCCATTCTGTTTGGCACAATGGATCGGAACTTTCCTCGTGGCTGGGCGCTTGGTACTGCCTCAGCTGACAACGGCGGTCGTGTCAGTCGCGGCCTTGGCGCGTCTTAGCGATTATCTCCAACTCCTTTACGGAGTCGCCCGAGGCGCGCTGGGGGACTCGAAGTCTGCTTAACCGCCTTTGTACGTGAAGCCAGAGAACCCAAGAGCCGCGGCCTGATGGACAGATCGACCAACTCCTGCTTCGACAGACGACACCGAGGGATGAGCGATTCATGAGTGCCCACGTCCCGGGCTCAGCGCATGCCCGTAGCGCTCGCTGACACCGGGACCCCTTCGTTCGGGACCGGCCCCGCGGGAATGCAAGGCCCAACAACCGCGGTTCTGGCTGAGCGGCCTCGTAGCGCTCCTGGCAAGATGCTTCCGTTCCGAGCCGGGGTATATGGACCGTCTCAGACTGAGGAGGACGACAATGGCAGAGCCCTGTGAGCATCTGGAGGGATTGGAAATGTCGGACTTCGCGCCCCCCGAAGCGACAGATTCGTGCCCGGAGTGCATCCGGGAAGGAACCACATGGGTTGCATTACGGGAATGCCGGTGTGGTCACGTCGGGTGTTGCGACTCATCTCCAGGAGCCCATGCGACGAAGCATTTCCACTCGACTGATCATCCTGTGATGCGTTCGATCATGCCTCGAGACACATGGGACTGGTGCTATGTGCACGAGGTCCAGGGCCAGCTCTCGTGACGAAACCTGACAACGAGGTTGTCCCCCTGAGCGTGGAAGTTTGAAGGAGCGGTCCTCCACCTGAGCACTGCCGTGAGGTAGGCATCGGGTGTCGTTCGAAGAGCAACCGACGAGAAGGAGGAGCGTCGCGCTCGCACCGGGCGGGTGACGCCGAAGAAGCCCTGGTCGACGACGCGACCGGTGGTCGAGGAAGAAGAGGAGAACCTGCCGGCCTAGGCGCTGCCCGCCTCGGTGCAGGTTGCGATGGCCGATCTCGCCGGAACCGTTCGCGAGGGCCTGCTCGCCTTCGCCGTCGGGACCGGCCTCGAGGTACTGCAGGTGATGATGGAGCACGACGTCAGCGCGCTCGCTGGCCCGAAGGGTCGCTGGAACCCCGAGCGCGTCGCCAAGCGTCATGGGCACGACGACGGCGAAGTGAGCCTCGGCGGGCGCCGCGTGGCGATCCGCCGGCCCCGGGTGCGAAGCGCGGACGGCTCAAGCGAGCTCGCCGTGGCGAGCTACGAGGCCTTCAGCTCCTCCGAGCAGCTGAGCGAGCTGGCGATGGAGCGGATGCTCGCCAAGCTGTCCTGTCGGCGCTACGGCGCCGGGCTCGAGCCCGTCGGATCGGCCGTCGAGGCGAGCCCGAGCGGCACGTCCAAGTCGGCGATCTCGCGCCGCTTCGTGAAGGCCACCGAGACGGCGCTCTCCGAGCTCATGGCGGCCGACCTGTCCGGGCTCGACCTCGTCGCGCTCATGGCCGACGGGGTCCACTTCGCCGACCACTGCTGCGTCGTCGCCCTCGGCATCGACACAGATGGCAGGAAGCACCCGCTCGGGCTGAAGGAGGGCTCGACAGGTGGTCACAGAGCTGCTGGCGGACCTGGCCGAGCGCGGGCTTGAGATGACCCGACCGATCCTCGTCGTGATCGACGGGGGCAAGGCGCTCGCGGCCGGGGTGAAGCAGGTCTTCGACCACCCGGTGATCCAACGGTGTCAATTGCACAAGATCCGCAATGTGCAGCGCCACCTGCCCGACCACCTGGCGTCGAGCGTCGCAAGCAAGATGCACGCCGCCTATCACGACGAGAGCGCCGTCAACGCCGAAGCGACCCTCGAGGCTCGTTCGAGACCTCGAGCACACCCATCCCGGCGCTGTGACCGTCACCCGCCTCGGCGTGCCGCCGAGCCTCGCTCGGACGTTGCGATCGACCAACAGCATCGAGTCGATGATCGAGATCGCACGGGACCCCTCAGCGAACGTGAAGCGTTGGCAGGGCGGCCAGATGGCCCTCCGCTGGTGCGCCGCTGGCATGCTCGAGGCCCACAAGCAGTTCCGCCGGATCAACGGCCACGCACACCTGCCGGCGCTACGCACCGCACTCGAGCGCCGGGTCTTTGGCACTGATACAGCTCCCGACTACGATCGGGGCAGCGAGGTAGCCGCGTAGGGCACCGAGGACCGCTCCCGAAATTCCACGCCGGGCGGGAGATCCTCTCAAGCTCAGCACAGGTGGGGCGCCGCTCTTCGATCTGGGCCTTACTGTAGCGGGCGCCTAGCAGCTCGAAGAGAATCTCCGTCACGGCCTTGTGCTGCGCCTCGGCGAGAAAGGGCCTATGAGCTGCTCGATCGCCTGGGAGAGGCGGGCTCAAGACACCAAGGAGATCCCGACGTCGCCGGGCGACCCCGGCACAGTTTTCCCTGCTTGTGAGCGTCGCACAGGGGATCGCCTGAATGCCCCCATCCCCGCGCCGAGCGACCGGCCGGCGCCATCAGGCAAGCAACAGGGAAAAGGCCCTGATCGGCCACGCCCTCTCGGCGGTCACTCGACGACAGCGGCGGTCAATCGGCGATCTTCTGGGAGTTCCACGGCCTGCACTGGCACAGCGGCGATCACCGTGAATGAGCGAGGTTAGCAGCGGGCCGTGCCATGTTCTTGGCACCGGCCCGGAGCCTTCTGGTCTCCGCTCTCCCGGTAACCGACGGACGCAGCGCCAAAGGCGTTAGCTGGAGGTGGCCGCGGGATCAGGCAGCGGTAAGCTGGGCGGCGATGCTCACGCCGTCGAGCCAGACGTTCTCGCGGCTCATGAGACCGTCGCGGAACTCCCAGACGTGGAGCATCCGGAACGTGACCTGCCGACCGTTGCCGGGCACGCCGAGGAACTCGCCCGGCACCGTTCCGGTCCAGGTGTGCTCCATGACGCAGGAATCTTCGCCGTAGTAGCGGTGGACCGGGGCCATCTTCCCGGTGCGAATGTTCTTGGTGAGGTACTCGTAGAAGCCCTGCGCCGCGGCCTTGCCCTGTGCCGGACCGGTCGGGAGGCCGACGACATCGTGCTCGACGTCGTCGGTGTACATCGCGACGCATCCTGCCGGGTCACCGGCCATCTCCGCCGCGATGTGCTGCTCGATCAGTCGGTCCATCTCTGCTGGCTTCATCTTTTGCCCCCCTCGTCTCCGATCATGTAGTGAGGTAGTCGTACGAACGCATCGTATGATAACCTTACTATTGTGTCAACTGCACCCGAGAAAGGCCGGCAGCCGTACGTGGGGTCGATGATGCGCACCGCCGTGCAGTGGGTCCGCGCGCAGATCTACCACGACGTGGTCGCAGCGGGGTTCGAGGACCTCGGCCGCTTCCATGTCGGGATGTTCAGCTTCCCGACCCCGGATGGGCTGCGTCCAACTGTGCTCGCCGATCAGCTCGGCATCACCAAGCAGTCGGTGAACAACCTACTCCGCGACTTGGAAGGGCGCGGCTACCTGCACCGTGTGCCCGATCCCACCGATGGGCGTGCCCGCGTCATTCATCTCACCGCGAAGGGCCGTCGTCTCGAAGCGGTCGTCTATGACGCTGCCGAGGCAGCCGAACAGGGGATTGCCGAGTTGCTCGGACCACGCCGCTTCGCTCAGTTTCGCCGCTCTCTGGAAGAGGTTGCTGGTCACATCGCAAGCGGCGAGCTTCTGATCCACCGTCGAGGGGCATCGAGCGACTCGCCGAGCTGAGGTGGTGGCACTGCTGTCAGGAAGCGGCGGTGATGATCTCGTTCATGGGCACGCTCGCATCGACGAGCGCCCGTGCCTGCCCGCTGCCGACGACCGGCAGTCGGTCGGGATCAAGGAGGCCGATCTGGACGAGTAGCGACCCCTGGTCCCAATAGATGTGCTACCGGACGCCCTTAGGCGACACGCCCGAAGCACTGATGCACCGCCGAGCTACGATCTTGGCAACGAGGTGGCCGCGTAGGTCACCGAGGACCGCTCCCGAAGTTCCACGCCGAGCGGGACATCCTCCTGACAACCGCACTCAAGCTCGGCCGCGTCAGACTCGAATCGAGGCTTCGAGTTGTGCTCGAAGAACCTGAGAGAACCCTTGAGATCCTTGCCAACCTGACTGATTTTCACTGGGCCAGAAGAGACCTACCTTGGGCATGCTCCGCCCCATCCTGGACGGGTGGGACCTTCTTGGGTTCTCGGGACCCGATTGGTGCTCCTCAAAACGTTGCCACAAGGAGCAGCACTCCATGCCCACGCACGGAGAGGGGCCAACCGGATCAGAAGGCGATAGCGTGAACGTCCATGCCAGGCTCAATACTTGGAACTCGCGTACTCCGCATAGAGGACCCGGACCTGCTCAAGGGACTCGGGCAGTTTGTCGGCAATATCGATGTACCAGCCCTGGCTCACGCTGTCTTCGTCCGGTCCCCGCTCCCACACGCTGTGATCGAGAACGTCGAGGTCTCTGAGGCCGAACGGGCTCCTGGAGTCGTGAAGGTCTTGACCGCGGACAGCATTGGCATCGAGCCTTTCCATGGGTTCATGGTTCTTAACGAAAAGTGCGCCCGGCCGCCGTTAGCCTCCAAGAAAGTGCGATTTGTAGGAGAACCGGTCGCCGTCGTGATCGCCCAATCATTCAGTCAGGCCGTGGACGCAGCTGAGCAGGTCGTCGTCGATTACACGCCACTCAAGGCGGTCGTAGACCCTGAAGATGCTTTGGGTCCTGATGCTCCTCTTCAGTTTGACGAACTCGGCAGTAATCTTGCCGCTGGAACGAAGGACTCAGGAGATCGGGATCCATTCGCGGGTGCAACGCACGTAACCCGGCTCCGATTGAAGAATCAACGCGTCGCGGCTGTTCCCATGGAAGGGAACGCGATCACGGTCATCCCGGAGCCAGCAGGATCGCCGCTGGTCACCATATATGTATCGACTCAAATGCCCCACGGTCTGAAAACGAATCTCTGCAGGATTCTTGGCTTGGATCCCGAATCAGTAAGAGTGGTCGCTCCTCATGTCGGCGGAGGTTTCGGCGCCAAGGCAGGGGTGACGGCCGAACATTTGGTCATCACAGCGGCGGCGATCCAGCTGGGGCGGCCGATTACCTGGCGTGAGACCCGTTCCGAGAACATGACTGCAATGCCGCATGGACGGGCACAGATCGACTACGTCGAAATTGGGTTCGACCAAGACGCGCTGATCACCGGCATGCGGGTTCGGGTTGTGTCCGACGCGGGTGCATATGCGGGTTTCGGCGGAGCTCTCGCTATGGGGCCAACGCGACTTATGGCACAGGGGGTTTACAAGATCCCTGTCATCCAATATTCAGTGGCGGCGGCCCTCACAAACACCACGCCGATGGGAGCATTTCGCGGAGCAGGGCGACCTGAGGCCGCCGAACTCCTGGAACGGACCATGAACCTTGCCGCCAGCGAACTTGGGATCGATCCAGTGGATCTCAGACGTCGCAATCTCCTCTCGAAGGACAGTTTTCCCATGACGTCAGTCATGGGCGCCCGCTATGACAGTGGAGATTACGAGGCAGCTCTGGATGAAGCGCTGCGCCTTTCTGATTATGCAGGCCTGCGAGCCGACCAGCAGGCCCGGCGTGACCGCGGCGAACACCTTCTGTTGGGCATCGGCATTTCCATGTACGTGGAAATCACGGCCGGTCGAGGGAGCAAGGAATTTGGGCAGGTCCAGATCCACGACGATGGAACCGCAACCATAAGCGTGGGGACTTCGGCGCACGGACAGGGCCATGCAACCTCGTTTGCCATGCTGGTTTCCGACCGCCTTGGCATTCCCCTTGAATCGATAAAATTCGTCCAGTCGGACACCGCCGCGGTCCCTCGTGGCGGCGGGACTGGAGGCTCCCGAAGTCTTCAGCTGGGAGGCAATGCGGTTCTGGCCGCAACTGACAAGGTCTTGGCTAGAGCCAAGGAACTCGCCGCAAGTGAGCTTGAGGCTAACCCCGCCGACATCATCGTGACGGAGGATGGACACGTCGGCGTTGCGGGCGTGCCCGCGTCAGCGCTTGGCTGGAATC
>JBOGFX010000296.1:0-2065 GCA_050743805.1 Acidimicrobiales bacterium
GTCCTGCGCTCGCCCGCCGGGTTGATCACCTGGCGGGCCGCTTGGGGAAGGCCAAGGCCGTACGCCTGAGATGAACGAGCGTGGGAAGTCAGACAACCTCGTAGTACCTGCGAAGCCGTCGAACAAGGCCAGGGGACCGGTTGGGGGGTGGTGGAGGGAAGGGGTTGGCCGAGGGGAACACGGACAGTTCGACACGTCCCGGACCCAGCGCCGGGTCTGGCGTGCCCAACGGACTGGACCGTGTGCGTGAAGTAGCACGTAAGGATAAGGGAGCACGGTTCACCGCGCTGTTGCACCATGTCGACCTGAATCGGCTGTGGGCTGCCTATGTGGCCATCAACCCCAAGGCCGCACCGGGGGTCGATCGGGTGACGTGGGACGCCTACGGGCAGAATCTTCGAGAGAACCTCGAAGACCTGCTCCGCAGGGTCCACAACGGCGCCTACCGGGCGAGCCCGTCTCGTAGGGTGTACATACCAAAGCCGGATGGGCGGCAGCGTCCGCTCGGGATCGCCACCTTGGAGGACAAGATCCTCCAACGTGCGGTGGTGGAGGTGCTGAACGCCGTGTACGAGGAGGACTTCATCGGTTTCTCCTACGGGTTTCGGCCCGGGCGCAGCCCGCATGATGCGCCGGGTGCGCTCGCCGTCGGCATCTCCGAGAGGAAGGTGCACTGGATACTCGACGCTGACATCAGCGACTTCTTCTCCAAGCTTGATCAGGCTTGGCTACAGAAGTTTCTCGAGCATCGCATTGCGGACAAGCGAGTCCTGCGGCTCATCCGAAAGTGGTTGGCTGCAGGAGTCATCGAGGACGGGAACTGGTCCGAGACGGTCGAGGGATCACCGCAGGGGACATCGGTTTCACCGCTGCTCGCCAACGTGTACCTCCACTACGTCTTCGATCGGTGGATCCGGCAATGGAGACGACGGCACGCCCGGGGCGACATGATCGTCACCAGGTTCGCCGATGACTTCGTGGTCGGATTCCAGAACCTCGGTGATCCAAAGCGGTTCCTCGATGATCTTCGAGAGCGGTTTGCGAAGTTCAACTTGGAGCTGCACCCGGACAAGACCCGCCTCATCGAGTTCGGCCGCTTTGCGGTTCAGCGCAGAAGAGAACGGGGTCTTGGCAAACCGGAGACGTTTGATTTCTTGGGCTTCACCCACGTATGTGGGAAGACCAGGGACGGACGCTTCTGGCTCCGACGCATCACCATCAAGAAGAGGATGAGGGCGAAGCTGAAGCAGGTGAAAGCCGAGCTTCGACGGCGCCGTCACTGGCCCATCCCCGAGCAGGGGCGCTGGCTGGCGAGCGTGTTGAGGGGACACTTCAACTACTACGCCGTGCCGGGCAACACCCACACGATATCGGCCTTTCGTTACGAGGTCAGCCGGCTCTGGCGGGAAGCGCTCCGGCGCCGAAGCCAGCGGCACCGAATGCCCTGGGAGCGATTCGGCCGAATCGTAAAGGTGTGGTTGCCTCCTGCCCGTGTCGTGCGTCGTCCCTACCCCAGCGTGGCCTTCGCCGCCAGGACCCAAAGCAGGAGCCCAGTGCGGTAATGCCGCACGCCGGGATCTGTCCGGGGGGCCGCCCGCAAGGGCGGTCCCTACCGGGATTGGTCGACGTATTTGGCGGGGACGGATTCGAGGTGGTGTCGTGAGCATACGAGCTGGTGGTCGAGGCATTCCTCTCGCACGGTTCTCACCTAGCGTTCTGCGAACGCGTTCGCGCTTGGCGATCTGAGCGGGGTGGGGGTGGCGTCGATGCCGATCGGAGAGAAGCTGTCGTCGAGGCTGGTGGTGAGCTTCGTGTCCCGATCTCGGATGAGGAACCGGAGCCGGCGTTGTGTCTCGTCGAGTTCCGAAGCGAAGTTGCGGGCTACTTGGGTGACCCAGGCCGTCGCCGGGTTGGTCGTGACACCGAGGAGGTGCACGACGCGGATGTCGATCTCGATGACGAAGAGCGCGTAGTAGCGTCGGAGCGGTACCTCATCGACGTGGAAGAATTCGGTGGCGGCCGTCGCCTTGGGCTGGGCGCGGAGAGACTCCGACCAGGTGGGCCC
>JBOGFX010000297.1:0-1646 GCA_050743805.1 Acidimicrobiales bacterium
TCCTAGGGCAACATTCGCGTTGGCATGCTGGAAACCTACGCTTTGGTAGAAGTAGATACCGAGAACGATGAGCGTGAGAGTGCAGCCCACCGCGCTGATCGTCAGCAGGGGGCGTCGCCCGACCTTGTCGATGAGTAACACGGCTACGCCGGCGAAGACAAAGTTCACCACCCCGATGAACACTGTCTCGGCCACCGAAGTGCTGAGGCTGAGACCGGTGAAGTGGAGGATCGTAGTACCGAAGTAGATGACGGTATTGATTCCAAGGATCTGCTGGAACACGGCCATGCCGACGCCGACCACGAGCAGCATCCGGAGCCGGGACCCTAACAACTGGCGTAGGTGGAAGGCGTGCTGCGAGCTGGCCACCTCCTTGATTTCGTTCACCTCTTCTTGCGGGTCTGTATCGGTCCGGGTGCGGCGGAGCACTCGGATTGCTTCGTCGGTACGATCACGCTGGACCAACCAGCGGGGTGTGTGAGGGACGAAGATCATCGCCACCGCCAGGGCGAGACCCGGCACGACCTCGAAGCCGAGCATCCACCTCCAGTTGTTCGCGAAGTTGACCAGCAGGTCGTCGGCGACGTACGCGATGAGAATCCCCAATGTGATCCCGGCGAACTGATTGAGGGCCGTCATACCGCCTCGCAGGTGGCGAGGCGACTGCTCGGCGATGTACATCGGGGCTACGAACGAGGCGGTACCCACGGCCAAACCAAGCACTGCCCGGGCGCCAATGAGGGACGCGAAGTCGGGCGACAGAGCCGACCACAATCCTGCGGCGGTGAAGACGCAGCCAGCGGCGCACTTCGTCCATTTGCGGCTGAGGGCGTCGGCCAGCTTTCCGGAGAGCAAGGCACCCACCACCGCACCCAAGAGCAGGGAGCCCACAACCCAGGACTCTCCCAGCGAACCGACATGGAAGTCTTTGGCGATAAAGGGCAGTGCGCCAGAGATGACGCCAGTGTCGAAGCCGAAAAGGAAACCTCCCAGGGCAGCGAGAAGCGTGATGCCAAAGACAAAGCGGTTCCCGCTCTTCACGATCTCGATCAGGAACTCTGGCACGACGTGCCTTGTGGTGGTCGCCATCCCGACTCCTTCGAGGTCTCAACCGTCTTGACCGGCCCATCGCAGGAACCGAGCGCCTCTTGCGAGTTACCCGAGTGCGGCCAGTAGAAAACCGTCGGCGAGCCTTCACCCTCACCACCTGGGCGCCGGGCTTACATAACGGCGAGGGCCGTTCCGTCTCTGGTTGGCCAGGTGCGACGGCGACCCGCGGGCGCTCAGAGCTCGAGCAACGACCTTTCAGCCCAGTTTTGGGGCGCGCGACCACGCAGCACACGCTGACAACGCTCCCCGCCCAAGCTCGATCGAGCCGTTGGAGACTTCGGCTGTTAGGGGAGATCGAAACGGTCGAGGCTCATCACCTTGTGCCACGCCGCTATGAAGTCGCTGACGAACTTCTCTTTTGCGTCCTCGCTCCCGTACACCTCCGCGATGGCCCGGAGTTGAGCGTGCGATCCGAAGACGAGATCTACAGCTGTGGCGGTCCACTTGAGATTGCCGCTGGCGAGCTCACGCCCTTCGTAGACATGCTCAGACGACAACGACGGCTTCCATTCGGTGCCCATATCCAACAGGTTTAC
>JBOGFX010000298.1:0-3199 GCA_050743805.1 Acidimicrobiales bacterium
GAAGAGACCGGTGTCGAAGAGATGGGGCACGCGGGGCACGAAACGCGAAATCGAGCCACCGCTGCCGGTCGATGCCGAGAAAAATGCGATCTGAACTGGGAGTTTGCTGGCAGCCCCAACGGGGTTCGAACCCGTGTCTCCACCTTGAGAGGGTGGTGTCCTTGGCCACTAGACGATGGGGCCCTGACTCTCAACAACCCGACTGCTATTGGTTCCGCCGCCTCTTCGACTTCACTTCCTCAAGGTGTGCCTCAGTAAGCCAAGCATGCCATCGCCAGCGAGTGGCTCACTTTGAACCCGGTCCTGACAACTGACGCCGATACCAGTCCATAGCAGCTTTGGAGATGGAGGAGCAGAAGACCATGAGCATGCAGCCGATGACCAGAAGAGCTACCTCGACCAAGCCAGGGCTGGGCAACAAACCGCCCAGAAGAACCAGAACCAGGCCAACCAAGGCTATCCATCTCCGCTGCAGGGCGGCCCCCACACTCGAACCCATCCACAAACCGTACGTCGATTGGCCCCTCGAGGCTTCGCGCCGCGCCCCGACGGGTGGGAGGGGACACCATGCCGAGGACCCGAGAGCGTGCTCGGGAGCCAGCCAAACCCTGCGAACGAAGGTCTCCACGCAGCCGTGCAGGCCGCCCGCACACCTCTTTGCTCTACACGGCGGCCACAGCTGACGTGCCGTTGCGAGACGCGTCTCACCCACTTGCGTGGCAAAGCTCGGGGGGGAGGACTCGAACCCCCAATAACAGGGCCAGAACCTGTCGTGTTGCCGATTACACCACCCCCGATCGGGTGCCCGCGAGGCTAGCGGACCCACCGAGGCACGAAGCCCAGGCTGAGCTGGCTCAGCTCGCTGTAGCCGACGACCCTTCCCAACCCCACCGCTATGGCCTCGCGGACGAAGTACGGCACGACAGACAGCCCGGTGATGGGTGAGGTCCTGGTTGGCGTCGGGAAGGCGTCGAAGCCCAGCCCGTTCGCGATCGCGACGGATCGGTCCTCGTGGAACGGATCGGTCGCGATCAGGATCGTCTGCACCCCTCGGGGCTCCAAGGCCTGCCATGAATCCAAGAGGTTCTCGTAGCTGTCACTTCCTCCAACCTGGACGACTGCCGATGCGGGTACCCCCGCCAACTCGAGGTAGCGCGCCCCCGCCTGGGACTCGGTGAACTTGTCCCCTTTCTCCTTGTACCCGGTCACCGCGACCATCGGCGCCCGTCCCTGCCGATAGAGCGCGAGAGCCTCGTCCAGCCGGGCCCTCAGGTCCGGGGAAGGCACGCCGTCATACTGCGCGGCCCCCATCACGACGATCGCGTCCGCCTTTCGCGGGGATGACTCCCGAGAGGTGAGCCACACCTGGACACCGGTGACGACGAAGTAGCCGACGACGGCCAAGAACGCCACGACCACGATCCGCACCCCACGACCAACCACGGATCGCTAGCTTGCCCGCTCAAACCAAGCCCAGGCGGGCGCGCGCACGACCTAGGCGCGCCAGCACAACTTCGCGCCCCAGTGCCAGGATCGACTCGAACAGCGGCGGCCCGGCAGATCGCCCCGTCAGCGCGACCCTGATGGGCGCCTGGCCTTTGCTCAGGTTGGTGCCCGCCTCGGTGGTGATGGAGCGGGTAGCGGCCTCTATGGCCTGGATCGACCATTGGCAATCGGCGAACACCGCCTCCGCGGCAGCGAGGATGGCGTGCGATAGGGGGTTTGCGACGACCTTCTCCCAGCTTGGCGCGTCCATGGTCGGCTCGGTCATGAAGAGGAAGGCGACCATGGCGGCAACGTCCCCCAGAACCGACACCCGCTCTTGGACGACCGGGGCCATCACCTCGTAGACCTCCTTGTCGAAGCGCTCCCTGGGCCAAGGAGGCTCCGTCGGAGGCGCCCAGCTGCCCGTCTCCTGAGGCTCAAGCCAGGGAAGCGAAGCCTGCATGAAAGCCGTCGTGCTCAGGTCGCGTATGTACTCCCCGTTCATGTGCTTGAGCTTGGCGATGTCGAAGAACGCGGGCGCGTGATGCACGTCAGCGAGGTCGAACTCTTGGACAAGGGTCTCCAGGGGGACCTTCTCCTTGTCTCCCTTGGGGCTCCAACCGAGCAGGGCGAGGTAGTTGCGGAACGCCTCGGGCAGAAATCCCTGGTTGCGGTAGGACTCGACCGCGACCTGGTCCCGGCGCTTGGACAGTTTCTTGCGTTGCTCGTTGACAAGCATGGGCAGGTGGGCGAAGTCAGGGAGCGAGACCTTGGAGGTGGTCTCGTCCAACGCCGCCCAGATCAAAAGGCCCTTGGGCGTCGAGGGGAGCAGGTCCTCGCCGCGGATGACGTGGGAGATCTTCGTGTCGCGGTCATCGATCGCGTTGGCGAGGATGAACAAAGGTTGCCCATTTGCCTTTACGCACACGAAGTCCTCGATCGCCTGATGGGGGAACTCCACATCTCCACGTATCAGGTCGTGAACGACGGTGGTGCCGTGGAGCGGAGACCTGAAACGCAGCGCGCGACCGGGACCGCGCGCCAGGCCCCTGTCGCGGCAGTAGGCGTCGTAGCCGGGGATGGCGTTGTCCTTGGTACGGGCCAACACCTCTTCCCTCGTGCACTCGCACGCGTAGAGGTGGCCCGCGGACCACAGCACGTCGACGAGCTCTTCGTAGCGTCTCGTGCGCTCGGACTGACGCAAAGGGCTCTCGTCGGGCTCCATGCCCAGCCACGAGAGCCCCGACACGATGGCCTCGGCCAGCTCTGGCCGGCTGCGTTCGACGTCGGTGTCCTCTATCCGCAGCACGAAGGTCCCACCGCTCCGTCTGGCGAAGAGCCAGTTGAACAATGCCGTCCGTGCGTTGCCGACGTGCAGGTAGCCGGTGGGCGATGGAGCGAACCGCACCCGTGGACCGCTCGGCCCGCTTCCCACTTGACCTAGAACTCCGAGTTGAGGCCCGGTCGTCGCCGAGTGCTCGCGGCCATCCCGGGGCGAGCGGTGCCCACGAGCTCTGAGCGGTGCTGGTCGCTGCGCACTTCGATCTTGACGCGAGACCCGGACACGATCGCGCTCACTCTACTGGGCGGCCGTTGTGATCAGCGTCCGTAGGGGGAGGACGCCACCAGGTCTTCGAAAAAGGAACGGTCTTTGAGAAGCGGCACGTCCGCCAGGAACAGGCGCCCGTAGCGCTCGAAGTACATGAGCTGCTTG
>JBOGFX010000299.1:0-1884 GCA_050743805.1 Acidimicrobiales bacterium
GCGCCAGGCCGCATGACGCTCGGAACCACCCGTTTCCAGGAAGCTCAGGACTTGACCCTGCTAGAACGCTGCGACGGATCAGAGTGGATGTGATCTGTTAGATGTGGGAGCCGCAACCGCGGACGACAACGGGGCATGGTCAGTGCCGTTCAACGTACATCGCGAGCTCGACCCCTCTGGAGTCGTTAATTGCATCCCCGACGGGTGCAAGATCGCAGCAGTGAACATCGCAAACATCGCGGGTGAACATGGCAACGTGACACCTCAATTTGCCAACGCGCCTCCACCACCTCCGCCAAAGCTCATCATCAGCCCTGATTCTGGTCTGCTGCAGCTGCAGAGCGTTCAGGTCACCGGCCCGGCTGGCCAGCACCTTCGATGACGCCGTCGCTGGTGCGGGGTGCGACCGTCCCAGTTACGTTGTCGAGGCGGACCCTGCCGGCAACCTCTCGTCGTCGCTCAGGGTCCAAGCCCATTTCGAAGTCCCAATCTCGGGCACGAACCTGCCAGGGGTAGCGGCCCCCCAGACTTCGGGCCCCCGACCACCGTGAACTGGTGGGATTGCGACGAGCACCTGTTCGATCCGAGCAGTGGACCGACAGGACGACACCGACGGTGCAAGTTGCGCCGACAGGCACGGGGGCAACCGGTCTGAGCACCCCGATCGCGCCGAGCGGGCAGAGGGAAACCACTGCCCTCGCGTACGCCGGGGACTCGACCGCACGCGAGCTCCACATTGGCCTTCTTGCGATCCTGTTTGGGGCGGCCCTCATCGCGAGCATGGGTCGCCGGGAAGGCCGTCGACGTCGGTCCGCTACGAAATGATCTCGAGGAGCGGCGTCATCGACACCTATGAGGGGAGCGGAACGCAAGCGAGTGACCAACCCGAGCTGAGAGCAGGGCCGTCTTGATCCGTGAACCGTTCAGGCACGCTGCCCCTCACGACCGACAACTGCGACGAGATCCTCGAGCAGCTTGGTCGTCGAGGCCGCCACGGGGCTCCGAGGATGGGCGCTTTCATCCCACAGTGAGCGTCCGAACCTCTCTGCCACCGGTGCACCCGCCTCGGCACAAATGAGCGCTCCTCCCGCATAGTCCCACGGGTGCAATGACGCACCGCCGGACAGCAGATAAGCATCGAGAGCCCCGTCAGCCACGAAGCAGAGCTCCAGGGATGCGCACCCCAGCATCCGATACTGCCAACAGCCAAGATCAACCTTGAGGTGTGCCCCTACTGCAACGATCGCCTCGCTCAACACCCGACAGTCCGAAGGAGCGATCCGAGCGCCATCCCGCCAAGCACCAGCACCGCGTACCGCGTGGTAGGCCCGTCTCGGGTTGTGACCTACCACGGCCGCGACTCTCGGGCCACCGGAGTCACCCACGCAGATGCTCGTGGAATAAAAAGGCACTCCCCTTTGGGCGTTGGTAGATCCGTCGATCGGATCGAGCACCGCCAGCAACGGGACCGTCCCCTCGCTGCGGCCTGACTCTTCAGAGAGGATGGACAACCCAGCGCGCCGCAGGACCGAGGAGGCCGCCTCGTCGGCGGCAAGGTCGAGGCGGTACTGGCCCGGCCGTTCCGTCGGACCCCAGTCGTCAAGGTCCTCCAGCGCTGACCCGGCCGCCTCGCAGGCTTCAAATAGCAGTTCGACCAGGTAATCGTCGTCCACGCGGCGACGCTAGCCCCAGAAGCGAGGCTCTTGCCGACCACTAGGCTGCCCCCTGTGGCGGCCATAGATGTTGCTGGATATGTGGCCGATCTCAAGGATCACTCCGTGGACCACGGGTTCCACGTCCACGACGAGCGCCACTTAGTCGAGACGTACTCCTTGCGCCAGGTCTGGGAGGTCGACCTCCACCCGGAAGAGGGTTGCGGCGGGC
>JBOGFX010000300.1:0-2720 GCA_050743805.1 Acidimicrobiales bacterium
GTCTTAAGGAGGGCGTGCAATCTTGCAAGCTCATCGTAGAAACGCGTGACACTGAAGTCCGGCACGATCCAGGGGACCAGCCGCAGAAAGTAGACAACGGCCCCCAGATCGAAGAAGGCGGTTCGTAGTTGCTCCATCGCCAGGGTGTCCACACTCAGTCCAGCCTTTTGGGCAGCCTCGCGCTCAAGGATGGGATCCCTCTTGGAGTCCTCGGGGAGAGGCCCCAGGAAGAACTCGCTCAACGACCGGAGGCTGTGTGGGCCGACGTGCTGTGCGAGGTACGAACCGCCGGGTTTCAGGACCCGAGCAATCTCCGTCCACCAAGGTTGGATCGGGTGACGACTGATCACCAGCTCAAAGCTCTGATCATGGAAGGGGAGGCCGGGATTCGTCTGGGATACCGGTACTAGGAACACCCCGCGCGCTCTCAAACGGGGGCCTGCAACCACCAAGCTCGGCGCAAAGCCCTCGGTGGCGACGGACAGCTGGGGGACCCTCGGAAGCATGCCGATCATGGAACCCACTCCGGCCTGCACTTCCAACAAGGACGCGACCTCGACGCTGCGCTCGGCTACCCGGTCGAAGTAGCGCCAGCTCGGACGCTCCTCGACCGCTCTGCCGTCGAGCCAACCGAAATTCCAGCCTTCGATGGGTGCTAGCTCGGCCTCGCGCAGCAGCGCCTCGAGCTCGCCCATTCAAAACCGAACCTCAGGGTCGAGCAACGCAGCGCGGCTGAAAGACCCATCGTCTCCAATCCCTACCGAGTCCCCCGCCGGCCATCTCACAACCGGGTCCCAGCTGGCCTGCTCTTCGATGTGACTGAGCCTCGCGCGGGTGTCTTCATCGCAGAGCGCTCCCGACACCGCAGCGCCATAGACCTCACGCAGGCTCACGCCCAAATCGGCCGCCAGCTCGTACTCATGGGCCAGGTTGGTGCCGAACATCGCCGGATCGTCCGTAGAGACCGAACATCGCACTCCCGCGGCCATCAGCGACGGTAAAGGGTGGTCCTCGATCCTCTTGACGACACGGGTTCTGAGGTTCGATGTGGGGCACACGTCGAGCACCGTGCCGCGCCGGGCCAGCTCGGCTAGCAGAGCCGGGTCTTCAACCGCCCTGATCCCGTGGCGCACGCGGTGCGCACCAAGAACCTCCACCACGGCCCGTACGCACTCGGGGCCAGCGGCCTCGCCGGCGTGAGGCACCGAGCCGAGACCCCCGTCCCTGGCTATGGCAAAGGCCTTGGCATAGGTCCGGGGCGGGACTGCACCCTCCGCTCCGCCAACACCCAAGCCGACCGCTCCCCATTCCCTCATGGCCACGGCTCGCCGAGCAACCTCGCTTGCCTCAGCAGGGTCGATCCCCCAATGGATGTCCGGGGTAAGGCGAACCGTCACACCGTGGTCCTCCTCAGCTTGCTGGGCACCGTCGCAATACCCGTTGAAAACTGCGTCCCAACTGACCCCCGTCGCCACACGCTCAGCCGGCGAGAAGATCCCCTCCAGGTAAACCGCCCCACACGAGGCTGCCTCGGCGGCGTAGTCCACGACCACTTGGGCAAAATCCTGGGCGGTACGAAGGCAGTTGGTGGTCAGCTGCCACACCTCCAAGAAGTGAGGGAAATCCTCAAAGCGGTACAGCTCGGCCAGGCCCTCGACGCTATCGGCCGGCAGGGCCTGGCCATTGCGCTTGGCCAAAGACAGAAGGGTCGCCGCCCTGATGGTTCCTTCCAGATGTGTATGGAGCTCGATCTTGGGCAGGCTCGCGTAGGGGCTCGAAGTCACGCTCATGAAGCCAGGCGCCCTTGGCTGTGACCTGAGGCTGAGCGTGGCGGAGAAGATCCGTGGCAGCGCCTCTCGACCTCGATGCCAGGATCGTAGTGCTCGCCACCGCGCGCATGACGGCGCAGGCCGTTCGGTACTCTGCCTCTCTGTTGCGGCCTCTCTGTGGCGCCACGGCCACCACAAGCGATGTCGATGGCCCGATGCTGGCGCTGGGTGCTCCACGAGTGCGGTCGCAGTCGATCCCGCCCGTCACAAGAGCCTAAACCGCGACTGAACCTCGGCGGATGACACGCCAGCATTGGCTAAGTTTCAAAATGAGCTACCAGCGACGCGCCCGCAGGCGCCCACATGGGGTCGCTGGGAGGCTACGGCGGCCCGTCCATCAAAGGCTGGGATCAACATGACACAAGACGATGACGTCAGGGCAATCCGAGAGCTCATCGAGGGATGGGTGATATGGCGCGACTCGGGTGACTGGGATCGTTTCCGTAGCGTCTGGCACGATGACGGGTACATGATGGCCACCTGGTTCCAGGGCCCTGCGGAGGATTTCATCAGGGTGAGTCGAGAAGGAGCCGAGCGCGGAACTCGCATCCTGCACTTTTTAGGGGGCTCGTGGGTAGACGTCAGCGGCCCTCGCGCGATCGCTCAGACCAAGATGGAGATCCACCAGCGAGACGATGTCGACGGTGTCGAATGCGACGTCGTGTGCACGGGACGCTTCTATGACTTCTTGGACCGCCGGGAGGGCCGTTGGGGCCTTGTGCTACGCCAACCGATCTACGAGCAGGACCGACTGGACCCCGTGGATCCCTGCGCGACCTTGTCCCTCGATCAACAGTTGCTAGCCCGTTTCCCCGAGGGCTACCGACATCTCGCCTATCTCCAGACCAAGGCAGGCTTCAAGGTCAGAGAGCACATGCCAGGGCTTTGGGG
>JBOGFX010000301.1:0-6010 GCA_050743805.1 Acidimicrobiales bacterium
CACTGAACCACGGCCCGCCAGAGCCCCAAGCTTCTCGGTGGTCGTCAACACCGACAACCGTGCGCAAAGCCTCGCCCTGACGCTTCGGGGCCTGGCTCACCTGGACCACCGCTGTTTCGAGGTCATAGTGGTCTGCGGGCCGACCAAAGACGCCACACCGGAGGTCCTCGCCCCCTACCGGGGCGCGATCAAGATCGGGCACTGCACCGAGAGGAACCTCGCCGCGTCGCGCAACATAGGTGTCGCGATGGCGGCAGGCGAGGTCGTGGCCTTCATCGACGACGACGCGTACCCGGACCCCGCGTGGCTGGACCGTCTGGGGGCCGGCTACGACGACGAAGAGGTGGCCGGGGTGGGAGGCCCCACCTGGCACTGGAGCGGTGCGACCCTGGGGGTGTCCCATTCGTGGAGCAACCGCCTCGGTGACGTCTGGGTCGACCTGGCACGTGGCTTCGACCCCTCCTTTGTCGTGAACCGGCCGGGGACGGCCAGCTTCTCCTATCCCATCGGGACCAACATGTCGTTCCTGAGGGAGCGACTGGTCGGAGCCGGCGGGTTCGACGAGGAGTTCGACTACGGCTTCGAAGAGGTCGACCTGTGCCATCGCCTGACGGACGCCGGCTGGCTGGTCAGGGTGGTGGACGACGCCCTCGTCTACCACAAGTCGCTCCCGAGCCCGATCCGCGGCGAGAACCGCGCCACCCACAACATGGGGGTCCTGCTCAAGAACAAGGCGTACTACACCTTCAAGCACGGCTGGGGCACGGCGCCGTTGTCGGAGATGACGCAGTCACTGGCCGCCTACGCCCGGCACTACCGCGACGAGATCACCTCCAACATAGATGCCGGCCTGTTGTCCCCCGAAGACCTGGAGCGCTACGAGGCCGACGTGGTGGCCAGCTTCGACGAGGGGCACCGACGCTGGGCAACCGGGCTCAACCGCCGGCGCGACCCCGGATGGTTCCAAGACAGAAGGGATCCCCTGGTCCCTTTCGAGACCCTGCGGCCCCCCGCGTCGAAGCTGAACCTGTGCTTTGTGTCCAGGGAGTACCCCCCCGCCGCGGTCAACGGGATCGGCAGGGTCGTCTCCGAGCTCGCCCGTGCCCTGGGCGCCCGGGGCCACGAGGTCCACGTGCTGACCGAGGGCTCCGCCTACAACACGGTCGATCTGGAGGACGACGTCTGGGTGCACCGCGTCGCAACGAAGCCGCACCCCGCCCCCGACGCCATCCTCGTGCCGAAGGCGCTCTGGGACTACTCGGCGTCGGTCGCCCAAGAGGTCTCCCGGATACACCAGATGCGGCCCGTCGACCTGCTGCAGGCCCCGAACTGGGACAGCGAGGGCGTGGCGCTCCTCTGCGACGGCCGCTTCCCGGTCGTGCTCGGTCTCTACACGCCCCTCGCCACGGTCACCACCTTCGATGGCCCGCTCTCCAAGGCCGCCCAAGACCACGACCAAGAGATCCTCGCCCTGCTCGAGCTCGAGCGGCTGAGCTACCTCAAGGCTCCCTACTTCTTGGCCTGCGGACCCTCGATCGTCGCAGAGATCGAGTCCTCCTATGGCGTGACCCTTCCCCAAGAGCGCGTCGGGCTCGTGCCCCACGGGCTGGCCGACCGCTCGGCAGAGGTCGTGCCGATCCACTGGGACAACAAGATCGAGGTGCTCTTCGTGGGACGCCTGGAGGACCGAAAGGGCATCGACACGTTGCTGCAGGCGATCCCCATGGTCCTGAGCGCCAATCCCGGGGTCGGCTTCACCATCGTGGGCGAGGACACCCGCCCCATGTCAGACGGCCTCACCCACCGGCAAGCCTTCGAGCGGTCCGCCGCGTGGGAGGGCGTGAAGGGCTCGGTCCGCTTCTTGGGGAGGGTCCAAGACGACGAGCTCTACGGCCACTACGCCGGCTGTGACATGTTCGTCGCGCCGTCGAGGTACGAGTCGTTCGGGTTGATCCTGATAGAGGCGATGATGTTCGCCAAGCCCGTCATCGCGAGCGCGGTGGGCGGCATGGCCGAGATCGTGCGGGACCAACAAAGCGGTCTCCTGGTGGCCGCCGGAGACCCGTGGGCGCTGGCATCGGCGATCAGCACCCTGGCCCAGTCGGAGCCCCTGAGGCGGAGGCTCGGCTCCTTCGGAAAGGAGCGCTTCGAGCGGCACTACTCCGAGGAGCAGATGGTCGAGGGCGTGAACCGCTTCTACGACTCGATCCTCGGCCGTGCGACCGCCACGGAGCGCGCCGCCGGGACGTACCCGAAGAACGACACCGACAAAGACACGCTCCCGGACTAGATCTCATCGCTCGCAAGGCCACGGCCCCCGGCTGAGCGGCCCCGGGTCCTTGGCCGGTCGAACCTTGAACGGGATCGCTGTTCACCGGGGTTTTGACCTTGGCCCGCTTGGTTACGAGCAGCCAGAGCAAACTGCATGAAGTAGGCCTCCAGCTGCTCCGACTCGGCCTCGAACCTCCCGTTATAGAACAGGCCGAGCAACAGCTCGCGGCTGCGCAGCACCTCCCGCAACCGGGGCGAGCCCCGACCAACCAGGCCCTCGACGGTGGCCTCGAACATATCCAGGGCTCTGGCCAGGGCAGCCTCGAACCGGCGGTCGTCGTGACGCCGGTAGCTGGCAATCGCCCCACCTCACTTCCGATGTTCCCCATCTGATCGAAGATGTGCAGCTCGGACCAACGTTGGCGCTCGATGCATAGCCGGTCATGGCTCGATTGCTCCCGTGACAATCTCGAAGATGCGCTGACGGACCACCGGATGTGCGGTTTTCCTGGCGCGGACAGATGTTGATCATGGAGTCGAACTCGATGAAGTCATCACCGCCGAAATGCCGGGGGTAGAGGTTGATGCCCCAGATGTCCTCCTGACGGGAGCCAGCCTCGAGCAGGGCGGTTTCACCGTCTGCGTGCAGCTCCATATCGACCACCAGGACTCGTCTTTCGACATCGACATCGACATCTGCCTTGACGAGGTCGCCGTACATCCGCTCCGCCATCTCGACCAGCGTTGCCAGCCGGATCCTGACTTGGAGGCTGGTCTCCGGAAAGAGGCTCCTCGTAGCGGTGCATGCTCATCAGCCTCCATCCGGGCTGTGACGATCTGGTGCTCGATGGCCATCTGCTTTCAGCCTGGTCGCGACGCGGCGTGCTCTCGGGCAGCGCCTCCTCCGGGTGGCTGACGGGTGGCGAGCTGGACGTCGCGCCAGATCAGGCTCCGGCCGCCCAGCGCAGCGCCGACACCCGTGATCACAGCTGTATGGCCAGCGGACCCTTTCGGGTCGCTGGCCATACCAGCAAAACCAGCTGTGACGTTGTGGCTACCCCAACGCCTGTGCGAGCGCCGCCAGCACGCTCGGTCCGACGGCCAGCGAGCCACCGAACACGAAGCCGTCGACCGACGGCGACAGGCTGTTCAGGTAGGGCACGATCTCGGGGGGCAGAGGTGCGCTCGGGTTGACCAGGAGTATGGGTCCCTGCGGGGAGAAGCTGCCCATGTAGACGCCCCCGCCCAGGGCATCGGGGAAATCGGCCGCGGTCGCGGCACCGAAGGCCCCTGCATTGGGGAAGAACGTCTCGGCCACTGCGGCCGACGTCGAGAAGAGGTCCTGTCCGTAGATGGCGGTCGCGCTCGGGTCGGCTCCCGCTGCTGCGAGCGGGCCGCCGATCGCGTAGCGGACATCACCGGGGTGTGCCGCCAGGTACGTAGCGGTCTCGGGGGCCTGGACGTTCCCGTTCGTCAGCAAGATGGCGGCGCCTGACTTGATCGCGGCGGGCCCGGCGGACAGGGCGTCGTAGAAGTAGAGACCGGTCGCCTCGAAGATGGTCGAAGGGTTGCCCATCTGCTGAGCGATGTCGACCGCGGTCGCGAACTCATCGGAACCCGCGAGGCGGACGACCTTGAAACCGTCTCCTTGGAGCGTCGTGTCGATGCTGGTGCTCAGGGCGAGCGGTCCGCCCAGGATGTAGACCGTTCCACCCGCGGGTAGAACCCTTTGGATCTCGGCGAGCGTGCGCGGGTCGATCGAGGCCGAGATCGGAGCACCCTCGGTCAGAAGCATCGGACCGTGGACCGAGTCAGCCAGGGGCCCTCCGGCCAGGGCGTCGGAGAAGAAGTCGTCGCGTGCGAGCACGACCCCTCCCGCCGAACCGTTGGTCGGGAACTCGCTCTGGGAGATGGCGATCGAGGTCCCGATGGCGTCGGAGCCGTAGATCTGGGTGATGTTGATCGTGGCGGCGGTGGTGAAGTTCAGGATCGATCCGCTGCCGTTGCCGCACTGCAGCTGGAAGTAGTACGTGGTGCCTGGGCTGAGCCCGGCCAGCTGGTCCGGCTCGGAGACCCCGGTCGTCCCGCTCGCTGTGAAGGATGCCGTCGCCGTCCCCCCCGCCAAGGTGGAGGAGGTGCCGTAGACGTAGTCACAGGTCACGGTCTGGCCGTTGGGGTTGACCGTGCCGTTCAGGGTGGCCGACGTCGAGGTTATGCCGGTCGCCGCTGTGGTGGTCACCACCCCCGAGGAGGATGTGAAGAAGGTGAGCACTCCGCCAAGGGTTCCGCTGCAGTCCAGCTCGAAGTAGTAGGTGACGCCCGCCGTAAGGCTGCTCACCGAGATAGGCACCGGGACCTGAGCTGCCCCCTGGGGGACAACCGTGGTTCCCGAGACGGAGCCCCCGACCGGGTTCGAGCTGGTGTCGCTGTAGTAATAGAAGCAGGAGTTCGAGCCGGCCGAAGGCGTGACTGCGCCGTTCAGCGTCGCCGAGCTGGTCGTTATCGAGCTCGCGCTCTCCGTCACGACCGGACCAACGGCGCTCGTGTTGAACGACAGCACCCCGCCGTTGCCGATGCTGGTGAACAGCTCGAAGTAGTACAGACCAGGGGTCAGGTTGGTGAGAGGGCACGAGACCGAGATGCTCGAGCTCGACGAGCTGGTCCCGCTGCAGGCAACCGTGCCCAGCACATTGGGATTGGTCCCGTACTCGAAGTCCCAGCTGGTGGAGACGCCACCGGGGTTGTAGGCACCGTTCAGGGTCGCGCTGGTGGTGCTGGCCACGACCGCGGGCTCGGTCTGGACCTGGAGGCCGGTCTTGTTGATGTCGAAGCCGTCGCTGACCACATTGATGGTGGAGGGGGACGTGATCCCCGCGTTGAGGGTGTAGTTGTTGCCGGTCGCGCTCAGGGCGCAGTTGCTGAATGCTGCGATCCCATCGGGCGTGCCGCCTGCCAGGCCGTTGCTCGTCGTATAGACCTGGTTGGGCGCATCACCTGTTGGCACCGAGCAGGTGAGCGTTCCACCGCCCGAGTTGTTCTGGATGCTCAGCGTCACCGGCTCGGCGATCGGGACGATCTCGCCGTTGCTGTCCTCGATCTGCACCGAGAACGACTGCCCGACGTTGACCGCGGCCGCGGAGGGTTGCGGGTTGAACACCAGCTGGAAGGGGACCCCTGTCACGTTGAACCCGACGCTGGTGGCCTGAGACACGCCGCCGTTGGCGGTGAGCGTGTAGCCGTTGCCGGCCTTGGAGATCGAGCAGCCGGTGAAGGTGGCAACCCCGTTGGTGGTCGAGACCGTGGTGTTGGTGCAGGTCAGCGCCCCGCCGCCCGGGTTCGCGCCTATGGCCAGGGTGATCGCGGTCGACGGGTAGCTGGTCACCACGTTGCCGTTCTGGTCCTCGACGCTGACCACGATGTTCGCCATCGTCCCGCCGGCGTAGGTCTCGGTCGGCTCGGTGCTGAACACGAGCTGGGTCCCGTTTGTGACGCCGAAGCTGGTGCTCGTGACGGCGGTGAGGCCATCGGCGACGTCGGTGGCGGTCAGGGTGTAGTTCCCCGGTGCCGAGAAGCCGCAGCCCGAGAACGTTGCGACACCATTGCTTATCGCTTCACCCGCGGTGCAGCCCGTGAGCGTCCCGGGTCCGCTTGCAACCGTCAGGGTGACGGGTCCCGCGCTCGAGAACGCGTTGGCCACGTTGCCCGCGGAGTCCTCCGCGCTCACGAGGATGGTCTGGGT
>JBOGFX010000302.1:0-5288 GCA_050743805.1 Acidimicrobiales bacterium
GGTCATCAACGACGAGGAGGTGGAGGAGGTCTTCGCGGTCCTTCGCAAGAAGGAGGCGAGGATGCCCACCAACTGGTCACGCAGGTACAAGAACCACTCCGAGAAGCTGCGCTCTGGAGACATCTACCAGGTCGCCGAGGTGGTGAGGAACCTCTCCATACGTGACAAGGACAAGGGCCTCTCTGCCGGCGAGAAGAGGATGCTGAGCAGGGCGCGCCAGATCCTGGTCTCTGAGCTCACCTTCGCGTTAGCCGTCGACGAGGAAGCGGCGGAGAAGCGTCTCGATGAGACGCTGCCTTGATGCATCGTGGCCGAGATCTGGGGGGTGGTGGTGGCCGGAGGCTCGGGTACCCGGTTCGGGTCCCCCAAGCAGTTCGCGATGCTGTCGGGGCGTCCCGTCGTCCAAATCGCTGTGCAGGCCTGCCGCTCGGTCTGTCACAAGGTGGTGCTCGTCGTTCCGGCGGGGTGCTCCGACACCTCTGAGCTCCATGGTGCAGATGTGGCCGTCGAAGGAGGAAGCACGCGGTCGCAGTCGGTGCGCGCCGGTCTGCAGGCGGTTCCAATGAGCGCCGAGATCGTCGTCGTCCACGACGCTGCGCGTCCGCTCGCGGCTCCGGCTCTGTTCGAGCGGCTATTGACGGCGCTCGAGGGAGAGGTGGCCGGTGCCACCTGCGCGGTTTCTGTCAGTGACACCGTGAAGCGAGTGCGGGCGGATCCGTCAGGTCGCCGCATGGTGGTAGAGACGCTCGACAGAGCGGAGCTGGTCGCGGTCCAGACCCCCCAGGCGTTCAAGGCCTCCGCCCTGCGACGCGCCCACTCCACGGAGCCCGAAGCAACCGATGATGCAGCTCTGTTGGAGTCCTTGTGTCTCGAGGTCGCGGTCGTCGAAGGTGATCCCGACAACCTGAAGCTGACCACCAAGGGGGACCTCGCGCTGGCCGAGGCTCTGGTCGGGGGTTGAGGTGCGCGTCGGCCAAGGCTTCGACGTGCATCGGTTTTCCTCCGACAAGCGCAAGCCGCTCGTCTTGGGGGGGGTGGTGATCGAGGGCGAAGGCGGCCTGATCGGGCACAGCGACGCCGACGTGGTGACCCACGCGCTCTGCGACGCCCTCCTCGGAGCCGCCGGCCTCGGGGACATGGGGACGCATTTCCCCGACACCAACCCCGCGTTGGAGGGCGCCGACAGCCTCTCTTTGCTGGCCAAGACGGTGAAGATGGTCGCAGAGGGCGGCTGGGAGCCGATCAACGCGGACTTGACCGTCCTCGCCGAGCGACCTCGGATCGCTCCGCATGCGCAGAGGATGGCGAGCATCCTGAGCGGCATCGTGGGGGCCCAGGTCTCGGTGAAGGCAACACGCCCGGAGGGTCTGGGATCGCTCGGGCGTGCCGAGGGGATAGCTGTCTTGGCGATCGCCCTCTTGGGCCCGATCAAGTAGCGGTGACACCCTCCCAGGGGTCCGCCCGTTCGCCCAGACCCCGACGGGGAGCGAGACCCGCTCCGAGGAGGGTTGGGTCAGGCGGGTTAGGGGGCGATCGCGTCGAGGGCAGGCGCGCGGTCTTGGAACTGCTCTCCGCGGGGCGTCGCGCCGTCAAGCGGGTCATGATCGCCCAAGGCCAGGAGCCGTCGCCCCTGCTGGATGAGATAGAGAGGCTGGCGTTGGCGCGCAGCGTCCCGATCGCCTCGGTCACCAAGGGCCGGATCGAGGCACAGGCATCGACGTTCGCGCCCCAAGGCGTGGTGGCCCTGGCCGAGCCCGTCGAAGCGACCCCTTTGGAGGTGATGCTCGGTTCCTTCCACGCTGACCCGTTCATCCTGGTCGCCGCCGGGGTGGTCGATCCCCAGAACCTGGGCTCCCTCCTGCGCAGCGCAGCAGGTGCCGGCGTCGGAGGGGTCGTGCTCGCGTCGCACCGGGCGACCCTGCTCTCTCCGGCGGTCGTCAAGGTGGCAGCCGGGGCGGTGGAGCACCTCGAGTTTTGCCTGGTTCCGGGCATCGCAGGCGCTCTGCTCAAGATGTCGCGCCTAGGGGTGTCGGCAATTGGTCTTGCGGCCGAGGCTGCCAGCTCGCTCTACGAGCTCGACGCCCCTGTTTCATCTCTCGCCTTGGTCGTCGGGGGGGAGAACAAGGGTCTTCCGAGGTTGGTGCGCGAGCGCTGCGACCGCATCGTCAAGATCCCCCAGCACGGCGGCGTCCCCTCGCTCAACGTGGCGGCCGCAGGCGCGGTCGCCTGCTTCGAGCTCGCCCGAAGGAGAACAACCCAGCCAAGCCGGGCCCGACGCCCTGGGCCCCAGAGCCCTGGTGCCAAGCCAAGAGATGGCGCCCAACGGCGCACGGAGCCGGTGGTGGGATTCGAACCCACGACCTGACGATTACAAATCGCCTGCGCTTCCAGCTGCGCCACACCGGCCTTTCTCCAGGCTATTCGGGGCGAGGAGCTCGATCCCCGATGCTTGCGGCCGGCCGCGGTTGCGCCGGCGCCCGGTCATTGGCAGTCTGACCGGCGTGGACCGACCGGACTCAGCGCGAGGAGCGGGCGGACCCTCGCCGGGGAGGATCGCGATCGGCCGCGCCCTGCTCGTCATCGGCGTCGCCATACTGGTCGGGGTGCTGGTGCTGCAGACGACAAGGAGCCCCAACGCGACCAAGGCGGCATCGCACACCTCGCGCTCGACCGCTGTCACCGCACCCCCACGTACCACGACAACGGTCCCGGTGACGCCCAGGTCACAGGTCCATGTCCTTGTCGCCAACGCGTCGACGACCAACGGCGTCGCCTCCCAGTACACCACCGTGCTCACGAACGCGGGGTGGTCGCTCCTCACCCCGACCGACGCCACCGTGACGCGGCCGACGAGCTCGATCTACTACGCCACCGGCGAGCATGACCAGGCTCTGGTCGTCGCCCAGGCGCTGGGCGTGCTGCCGGGCGCGGTTCTCCCGCTAAGCGCGACGAGCCCGGTCACCAAGACCACCGGAGCCGAGGTCGTCGTGGTCATCGGCTCGGACCTCGCGGCCAGGACGCCGCCCAGCACGGTGCCGCCGACATCGACGACGACCACCACGACCGAGGGGACCACCCGGCGACACTGAGCAAGTCGATCTGGACAAGGTTGGAGCCGCTGTGGCGCGAGCCCGCGACGGCCGGCGTCTTCCTCGACTTCGACGGCACCCTGTCGTCGATCGTCGATGAGCCTTCGACGGCACGGCCGGTCGAGGGTGCGAGCGACCTGCTTGTCCGGCTCGGCTCCAACTTCGGACTGGTGGCGGTCGTCTCCGGACGCCCGGCCGGCTTCTTGGAGGAGCGGCTGGGGCGCCCACCAGGGGTGAGGATGATCGGCCTCTACGGCTTGGAGGAGGTCGGTCGGGATGCGGGCCCTTGCGCCGATGTCGAGGCGCGGCGGTGGCGGCCGATCGTAGAGGCGGCGGTCCGAGACGCTCGACGTGTCGCGCCGGGGGGCGTCGCGATCGAGCACAAGGGCCTCGGTTTCACGATCCACTTCCGCAGGGCGCCTCAAAGCCGGGATTGGGCGCACGACTACGCCGCAGAGCTGGGCCACCGGTTGGGGCTGGCCGTTCAGGAGGCACGGATGGCTGTCGAGCTGGCGCCGCCGGGCACCTCCGACAAGGGCGCGGTGGTGAGCGCGTTGGCCGCGCGGTGCACGGCTGTGTGCTGCTTCGGGGACGACGTGGGAGACCTGGGGGCGTTCAGGGCCTTGGACGCGCTGCGCAGAGGTGGTGTGTCAGTGGTGAAGATCGCGGTCGCCAGCCCCGAGGGCCCCGAGGAGCTCGTCCAGGCGGCCGACGCGGTCGTCGAGGGGCCCCAAGGTGTCCTGGTTGTCCTGAGGCAGCTGATCGAAGGTGTCGGCGGCGCTCAGGGTTGAGCGAGCGCGGCGGCGAGCTGTTGGTCCAGCCACACACGAGCAGGCGTCGCCGAGGCGCTCGATCTGAGGCGGGCGGCCCGCTCCTTGCGTTCGGCGTCGCCCATGCACAGCGCTCTCTCCAAGGCTTCGGCGGTTGCGCTCACGTCGAAGGGGTTCACACCCAAGGCGGCGGCGCCCAGCTCCTCCCAGGCGCCGGCAGCCCTGGAGAGCACGAGCACCCCGTCGTTGCGGTTCAAGAGGGCGCCCTCCTTGGCCACCAGGTTCATGCCGTCGCGCAGGGGGTTGACAAGCAGCACGTCGTAGCGGAGGAGCGCCGCCAGGGAGCTCGGGTGGTCGTCCGAGGTGTCGAGCAGGATCGGCGTCCACCCCTTCTCGCCGAAGCGCTCGTTGATCCGCTCGACGGTGTGCTCGACCTCGGAGCGATACCCGATGTACTCGGCGAGGTTCTCCCTCGAGGGGTAGACGAACGCGGCGAACACGATCTGGCCCCTCCACCGTGGCCGGGTCTCGAGCAGCTCCTCGTAGGCCCAGAAGCCACGCAGCAGGTTCTTGGACAGCTCGATCCGGTCGACCCTCGCCACGAGCCGGCGATCTCCGACCGCCTCTGCCAGCTTGGTCAGAGCGCTGTGGGTCTGTGGTGTCTGCGCCTGCTCCAGGAGGCCTTGGGCCTCCGGCGACAGCGGGGCGACGAAGGTCTTCGGTGCTGCGGCGGTCCCGGTCGCCTCGGCGAGGTCGGGATCCGAAAAGGCCCTCCTGAACGCGTCGGCCCAGCGCTCGGTGTGGAAGCCGCAGGCGCCGAAGCTGGCCATGGAGCGAAGAAGCTCGCCTGCCGCAGATTGGGGCAGCACCTTTAGGAGCTCGGGCTCGGCGAAGGGCGTGTGCACGAAGTGGGCCGTCCTGAGATCCGGACGCGCCTCTTTGAGCATCGAGCCCAGCAGGGACAGCTGGTAGTCCTGGACGAGCACCGTCGCGCCCTGCGGTGCCTGCTCGATGACGACGTTGGCGAAGGACCGGTTGTAGCGGCGAAAGCCGGCCCATGCCTCGTGCCAGTGCCAGTCGAAGCGCGGGCGCCTGGCCAGGTCGAAGAGATGGTGATGGCAGAACCACAGCGTCCCGTTGGCCACGACCTCGTAGCCCATCTGGAAGTCCGCCGTCTCCACATCGACAGGGACCACGGTGATCCCATCGGTGTCGACGGGGCGCCCACCGGTGGCCAGGCGGTCTGCCTCTCCCAAGCTTGCGGCCACCCAGGTGGCGCCCGTGCCCTGGAGAAGGGGTCGCAGGGCCCCGACGAGGCCGCCTCCGGGATTGCCGGGCACCGGCCGGCGTCCTTGCATCCTGAACGCGAGGGGGCACGAGTTGGACACCACCACCACGCCCTCCAGCCGTCGGGTGCTCACCCCCCAAC
>JBOGFX010000303.1:0-10607 GCA_050743805.1 Acidimicrobiales bacterium
TGTCGGCAGTGTCCCCCATCACGACCAGGGCACGAGCCCCGAGGTCCCGGGCCTCTTGCGCAACGGAGTCGGCCTCAGCGTCGTTTGACCGCGCGTTGACGACCACATTGGCACCGCGGGCCGCGAACTCCAAAATGATTGCCCTGCCGATGTTCCTGCCCGACCCAGTGACTAGCAGTGTCTTGTCTCTGAAATCGAGGGCCTCCGACATGGGTTCTGGGGCTCTACCTGTTGTCTCGAGCAGCCACGGAGCACGCCGAGAACAAGGACAGCTCACGGCAGGAGGCGACTTCTTGGATCGTCCAGATCTCCCGCAGCAGCCTCGCCGGATCCACTGCCAATCCCGAATAGGCGATGCAATCCCTGAACTTGTTCTCGAGCAGGTCAAGCGGGGCAGTTGCCATCTTGTCCGAGGGAAGCGAGTCAACTCTCGTTGTCGCCTTGTCGTGCCCGAATGAGATCTCAACAACAGCGTAAAAGCGCTCGAACCCAGGAGGTCCGATCGGAGGCCGCTGCGCTTCGGAGACTCTCACCCGAGACATGAGGCGGCGCAGCTCCGGTCTCGCCAAGGCCTCCCCCGTAAAGCTCGAAAGTGCGATGCCGCCATCCAGTAAGGCGGCTGCTATCAGGTACTCCGCGCTGAACTTCCCTTCGGTCCCGTCTACAGGCGAATGATGTATGAGGGACTCGAGGCCATTCGGCTCGAAGGTGACATTGATGCTGTCCACCTCGTCCACGCGCGGTATCTGGGTCCTCAGCGCGATCGTCCCCGCGATCGCGCGGTGCGCGCTGTAACAGCACGGGTACGCCTTCATGCTGAGCCCCCGGTTGAGCAGAGCCCAGGGGTTGGCGAGGCTCTGAATTGTGCCCTGGGGGTTCGGGCCAGGGCTGTACATCGAGAAGAAACCTTGAGGTGCCTCAAGTTGGTCCATATCCGCGGTGAAGTCGTGCGCAGCGATCT
Organism: Acidimicrobiales bacterium; assembly: GCA_050743805.1. Taxonomy (GTDB): domain Bacteria; phylum Actinomycetota; class Acidimicrobiia; order Acidimicrobiales; family RAAP-2; genus Palsa-461. The sequence continues at coordinate 962 of JBOGFX010000303.1, forward strand.
CGGCGGCAAACACCCCCGACTGCGCAGCCAGTCCGGCATGCAGCGGTTTTGTCATCGTCCCGAAGTTCTGTCGGCTCCCCGCGGCCATGGAAGCCGTGATACCGAGCGCGCACCTCAGCTGGTCGGGATTCAACCCCATCAACCTCCCGACGGCCATAGCAGCACCGAACCTGCTCACGGTCGCCGTCGCGTGCCAGCGCTCGTAATGGCCCCTCATGTCCATACCCGCCGCGACCCCGGCAGCGACCTCGAAGCCCACGATTGCCGCCTCGACCAACTGCTTGCCGCTGACATCGGCCGCCTCCCCGACTGCGAGCACCGCTGGCCAGATGACCGCACCGGGATGCTGCTGGGTCAATCCACCGAGATCGAAATCAAGGGCGTGAGCAGCCGTTCCATTGATCAGGGCCGCCGTTGCCGGATCTGATCTGCGTCCGTCCACGAGGATCGTCGCATCACCCGATAACTCCGCATTGGATGCAGCTGCGGATAGCACGCTGTCCACCGATTCGTCCTGACGTCCCGCAAAGAGCACCCCCAGCGTGTCGATCAGAGACCTGATAGCCAGGTCGATCGCCGCTTCAGGCGCCCCGACGGGACGTCCGTTCCACGAGAAGTCCGCGATCGCTCTTGTCGCGCCGGCCACTTTGGCCTCGCCATCTATGCTCACCGCGCTCGACACCGGCCCCCTCCGTGAACTCCAGCCTGGACAACCGAGGCTGACGATCGGTTCATCAACCGAGGATCCCTCCCGTCGCCCCGAGACGGATCCCTATGAACTTCAGCTCTGAAAGCTCCTCCATAGCGTATCGAACACCCTCTCTGCCAAACCCGCTGAGCTTCATCCCGCCGAAAGGATAATTGTCCTGACGGTAACGCGACGACTCGTTCACCCATAATGCTCCTACGTCGATCTCCTTTGCGCACTGGAATGCGACGCCGATATCACGAGTGAACACTCCTGCCTGAAGCCCATACTTGCTGGAGTTGGCCTGCTCGATTGCCTCGTCGACCGTCCTGAACGCCGAGATCGAGACAATAGGGCCGAAGGCTTCCTCCGAGGCCAGAGAGCATTCCTTCGGAAGATCCGCCAGCACAGTGGGGGTGATCGTCCGTTGGACTCTCTTGCCACCATGCAAGAGTTGCGCCCCGAGGGAGCAAGCCTCCTCGATCCACTCGACCAGCTGCTCCATGTGGGCTTTGCTGATCATCGGTCCTATCTCGGTCTCGGGATCCGAAGGGTCACCGATCACCATGGAGCTAGCCGCCTTCACCAGTTCGGCACAGAACCCGTCGACAACAGACTCATGGACGATTATTCGTTGTGCTGAGATGCACGCCTGCCCGGAAGATAAAAAGGACGAAGTCGCCAGGCTTCTTGCCGCAGAGGTGATATCTGCGTCGCCAAAGACGATGTTTGCGGCGCTCGAGCCAAGCTCCAGTAGCAGCTTCTTCACTCCCGCGCTACGGGTGATCGCCTCACCGGAGCGAACACCCCCCGTGGCCGTCACGATCCTGACCCGGGGGTCTCGGACCAAGGGCTCAGCGGCATCCTTCACGGTTCCCGTCACAACATTGAATGCGCCGGAGGGGAGCCCCGCTTCTGCGAGAATGCGGGCGAGAATGGCGATCGAAAGCGGCGTCTGCTCAGCGGGCTTGGCGACGACGGCATTTCCCATCGCAAGAGCGGGCGCGACCTTGTTGGCCGCGAGATTGATGGGCGAGTTCGACGGCACGATCGCTGCCACAACTCCAGCCGGGACGCGCACAGTATATCCAAACCGATTCACGCCGCTCGGCACCACGTCCATCGGCAGAACGCTCCCAAGGTCCGATGAGTTCAAGCAATCTGATGCCAGCTCAAACAAGCTGGACGCACGCCCTACCTCTCGGCGCGCATCGCGAATCGGCTTTCCACCCTCAGCAACAATTGTCCCCACCAGCTCGTCTGCTCGCGAGCGTATGCCGACTGCCGTCTGGCGCAGCACTTCCCGTCGCTCGTGCAAGGGCATCCTTCGGGTTTGCTGGTTGAATGCCCGAGTTGCCGCTGCCACGGCGTCCTCGATGTCATCAGGCGTAGCGCACGCGACAACCCCCACGAGCGAGTCGTCGTAAGGGTTCAGAACCGTCATTGTTTCGCCCCTGGAACCAGGGCGCTCCCGGCCGTCGATCCAAAGCCCGCGCTCTTGCCGTGATCCCTGGCCCGCCCCTGAATCCTGGTCCAGGCCGGAGCCCGGCGGTAGTTCAGAGCTCTGGCTCCCGGTACCTGGCATCTGCGGCCCGTTCAACTTGCAGCGGCTGGAGGGTCAAACTGCCTGTCGAGGTCGCCATCAGGCGGGAGGTAGATGGCGCCGTCCACCAGGCGGCGGGCGGACCGCAAGCACGTGACCGCAACAACCCCCCCACTTGCTGAGCGGGTGAGACCGACCTCTACTGCCCCCGCTGCCGTCCCGATCCTCAGCGATGGTCGACTGAAGTCCTCCCCGTGATTGGTCACTCGTATCGCGCGAGAGGCCGTCGACCCCTCGATGCCGCTCGCAGCTCCAACCGCCACGGTGCTCGTAATGCTGATCGCCGGGTGCAAGCCGCGCATCGAAAGCATCTGAACGTTCAGGTCGGACCCAGGATCAGAGGAGGGGCCCACGACACCTATCTTGGGGATCGAATCCAGCGCTACACCTCCCTGTTCCCCAATGTGCATCGCCTTGGCGACAATGGGTCGCAGCTTCAAGAGGGTGTCTAGGGAGTTCTCCGCTACTTGAGCGAGGTCAGAGACTCCCGGGATCAGATCCTCTGCCCAAACGAGAGCCGCCGGCGTGCCAGCGTCCACCATCGTGACCCTGAGGTCCATTCCGTTTACCGAGATGGTTTCGATTGCCTCACCCGTCGAGAGCGTCGAGCCATAGCTGGACCAGCTGTCGGCGGGAAAGCTGAGGACCACCCTCGCTCCGCCATAGAGTGTCCCTGTTATCAGTGTGTCGCCCCCACTGGGAGCTCTCGCCGCCGGCGTGTCAAGTTCCGCATCGATGCGCAACCCGGTCCTCGTGTTCAAGATGGTCGCTGTGGTGATTGGGTCGCCGAGATTGACCAACCGCTCCTCCACCACAAAGAGCCCTAGAGCGGACGCGCAATTGCCGCAATTGCTCGTCCATTCGACCTTGACATTTCCCGGACTCAGTTGTGCAACCTGGTACTCGATGTGTCCGGCACGCGCGGCACCTATGACAACCGCCTTGCTCGTGGTGGAGGTAGCGCCGCCGATGCCATCGATCTGACGGGGCTCTGGAGAGCCGAAAAGTCGCGCCAGGAGCCTGTCGCGGGTGCGGGTGTCGCCGGGGAGATCCGCTTCTCTGAACATCCAACACTTGCTGGTGCCACCCCTCATCAGGGTTGCAAAGACTCTGGGCCCTCGCTGCGATAGCTCCAAAACCTCTTCTCGAACGTCGACCATTGGTGTTGAACCGATCCTACGACTCTGGCTGGCTATTGGTTTCTTACCACATTGGGCTTTTCGGCCTCATTCACAGGATACCGTCCTACAACACGACCGTCTCCGGTGATGAACCGTCCGACCAAGGGAGGGAAAAGTCCTGAAACACCGGCCACCAGCCAGCGGGCGTCCCTTCAAGATGGTTTTGAGCGCCGCTGCGCTGGGCCTGAGTGTGGTTGCTTCTTCCTTTGGACTTCTCCAACCCGCGTTTGCGTCGACTCCTCCTCCCATAGCCCCCGTAGTCAAGACAAGCGACGGACCGGTCGTCGGTGCGTTCGACAGAGGAGTGGCCGAGTTCCTCGGAGTCCCTTATGCAGCCACCACCGCGGGTGCCAATCGATGGCGCCCACCACAACCCATTGAACGATCCTCAACCCCACTGAGCACGACCAGCTTCGCGCAGCCCTGTGCACAGACCGCGCAAGCCGGGCCCGCTAGCGATAACGAGAACTGCCTCGCCCTCAACATCTACGCACCGAGGACGCTCAGAGGCAAGCACCCGGTGCTTGTCTTCCTGCACGGTGGAGCAAATACAGGTGGCAGCTCGAATGCGTACACAGCCAATCTGATGCCGGCACGGACCGGAGCAGTCGTGGTCGGGGTCAACTACCGCCTCGGTTTTCTGGGCTTTGGTGCTCTACCTGGGCTCAACGCGGAGAACAGCCATGGTTCTTCAGGAAATTACGGGCTGTTGGACCAACAAGCTGCACTGCGTTGGATCAAGCGCAACATAGCCAGCTTCGGAGGCGACCCCCGAGAGGTTACGTTGTTCGGTCAGTCTGCCGGTGCTATCGACACGATCGACCAGTTGGTGTCACCCGAGGCAAAAGGCCTTTTCGAAAGAGCGATCTCTGAGAGTCTTGTCGGACCTGGGGCTACCGAGACACTTGATCAGGCGACCGCTGACTCGATCGCTGCGATCAACCGCGCCGATGAACCACCACCGAACGGCGTCGATCTCGGCTGTCCCACCACTGTGTCACCCGCAGCCCTGGTGGCATGTCTGCGAGCTGCCTCGATCGCGAAGCTCGCCACGATCGCTTCTCCGGGCCCGATCATCGACGGATACGTCGTGCCCCGCCAACCCATCGAAGCCTTCGCGTCGGGGCACTTCAACCACGTACCCGTTGTCCTGGGCAGTAACCACGACGAAGGGACACTCCTGTTCTTTGTGAGCTCGTCGGTCCCCTCCCAAGCAGCGTTCGACTCTGCGATAGGGGAGAGATTCGGCGCAGCCAACGAGGCGGCCATTGTCTCTAGATACCCTGCAAGGAGGTACCGGGGATCCTTTACCCAGGCACTCGCTGCAGCGGTCGGCGACGCGCTCATAGCCTGCAACACGGAGGCCTTCCGTCGAGTCATCAGCCCGTACGTTCCGACTTACGGATACGAGTTCAATCAACTCAACCCAGCTCTACTCCTCCCGGTGTCCTCGGCTCCAGGCATCATCCAAGGCGACACCCACACCTCCGAGCTCGCCTACGTCTTCGGCTTCTCTGCCCGAGGCGCCCTGGGCCCTAGCGATCTCGCACTGTCGAAGAAGTTCATGACCTACTGGGTGAGGTTCGCACAAAGCGGCGACCCGAACGTGCCGATGTCCCAACACGCCTCCGGCATAGACAGGCTCCCAAAATGGCACCTTTACCATGGGCGCCGACCGATGTTGCTCTCCTTGGGAACTCCGGTTGAACCTGAGAGCGTTGCCTCATTCGACGCGGTCCACAACTGCGAGTTCTGGAATGCGCGTCTTGGCTAGCGACCGTCGATCTAATGCGCGCTCAGGTCCACCGCGTTGACACGTGTCGGGCGCACGGTCACTACAACCCGGCTCTCCCCGGGTCGGTCCATGTTGCGCAGGTCCGCTCCATATTTCGCTCCGACCTTGTCGGCAAACTCATAGTCGTCGTCTGCATCGATCTGCGCGTCCCCTCTCAGCTCGAGGTATCGCATCGGGTTTGCCAAGTCAAGGATGAACAGGTTCACACTCTTGTTCGCTAGCAGGTTCTTGGTCTTCTGCCTCGTCCGATTCAAGGAGATGCGAACGTCACCTCCGTCGGCAAGAAACCACACAGCCGACACTTGAGGTCTGCCATCGGGACCAACCGTGGCGATCGTGCCGACTTTGGAATCGAGCAAGTCGCGGTGAGTGTCAGGGACGTCGACTGCCATCATCGATCCTTTCGCAGACCATGGAGTGTTCCGCCACGGATCCTAGGGCAACGGCCGAGCTTGCGGGATCGAGAATGGGGTGAGGTGTTCAATCGCCATAACCTGCTCGGCTTCGGGCGAGATCACTGGCTGGCGGATCCAATCTTCAATGGCGGGATCGTGGTTGGCGATGCCGGCGTATAGGCAGGGTAGGTCGTGGTCGTACCGGACGGGATGGGTGATACTGCTCCTGCTGTGCGATGGAAAGCCAGCAAGAACTCGAGCGTTCCATTCTGCTGAGTCTTGGTCATCGCGTTGCTCGGGTTCGGTATGCCCCATTTCGCAAACACCACGTTGACGTCACCGAGCACGTAGATCTTTGCCCCGAGCTGCTCGGTTTTGAGCACAAGCGAGACCCTCCGGGTCTTGCCCCTCAAAGTGAGATTGCCCTGTGTGTGATACGTCCTTTCGGCTCCCACCCGCGGCAACCTTCCTAGCGAGATCGGACGTCTAAGGACGAAGGACGCCGTGGGGTAGGTGCTTGTGTCCATGATCGTCGACCGGAATGCTGTGTCACGAATCGGTTCATTGCTGGTGACCGTTGCCATCTGCACCGTGAAGTTGGCTGATTTGACGGTAGTACCGGAGATCACCATCCGCCCCGAGATGTCATGGGTCCTACCGACGGCGAGGTTGCTCTGGCCAACCAGGATCTCTCGAACGCGATACCCGGCGGTCGAACCAAGGGACACCTGCCAGGTGCCTGCCACAGAGCTGCTATTAGCAGGTGGGTCCGTGGGCAGTGCAAGGGCGGCGGGCGGAGGCCCCTCAATCAGGTGGATGTATATGAACGGGATGCCAACAGCCAGGACGACGATGACAACGGCCAGCGCCCCGATCCAACGCAACATCCGGTGCTTGCGTGGGCGACTCCTTTTTTTACCCCTCTCTTTGGAGTCATCCATCTGCCCGCTCCCCCACAATTTCGCTCGGGGACCATTCCATCTCAGTTATAGCAATTTTTGTAGGCCCGAGGGTCTTTCCTTGGAAGGGCCAATCGCAATAGAGATCCAGTTGCGACAGCTGTTGCGCCTCGGTGGCTACACGGAGTTGATCGATGGATCTCAGCCCTTGGTTTGGTGGGTCCCAAGCAATCGGACGGCGATCTTATGCCGCGGCGTCCCAGCGTGCGTGGCGTTGGCTCCACATGAGTACCAGGATGATCGCCACAAACGGCAGTGCGCCACGATAGGTGGCGAGCGATTGAACGGAGCTCAGAACGCCTTGCAGGGCGCCTAGGGCAAGCCCACCGATCAGGGCCCCCCAGAAGCTGCGGAATGCGCCTATCAAGGCGGCTGCCAAGCCCCAAACCAGCAGCAGGCTGAGGCTCGAGAAGTCGTTCTGGACCGTGGGTGCGATCACCATCAGCGAAAGGGCAGTAAGAGCACCTGTGCTCATCCACACGATCATGGCAAGGCGAGGAGCGGCGATTCCGATCAACTGGCTCGTCGTCGGGCGCGAAGCCAACGCTCGCAACAGCAAACCAGTCCGTGTGCCTCGGAGGAACAGGAAGGCCCCCACAGCCACGATGATCGCGAGGATGATGACCGCGACCACCGGCCAGGAGACGCCAACCTGAGCGACATTGAAGGCGTTCGAGGTGACGGGCTGGGGAAAGTTGTAGGGGTGAGATGGCCCGAAAAGGAGGCCGCCCAGGGCGAGCAGGGCAGTGAACATGACAACGGTCACGCCCGCCTTGACATCTTCGCTTCCCTCGAAGAAGTACTTGGTCATGGCCAGGCCGACCAAACCGTTCGCAACGGCACCGACAACCAGCCCGATGATGATCGCGGGCACGAGCGGGACTCCGTCGGTGTATGGGATGACCATCCCATAGGCCCCCAGCGCACCAACAGCAACCTGGGCGAAGTTGACCACCGCCACCAGCCGGTACGTGAGGAGGATGCACAGGCCCAAGAGCGCGTAAACACCTCCGCCCAAAAGTCCCGCTACTCCGGTGGATACCTCTACCATCCCCTCACCTCCTCGGTGGATCCTTCTCGAAGGTGTCCGTTCGGAACCCCCATTGGGAACCGGTCCCGCCAGGGGTTCCGAACGTGAGCACCTAGACGATCACGAAGTGACGCCGGGTACCTTCATTCCGAGCAGGCGCAGCTTCCAGCCGTTCTTCGTCAGCTGGACGATTGTCGGCCGTACCAGCGCGTTGTGCGTCTTGGCAGGCCCGAACACCAACGGAGCGGTGGACAGAGGCGTCTTGTAGGCCGCCCCCTTCTTGAAGGCCGCCGTAACCTTGGCCCGGGTGATCGGTCCTTTGATCGACTTGAGGACCGACACCACCCAGTTTGCTGCGACATACGCGTCCAGCGAGAACTCCGTCTGGTTGACGTGGTACTTCTGCGCGAGGGCACGGAAGCCGGCATTCTGCTTGCCGACCTGGGTGAACGGGTAGAGCGACGCAGTGACGTAGGCCGGGACACCGAGGCTCTCGGAGGTCTGGGCCAGCTGCTTGGTGTACGAGATGCTGATCAACAGCATGTTCAGCTTGCTCAGGCCCTGGGTCTTCGCAGTCTGCAGGAGGGTGTGGGCAATGGTGTCAGTCGCTCCCCCGTAGAAGAAGGACTGGCAGCCTGCCAACTTGGCCCGAAGGAGCAAGGGGGTGAAGTCCACGGTGCCGCTCGTCGAAAGCGACGTGTCCTTGATGGTAAGCGTCTGATGAGCCGCCTTCTCATAGGCCTTGATGGCGTTGCTGATGGCCGTGCCTGCCCCGGGCGTGAGCGGCTGGAAGAGGCACTGACGCTTGACATGCAGGTACTTGGCAGCGAAATAGAGCGACGCAGTGAGCTGCAAGTAGGGAGAAGGCTCTACCGACGCGATGTTGGGAGAGGCGTAGCACAGGGGGTCAACCCCCACCGCCACGATGTCGACGATGTTTTGCTGTAGGTAGTACCCGGAGTTCTGCCCGCATGTGCTGAAGCTGGCGTCACCAACCATCGCGACGGCGCCCGCCCCGACAAACTGTCTGGCATCGGCGGCCGCGGTGGCGTTGCTTCCACCGTCATCCCCAAACATGTAGCGGATCTGCTGGCCACGGATGCCACCGTGAGCGTTCACGTCGGCGAACACGGCCTTGCTCATGGCCAGAGCATCCGCGCCGAATGGGATCGGCGTGTTGGTGTAGATGCCACCAAGCACAATCGGGTTCGACGAAGACCCGCCACTCGACGCGGCGCTAGCCACGCCAGCCGTGCTCACCACCATCCCAATGGACAGAACACCCACGATCAGCGACGACATAAAGGCACGTCGATGCTTGGTGTCATTTCTCCTCATGATGATCATCCTCCTAGCTCATTCTCCAGTGCCCGCAAACACGTCGTCCCCACGAACGTCATGACTTCTTGCTTCCGACATAGGCCCGTACAACCTCGGGGTCGTTCAGCACCTGGTCGGGTTCACCCGAGGCGATGAGTCGCCCGAAGTCCATCACGGAGGCAATCTGACAACAGTTGCGGACCATCTCCACATCGTGCTCGATCAGGACAACGGTGCTCCCTGTAAGAGCAGGGATCTGCGTTATCCGCTCGCTAAGCAGGGCGGTCTCCCTGGCCCCCTGACCTGCCGCCGGCTCATCGAGCATCAGGACCGACGGTTGCCCGGCGGTCAAACCGGCCACTTCCAACATTCGCCGCGCGCCGACGTCCATCGTGCCGATAGCGGTATCAGCTGGCGGGCAACCAAACCAGGCCAAGAAGTCGCTCGTCTCACCGGCCGTCAACCTCCGACCTGCCGCAAGAGACAAGAACTTGCCTGAAGAGAGGCCCGGCGGAACGCGGAGTTGCTGGAAACTACGCCGCAGACCCAGGGTGGCCCGCCGATGAGGCGCAAATCCGTCCACCGCTCGGCCGTCGAGAAGCACAGACCCGGAGCACGCCGCGAAGCCGGTTGCGACGTTGACAAGAGTGGACTTGCCTGCACCGTTCGGTCCGA
>JBOGFX010000304.1:0-2884 GCA_050743805.1 Acidimicrobiales bacterium
GTCCGGTGGGGGCGGCCTCTTCGGCGGGGGGCCCGGAGGCGGGGGCCTCACCATTCCCTAGAGGGACCGCTGATGCCGTTCGTGAACGTCGGCCACCGAGGAGCGCTTCTGCGGCCTTTGGGGTAGAAGGCGACGGGGAGACCGCAGGGCCAGGTCGGACGCGCGGCGCGACCGGTGACGACGACCCCAACCTGCCCAGGGGACTGCGATGCTCAGAGGCGGTACCTGGAGAAGAAGCTCCACATCTGGGCGTCGGCGTTGACGGCGTTGCTCTGAGGCCCGAGAGCCGCCACGTCAGCCGCGGGCAGCGGGGGCCCTCCGGGCCATTCGTGCCCCTCGCCCTTCAGGGCGTACAGCTCGACGAGCGCCCCACTTCGACAACCCTGGTACTTGGTCAGGGTGAAGCCGGGGCCTTGGGTGACCTCTGGCCTGCTGGCACAACGCTCGTGGGCCGCCCATCGCTTCAGGGCGGTGGACACCGAATAGCTCCAGTAGCCCTGACCGTGCCCCTGGTAGGGGTCAACGGGGTCAGCCGTGCCGTGGAACGCGATCAAAGGAACCGCTCGCGCGCTCGAGCACGGTTGAGGGAAGCGCAGGCCGGCCACGGGCGCTATGGCGGCAAACGTGCGAGGGGCGTCGCAAGCCAACTGGCTCGCCATGCGGCCGCCCCCGGACATGCCTGTCGCATAGACCCTGGTCCTGTCGACGCAGTAACGGCTGGACAGCGCCCCGACCACTCCGGTGAGGAACGTGACGTCGTTCGCCGCGCCCTTGGGGACCGCGGCTCCACCTACGAGCGGCTCTTTGGGCACGTTCCACGAGTAGCCCGTCGCGGATTTGATCAGCGCCTGGGGATAGGCGACCAGGAACCCGTGTGCGTCGGAGGTCGAGTCCATGCCACTCAAGAACTCCTGGACCCGGGCGGTGCTCGAGCTTCCGTGAAGGTCCAGGACCAAAGGCGCCGGCTTGGCGTCGCTGTACCCGGTCGGGACATGAACGATGACCTTGCGCAGATACCCTCCGAGCGAGAGCTCGAGGGCAGAGGACCCCGCCGTGGCCGAGACGCCGCATCCCCCCGATGCGGCGGGCGCGGCCGCTCCGGCCGGGGGAGCGAGGCCGAACACGGGCGCCATGAGGACACCTGCCGAGACGACCGCGATGCCCGCACCCCTGCGCATCCTGCCCTCGGTCCATTTCGCCAGACCAAATCGCATCTTTCTCCTAACCTGCATATACGCAACCAAGTTGCTTAATCTAGGCTAGGCTTCGCTCAGATGCAAACTCGAGAGCCGTACCGCTTTGGTGACCTTCTCGCCATCGCGAGGCTCGCCTGGGTCTCCGCGATGGCGGCCGGACTGGGTGCACGGGGTTACTCGGGGTACAAGAGGACCGACGCAGGGGCCCTTCGGCTGATGATGCGCGGGCCCCTGAGCGTGGGGGAGCTGGGGGCTTCCCTGGGGATCAGCAGACAGGCCGCGCGCAAGACCGCCGCGGGACTGGAGCGGCGAGGATTCGCGCTCGCAACGCCCGACCCGTCTGACGCTCGCCGGACCCTCATCGCTCTGAGCGCAGCAGGACGGCGCTACGCACGTGCGATAGTCGAGGTGATCGACGATCTCAACGCTGAGCTGGCTGGCCGCGTCCGCAGCGAGCAGCTGATCGCGGCCGATGTCGTCCTTCGGGAATCGATCGTCCCCCAGTATCTGCGCGAGATGGCAGGCCGGGTTGGCCCACCAAAGGAGCCGACCTCAACGCCGGTGCCGTAGGCCACGACACGCCCCCGTGGGCCTAGTGTGCGCCAAGGCACCTGGGCGTGCTCTTCCAAGGAGGACCGATGACCACCTCGGGTGACCCAAACCCGCTATCGACCGTCCACCACCCGATGGGCTTCCCACCCAAGGTGACCCCGAGGGGCCTGGCAGAACCGCTCGAGAGCATGGCGGACAAGACCATCTGCCTACTTGACTGTCGCTTCGACAACTCTGGCACCTTCATGGCGCAACTGGCCGGATGGTTCCAAGACCACCTACCCCAGGTCAAGACCCACATCGTGCAGATGCGAGAGTCCTTCGTCGGCGACGAGGATGCTCTCGCAGAGGTGGCCGCCCAAGGAGACGCAGCCATAGCGGGCGTCGGGCTCTGAAGCACTTGCTGTCCGACGGTCGTCGGGCAAGCGGTCGCACTCGAGAGCGAGCACCTCGTACCGACTGTCGCCATACACACCGCTGTGTTCGAGAGATTGGTCGCCTCGACCGCCAGGGTCAACGGCATGCCGGCGCTGAGGCAGGCGTTCGTTCCCCAGCCGGTCGTGAACCTCTCACCGAGCCAGCTTCGCGATTACATCGAAGGAGACGACCCAGTTCACAACCGCCCGTTCATGGAAGTCGTCATAGACGCCCTGACGCGACGTCCCGATCCCACGGCAAAGCTCGGGGCGAGCTACCACCGCTCGACGCCACGCCTCTTGGAGCCTGCCAGCCCGGAATCGCTGCAGGAGAGGTTCGTGCAAGAGCGCTGGACCGACATGCTCCCGATCGTGCTGCCGACCGAGGAACGGGTGGCGGCCATGCTCGAGGGCACCCACCGCCGGAGGGACGAGGTGGTCGGCCGTATGGCACCGACCGCGTACCGAGAGGCGTGGGAGTACACGGTCGAAAAGGTGGCGGTGAACGCGGTGATGGCCGGCGCCAAGCCGGCATACCTGCCTGTCATCCTTGCGCTGGCCGCCAGCGGGGTGAGTGCGAGGCACTCGACGACCTCATCGATGGCAGGGATGGTCGTGGTCAACGGCCCTGTCCGCGAGGAGATAGCGATGGGGTGGGGCATGGGGGCCATGGGCCCCTACAACCACGCCAATGCGACGATCGGGCGCGCCTACGGCCTG
>JBOGFX010000305.1:0-1500 GCA_050743805.1 Acidimicrobiales bacterium
GTGGGCAGCCCGATCTTGTGTCGGTGGCGGTGTCACTACTTCCGTGACTGGAATCCCGGTCTACCCACGTTGACCTGCGGTGCTCCGCGGTTGTGGGGCCGCCATGCGCCCTGTTCCCTTCTCTCCCGAGAGCGATCTCCTGCACGCGGCACGACAGCGGATCGTGCGCATCATCGAGGGATGGCCCAACCGAGGTGCTGCTCGAGGCCTACAAACGCATCGCGCTCATCACCTGAGACACCGAGCACCGCTGTCAGGGGCGTCAGGATTACGACGCGTGCCAGTTCGAGCACCAGGCCACCAATTACGGCCCACGAAGCCTCCAATGGCTGGCGCCGCTACCTCCGACGCACCGAAATCAGCGAGGGAGCTCCTCGCGCCTGGTTCCATGGCTCAGCACACGTCCGAAATAGCAGCGTGAAGAGGCTGGGCTAGCGTACGAGTCCAGCCAGGCGCCTCTAGCTCAATTTGGCAGAGCAACGGACTCTTAATCCGCAGGTTCTGGGTTCAAGTCCCAGGGGGCGCACCGGAAGGTGGCGAGCATCGTACAGGAAGAAGCGAGACCGACACGTAGTAGACGACGACACGGGCCGGCAGGAAGCGGTAGCGCTGTTGGTGCGTCCGGACTCTGCGACGACGCGCCCTCCAGCGGGGCTCTTTCGTGCCCGGACCCGCCGAGCGAGGATCTTGGCCGGCGCGGTGGAGATCGGCTCGGATCTCGACCCGAGCGCCCTTCGATCGCGCCCCGGGCTCTTCGTCGCGCACAGCCAGGCACTGTGACAGAGTGAGTCACGATGAAAGCGGTCGAGCTCGTCTTCGCCGCCGGATGGGGGGCGTTCTGGCTGTACTGGATCGTGGCAGCCTTTTCGATGAAGAGGGGCCGCGTCCCGTGGTCACGCGAGCTGGGTATCAGGGCGGTGATCGCTGTCGTCGCGATTCTTTTGCTCCGCTTGGGAGCCTTTCGGGACCACGGTCTCAACACCAATCCGTGGCGCGCTGGCCCCGGTCTCGCCCTCTTCGCTCTCGGGTTGGGGTTCGCGATCTGGGCCCGCGTGCACATCGGGCGCAACTGGGGCACCCCGATGACGCAGAAGGACGAACCAGAGCTCGTGACCGGTGGCCCCTACCACCTGGTCCGCCACCCGATCTACTCGGGCATCCTGGTCGCCGGCATCGGCACCGCGGTGGCACTGAACTGGCTGTGGCTTACCGCCGTGGTCCTGGCTGGGATCTACTTCGTCTACAGCGCCACGGTCGAGGAACGCTACATGACCGAGCAGTTTCCAGACGTCTACCCGATGTACAAGCGCTCGACCAAGATGCTCGTGCCGTTCGTCTTCTGAGCGAACTCGGTTCGGCGCTGAACCGACGCGCGGAGCCTGTCAATAGGCAATTGCCGAAAAGCTACGCGCTTTGGATGGACGGTCGGTTGATCCAAGCTTTGGTCGGCACGCGGTGGGGCGCCGGGTGCTTGGAGAAGCGCTCGGGGTGCGCCTTCGC
>JBOGFX010000306.1:0-17163 GCA_050743805.1 Acidimicrobiales bacterium
AGGCTCCGCCATGCCAGATCCGGCTCCGTCTCTCCCGAGGCATCCATGATCTTGTCTCACCTCCCCTCCCCTGCGATGGAGCCACGACCGCGAGCTAACCGCCAGCGCCGTGGATCTTGGAGAGAGCCGAGCGCAACAGCTCGCGTCGAGCCCGGAGCTCCCGGGCGTAGCTCGGATTGTCCGTGTCGGCAATCTCAGAGCTCATCTCGCCGAGCGCACCGTCGAGCAGACGGGCGAGCTCGTTGGCCTCATCACGCTCCAAGTGGATCGGCGTCCCAAGGTCAGCGTTCGGCCCGCTCATCGGATCATCCTATTGCCCGAAGACGAGCTCGATGGGAGGGTGCAGGCCGCAACGTGCGAGCGCCAGGCCCGCTGCGATGGCCGCCCTCGGGCCGCTTCGCCAGGGCCGTGCGGGGCTCAACCCGGTGGCCCGTGCACCCGCGATGTAGCGGCGCCCACCCTCGGGCACCTCTTCGACCGCCGCGCCCGGGAGTGGTTCCCAGGCCCGTTCTCCCGCGACGATGGTTCGGTGAGAGAAGCGAGGACCACATGTGGCGTGCTCCGCCAACGGCCGGGATGGCTCGGGCCCTACGCCGCGCTGACGGTGCTGGTAGGCCTTGGGGTGGCTACAGGCATCCTCGTCGGCCCCCAGGCGACCGCCGCCCAGCGCTCGGTGACCCCGAGCCTCGCCTCGCCCCTGCACCGACCCCCGTCCCTGGGCAACGGGGTCGGCCTCTCCGGGACGTTGCGCGCCCCGGGGGGGCCCTTCCTCTACGACCGCCAGGGCAGGGTGGTGCTCCTCCACGGGGTCAACGTCGTCTACAAGTACCCGCCCTTCGAGGTGTACCCCGATCCGCACCGGCCGTGGAACTTCTCCGCCCACGACGCCTCGCTCATGGCACGGCTCGGATTCAACGTCGTGCGCCTGGGGATCACCTGGAGCGGTCTCGAGCCGGGAAACGCGCCGTCCAACGACCCCGACATCTGCACCAAGGGCCCTCCCGGGGATCCGGGCCAGTTCGATCTGCCGGTGTTGGACCGCTACCTCGCGCACGTAAGACAGACCGTCGACCTGCTGGGGCGCTACCACATCTACTCGCTCATCGACATGCACCAGGACGTCTACAGCGCCATGTTCGGTGGCGAAGGCGCTCCCAGCTGGGCGGTGTGCACCGGCGGGCTCCCCAATATCAAGCCCCCTGGGCGCTGGTCACTGGAGTACGGGACGCGCGCCGCGGGTCGTGCCTTCCACAATCTGTGGACCAACGATGTAGAAGGGGACCTCCAAGGCGAGCTCGATCGGGTGTGGGGTTACGTGGCGAGCTACTTCCGCTCGAACCCCTGGGTCCTCGGCTACGACCCGTTCAACGAGCCTTACTCGCGCTCGGTCATCCGCCTGGGAGACCAGCACTTCGACGAAGAGCTCGAGTGCTTCTACACGGGCTCCGCCCACATGGGCACCTTGGAGGCGGGCCAACCCATCCCCCACTGCCCACGCCAGGACCCCTCGACGGGGGTGATCCCCACCATCTTGGCCAACGACCCCAATCACCTTGTCTTCTTCGAGCCCGACATCTACGGCGCTCGCGGGTTCCCGAGCTTCCTGGGGTCCATGGACCTCCCCAACCTGGTCTTCAACTTCCACGTCTACTGCGCCTACCGCAGCCCGGTGACCGGGAACCCGACCAACATCGCCCTTTGCGCCGCGCAAGGGACGCGCTCGCTCGATCGCCGGGCGACCGACCGCCAGCACATGTCCTCGCCGCCCCAGCCACGCGGACCCGCCTGGTTCATGAGCGAATTCGGCGCGACCGCGGACCTCGCCCTCGTGAGCGTGCTCACCGCAGAGGCCGATCAACACCTCGTCGGATGGGCCTACTGGTCGTGGAAGTACTACGGGGATCCCACGGGAAGCCGCGACGAGGCTCTCGTCAACGACAAGGGCCAGCTCCGCCCGACGGCGTACGCGCTCTCGCGCACGTATCCCGAGGCGATCTCGGGCGTGCCCGAGCAGATCTCATTCGACCCCACCACCGGCGCCTTCTTGCTCCGCTACATGGCCGCCAGGCACGTCCGGGCTCCCACCATCGTCTTCGTGGCAAGTGCGCTCCACTATCCCCACGGCTACTGCGCGAGCGCCTCGGGGGCAAGGGTGACCTCGGCCGGCAGCGACCTCCTGGAGGTGACCAACAGGGCCGGCGCGCGCAACGTCGAGGTGCGTGTCACCTCGGGGCCCTGTCACAGGTCCTAAGGGTCCACGACAATTTGGTACGCGCGCAGGACGGGGTCGGTGTGGAGGCCCGCTCGGCTACTCGCTGTGGACGACAGCCAAGGTCCGCGAAGGCGCCCAGCATTTGGACCGTGACGCCCAGTTCAACCGCTCACCAGCCTGCGCACGATCGTCGAGCTCATCTCGGCGACGACGGGTACGACCGGGCTCACCATCCAGGGCTGACGACCCGAACTGGCACCCGACCCGAGCTGGCAGCCGTGCCGGTCCACTCCCACGAGTGGCACGGTGGCTGGAACTACACCATCATCGCTCAATCAGATGCGGCGTGAGGCCTTTGGTGCTCTCTTGCTCCATGTTGCCTGCGGATTGCGCAAGCGCGAAACGGGGTGTGGGCAATAGGTGGCTGGCGGTTCGGCTGTCGCGGCTTCGAACATGCGTCGAGTCTGTGAATCAGTCTCCTCTTCCATTTAGTCTGGCCATCGACCCGGCCCGGAAGAACGTCTGGCTAACGAACCGTGACATTCTGGAAATACTGCAACAGGGCGTCGGGCACGAGCAGCCCGGGCGCGTTCTTCGGGAACTTCACGTTCTTCGTCGTCAACAGATACGCGGGGCTTGCGGCGAGTCCGAGCAGGTACACCTGCTGGCCTATGTAATGGAAGATGTTCCGATACGCCTTGGCGCGCTTGGCTGGGTTGACAATCGCCGTCGCGTTGTTCATTAGCTGGTCCAGGTGGGGATCATGCTTGACTCCGCTGATCGGGCCATTTGGGCCGAAGCATAGGGTCAAACCCAAGCTCGTCCCTGGGTCGTAGGCACCACACAGCTGATCGGTCACGTTCCAGCTGCCTGATTTGATGGTGCTAAGCCATGTAGTGAAGTCATCTGGCTTCAAGATGGCGTTGATACCGGCTTTTTTCCATTGTGCTGCTAACGCTTCTTGCAGAAGGTCTGCTCCCGAGTTGCTCGCGTTGATCGGGTATATGACGGTGAGTCCTCCGTGCTCCTTCACCAGTTGCTTGGCCTTCGCAAGGTTGTAGGTAAGGGTGCCTGGAACCTTCGGTTCGTAGAAGAGGCCCCCCAAGTCTGTCGGCGACTGGTTCGGAACCCCTAGGCCGCCCCACAGCCCCTTGTTGAGTGCCTGAGGGTTGGTCGCGTAGGCGAGAGCTTCTCGTGCCCAGAGCTGGTTCGTGGGAGGCGTGTCCGCGTTCATCGAGAACTGGTTCGCTGACAGCCCTGCTTGCTTGTAGACGTTAAGAAGGCTCACGATGCTCGGAATCTGCAAATACTCGCTGTAGCCTCCGGTGTACACCTGCGCCTGGCCTGCTTCGAGGGCCGCGAGGGCGCTCGCATCGTTCGCGACGGTGAGGAACGTCAGCTTGTTCAGGTAAGGCCGACCCTTTTGCCAGTAGTTGGGATTCTTCTCCAGGACCACCTTCACGTTAGGTATGTTCGTGACCATCTCGAATGGTCCGGCGCCAACGGGATGTTGGGCGAAAGCCTTCTCACCCATTTTGGCTAGCGCCGTTGGAGAAGGAACAGTGTTGGGTTCCTCACCGGGAAATGCATTGATCATCGCCACGTCTGGACGTGACAGATGGAGCACGACAGTAAACCCGGTTGGCCCGTCCGGAAGCGTGACACCGGCGTTCAAAGGCTGTTCCAAAGGGAAGTCCGTGGAGCAGCCGCAGGTCTGGCCGGGGGTATAGAAGAGACGTTGAAGGTTATCTTCGACCGCGCCGGCGTTCAACGGAGTGCCGTCCGAGAAGGTGACGCCGTGACGAAGGGTGATTGTCAGGCTTGTGGCGGTGCCGTTGTATTTGTACCCGGTCGCAAGGTCGCCGACCAGGTTTCCGTTCGGGTTGCGTTGGAAGAGGCCTCCGTAGACCTCTTCCGCTCCCCAAGTCAATGGTTCCCAGTTGGGCGCTGTTGCAGGGTCCCATCCCTGCCAGGCCCCCTGCGTGCCACCTAGCAGCACCGTCAGTGAGCCTCCGGCGCGCTGGGAACCACCATTTGGCCCCGTGCGCACCCCTCTCTGAGAAACGGTGCCAGCCGCTGCGGCACCGGGTATTGCGACGGGGTTCAAAGCCACCGCCAGCAGGGCGACTGCGGCCATCGCAACAACCGTTGGGAGCCTTAGTCTGAGGGCCATCTACTCGACCTCACCTTCTGGCGCCAGCACCTTTACGGCTTGGCCCGGCTCCGAAACCCAGCAGTACCACATCGAAGGGCTATTTGCAACGCGATCGAAAACATTGACCTTGCGTGAGCGTCCAGCGGATCTGATCTCCGCACCGCTACATCCGTGTCATGGACCGGATCGTCGACCGCGTACTCGTATCGCTGACCCCTCGCGTCGACCAGCGGCTCCACGCTGAAGAACTGCGCCGGTACTCGGCTCTTAGTAGCGATTGATTGAGCCGTCCGACGCGTTCGTGGTGATCCACTAGTAGTCGACCCACCCTGACATGCAGAACCACGGATGTCGATGTCGATCTGCATGTACCGCCGGTGCAAATCGCGCGGGCGCGTGTCTCCGGCAGTAGGTGATCTGGTTGCGGCGACCAGCCGCTGTTTTCGGGCGGACAGCGATCACGGGAGCAACTCGAAATTGGGAGCGCGCGACAGCTCAACAACGGTGAAGTGTCGATACTCGAGGGTGGCGATTTGAGTCGATTGGATTCGGTCTTGTTGCGACGACAATCGCGTCAACCGTCCCGATGCGAAGATCCGAGTAAGTCTCGACCAGGTCGGCCGCCTGTCGCAGATCGGCGAGCTCCGCAGGATCGAAGGTCAACTGACCTTCGGCAAGCGCACGCAAGAACGGGGCTTCCGCGCTCGGACCGAGGAGCTGGCCGACCAGGTAGCCGGCTTCCGTGATGACAAGCTGTCCGGCTACCCGAGCTCTCGGTTCTCCTAGCTTGCGCCAAGCTCCCCCTCGTGCTCGTGGACAGAGCGGAGGGTGTACGCGGCGATGATGAGCGCCAGGTGCGAGAGCGCCTGGGGAAGGTTTCCCAAGGACTGGCCGGTCGCCGGATCGAACTGCTCGGCCATTATGCCCACGTCGTTGGGCAGCGCAGAGATGGCCGAGTCCATGAGGACTGCGGCTTCGGCTCCCCTGCCCACGTAGGCGAGGGCCTCGATGAGCCAGAAGGTGCACGCGACGAACGCCCCTTCCTCGTTCTGCGCACCGCTGTAGCGCCAAACCGCCGGAGGCGCCCCGAGCTCTGCCAGCACCGCGTCGGCCGTCGAGCTAAGCCTCTTTCCCCGGTCAAAGTCGGTGCGACCCGCCAGGAGCACCGACGCGTCGAGGCGGTCCGTGCCCGCGTAGAAGGTGTAAGCACCCTTGGACCCCGACCAGCACTCGGTCTCGACGAAGCGCCGGATCTCCTCTGACTCCGCCCGCCAGCGCTGGCGGTGACCTCCTTGGATCTGACCATCTCTCGCCAGGGCTATCGCGCGCTCCAAGGCCACCCAGCAGCCGATCTTGGAGATCGTGTAGTGCTGCCGGCTGTCGAGCTCCCAGATGCCCGAGTCGACCTCGCGCCACTGGTCGCAGCACTCGTCCGCGAGCTCGCTCAGCATGGTTGAGGTGGCGGTGTCGAGGACATGGCCCGCGGCGACGTAGTGGCGAACCGCGTCGAACAGGTCCCCGTAATTGCCGAGTTGGACCTGCCCGGCGGCATCGTTGCCCTCGCGCACCGGCCGGCTCCCCCTGTAACCGGGTGCGTCCAGCTCCTTGCATTCGGTGGGCAGCTGAGCCCCTAGCGTGTAAAAGATCGCGAGATCCCCGCCGTTGCAGCGGATCGCCCGAAGCAGCCACGACATCGCCCGATGAGCCTCCTCATGAAGGCCGAGGCTCATGAGCGCGTCCAAGACGAAGGATGAGTCCCGGACCCATGCGAAGCGGTAGTCCCAGTTCTTGTGGCCGCCGATCTTCTCGGGCAGCGATGTGGTCGCCGCAGCCGCGATGGCTCCGGTGTCCTCGGCGATGACCGTCTTCAAGGCGAGTGCCGAGCGCTCCACGGCGCTCGCCCATCGACCGTCGTTGTCCAGCAGGGCGCTCCAGCGCCTCCAATCCTGGGCGGTCTTGTCGATCCTTGCGTCGACGGCCTGCGGCGTGGCGATGAACAGAGGCTCGCCATCGGTCGCCAAGATGCCCAGGACCCTGCGCTCACCGCCGTGAAGCGTGAAGCTCCCGGACAGCTCGTGGGTGCCGACCTCGGCCGGAGGGCAGTCCGTGACAAGGGCCAGGCTCTGGTCTGCGACTTGGGCGATCGGTGTCGAGCCGGCCACCTTCATCCACGGGCTCGCGGTGCCGAAGCGAGTCCCCGGAACGAGCTCGTAGACGACCTCGACGGTCCCCGAGACGCATTGGGCCCTGCAGCCGATCTCGCTCCAAGGAAGGCGTCCCGCCGTGCCCGTCGCCATGGCGTGGGTCACCACCAGGGTCCCGCTCAAGGTCGTGAAGGTCGTCTCCAAGACGTTGGTGGCATCGGCGTAGCGCCGGGTGGTCGAGATCTCCCCCCTTGGACGCAGGGAGAAGTAGCCGCCCGTCTTGGGGTCCACGAGGGCGGCGAAGATTGGAGGCGAGTCGAGGGAGGGCAGGGCCCACCAGTCGATCCGCCCGTCGCAGGCGACCAGGGCGGCGCTGCGACCATCGCCTATGACCGCGTAGTCGCCGATGTCGGCGTAGCCGGGATCGTCGCGCAACTTAGGTCCGGCCCAGCCGGGCTTGGCGCGCGAGCAGCGAGCCCCTGGCCGCGTACCCCGGCGCGGTGACGATCACAAGGGTGCGTCGGGCTCGTCGGGGTGCTGGGGTCGCGCCCGTCCCTGCAAGCCGGTCATCGCGATCCCAACTCTTCCCCCGCTCGCCCGGTCCACCAAGCGCGTCACGCGCTGTGCATATTCGGCAAAGGTCTTCGCAGCGGCTGTGCCCGCGTTCTTTGCGGTTGCGGGCAGCGTCTCGAGGAAGCTCGCGTCCAGGAAGCCTCCGGCACGGTCGCCGAAGGAGCCGCGGCTACCGTGGTCGTGTTCGCCGTCGACCGCCGTGAAGAGGTTGGCCCGTCGCCCGTGGTCGATCGGCTCGCCCGACAGCTGGGCATCCCACGCGTCGATCGCTGCGAACTGGTTTGCAAACGCCGGCCACAGTCGCGATGCGATAACCAGCATCCGGTTCCAAGAGCCCAGGACCCTCGTGCTGCGACCCGAGAGAGCGCTGCGCACGATGTGGGCCGCGCAAAGCTCGGGTTGATAGATGGGCGCCACCGGCTGAGGCTTGCGGTCCAGCGTCGTGTCACACCAGTCGAACTGGGGGGTGTTGACGGCCGGCAGGTGCACCATCGCCATCGTCACGTGGCTCCCGGTGTGCACCAGCTCGGCGCGGACCGATTCGAAGAAGCCCCGGCACGCGAACTTCGACGCGCAGTACGGCGACTGAAGCGGGATGCCCACGAATGCAAGCGCAGAGCCCACGTTGACTATGGTTCCGTGGTCCTGTGGGCGCATCCTCTTCAGTGCTGCGAGGGTTCCCCACACCTGACCCAGGAAGGTCACCTCGACCGCTCGCCGGAAGGCCTCGGGCTCCACCTCCCATGCCGGGGCGAACACCGTCGTCATCGCATCGTTGATCCACAGCTCGATCGGTCCGAGCTCGCTCTCCACCCTGCTCGCCGCGCCATCGACCTCTCCGAAGTCACAGACGTCCACCGACAGCGGCAGCGCTCGTGCCCCGAGCGTCTGCACATCTTTGACCGTGGCCTCGAGGCCCGCCTGACCCCGCGCCACAAGAGCGACGTCGAAGCCGCGTCGGGCGAGCAGCCGCGCTGTTGCCCGGCCGACCCCCGCTGTCGCTCCCGTGACCACAGCCACCGCTCGTTCGCCCACCGATCTCTCCTTCGTCCTTCGTGGTTGCCAGGCACCGATGACGCCCGATCGTGCCGCAGCGATGCCCGCTCGCCCCTTTGCCCCCAAGTGCACCTTTCACCTACCCAGCCCGGCAGAAACTGAGACTTGCGCGAAACCGAGACTTGCTCACGATCCGGGCGATGGGGCCGGGCCGCGCGACGGCCGCCCTCACGGGCGTGGCCCGACACCCCACCCGGCCCACGTGCCAGACGCCCTGTTTTAGGGGATTGATAGGAGCTTTTGACACGACGCTTATGGAAGAGCGGTTGAGTGGGTAGAGAGAAAGGACATCTCCAAGTGGGATGGTGCCGAACATGAGCGAAAACCAAGATCTCGGGCCCCAAGAGGGCGCTGCAGAGCCGACAGGAGAGGTCGCCTTCCAAGCTATCCCGGTCCCGACGGAGAACCGGCAAGAGCCCCCCGGAGCACCTGCCCAAGGGCCGTACCTCCCCCCGCCCACCCCTGGCCACGAGCCGCCTCGTTGGTCCCAGGACCCCTGGTACGTCCCGCCGGGGGCGCACGTCTGGGGATCTGGGCCCCCGACACAACTTGGGCCCACACACTTTGGCAGGTCCGCGGTCTCCAACAGGCGCAAGCTGCCCCTGGTGCTCGCCGCGCTGTTGCTCGCCGGCGCCGGCGTGCTCGCAGGCCACGGGCTGTGGAGCAATCAAGGCTCGAACCAGACGCCCAGCGCGCTCGCGCCGCAAGGATCGACGAGCAGGGCCCCGGTCACAGGCAGAGCCAACGCGGCCGCCACCGGGAGCATCTCGGCCAGGGTCAGCCCGGCCCTGGTCGACGTCAACACCACCCTCGGCTACCAACAGGCTCAGGCCGCGGGCACCGGGATGGTGCTCACCTCAAACGGCGAGGTCCTGACCAACAACCACGTGATCGATGGCGCTACCACGATCAGCGTGACCGACATCGGCAGCGGCCGCACCTACCAAGCAGACGTCCTCGGCTACGACATGAGCCACGATGTCGCGCTCATTCAGATGCGCGATGCGTCGGGCCTGGCGACGATCGACCCAGGCGATTCGTCGAACCTAGCGGTCGGCGACTCGGTGGTGGCCATTGGCAATGCCGGGGGCGCCGGCGGAGCCCCGAGCGTTGCCAGCGGATCGGTCACCGCCCTCAACCAGTCGATAACGGCAGGTGACCAGTCGGGCGCGCAGTCCGAGCAGCTGAACGGGCTGATCGAATCGGACGCGGCCATCCAGCCCGGCGACTCTGGGGGCCCGTTGGTCGATAGCGGTGGCAAAGTTGTCGGCATGGACACCGCCGCCTCGAGCGACTTCCAACTGCAAGGAGGTGCCTACTCCATCCCGATCGACACCGCATTGTCGATCGCGCACGCGATCGAGGGGGGCAACTCGACGAGCAGCGTGCACATCGGGGCCACCGCATTTCTCGGGGTCCAGGTCGAGGGGTCCAACGGGTCTCAGGGCGCATTCCCAGGTTCCTTCGGTACCCCCAGCACGGGGCCCGGGGTCTACGTGGCCCAGGTCGTCAATGGCGGACCGGCCGACGGTGCGGGCCTTGCAGCGGGCGACGCGATCACAAAGCTCGCCGGGAGCTCGGTGAGCACGCCGGTCCAGGTGACCGAGGCGCTCTTCAGCCACCACCCCGGCGATCATGTCGAGATCTCCTGGACCGACGCCTCGGGAGCGTCCCACCAGGCGACGGTCCAGCTCGCCAGCGGTCCTCCCCAGTAAGCGCAACGCCGCCGGCGCGTGGCTGAGGCCCTGTGGGGCCCGGGGTCCAACCGCAAGGGCCGCCAGGGAAAGATCTAGCGTCGATCCCGACGGCGCGGTAGCGGTCGGTTTCGATCTCGGACGCGCAATGTGAGACGTGATCGCGACTCTGAGCCTGCACGAGCTTGTTCTGACCGTGACCAAGCGCCGAGGGGCCCGAAGCCAGCGGACATGGGCCTCCTGGACGAGGCGATCGCAAAGAGCGTGCACAGAACGCGTGCTCGTCGAGGTCCAATGCTTCCCATCAGAGTTGAGGAAGAGCGGCCACCGCAGTTGGCAAGTCGTAGGGCTGCTGATTGACGGTGCGCCCGGAGAGGGCCCTGTAGGCACCGGCCAAGCGAGGGCAGGCCAAGCCGGTGTGTCGACCTACTCGCGCATCGGATCAGAGAGGCCCCCTGCACCATGTGCGTCGACAACGACCTCGGGAAGCGGGTTTTGTCCATCGGACGAGGGTGACAAGGGCATCTGGGCCACGTGTGCTTGCCGCGTCGAGATAATGCCAGGAGACAAGGACCACTTGTGATAGCGCTTTGTACACCAAGTAAGATTGGATGTATGACAATTGCTCAGTTCCGGGTCTCGGACCGGGGACAGATGGCACTACCCGCCGAGGCCCGACGCCGCTGGGATCTGATGGGAGGTGGCGTGGTCGAGATCGCTGACCTCGGAGATGCCTTGCTGGTCGTGCCCGCCGGTCACGGTGGCTTGCGGGCCATGCTCGGAGAGTCGGTCGAGGAAGCAGGTGGCTACGCTCGGCTCGCGACAGTGATTGCTGCAGGCGAGCCCGATCTGGCTTGAGCGAGCCCGTGCTGGTCGTCGACGACCACTTGCTCCTGCGAATGCTGTTGGACGACGAACCGACCTCGCTTCGTCCCGGCGGCGCACGGGTGCTCACCACCGGACTGTGGTATCACCGTCTGTGTCGAGCTGTCTCCAGCCCGATCCTGGAGGGCGCTCTCACCCGGCGTATCGGCGGCGCGAACCGCTCAGTCGGTGCGGCGGCCGTCCGAGGGGTCACGGCGCTGCCCGACACCATCGGCCTTCTCTCGCTGCGTGATCTCGCCTGGCCGATGGCACGCCTACTTGATGACGGCGTGCGACTCAATCTGCTTTCGTTGGAAGCCTTGGCCGCCGCGGAGAGCCGGGGGGCAGAACTGTGCCTCGCCGCGGCGGATGAGAACCCACAACTCCTCGCCGCGGCCCGCGGTCGCAGCGTTTCGACACGACGCATCGACAGCTGACCGAGCCAGGTCCGCTCCCAGCCCAGGGAGTACTCGGCCGAATCCGCGCCACGGGCAGTCCTGATCTGTGATCGCACGCACGCCTATCCCAGAGCCGGGGCTCGAGAGGATGCCCGCACCACCGCTGTGGCCGTTGACACGAGGAGACGACGACAGCGATCCGCCTTCAAGATAGGGCCGGGCGTTTACGGTCAGAGCGGCACTGGTCGCCGGGTCGACAAGTGTCGTGGCGATCACCACGCCGAAGGCGACCGGGACAACCGTCACAGGCTTGGAAACCCAGACCGGACCAGCCTCTTCGCCCGGGCCAACCTCTGCGTCCTGGCTCCCCTTGAGATGCGCGTTCGACAGACTTGCGATGTGGGTCCAGACGACACCTATCCCGTGGCTGTGAAGAGGAGGCGCCGCGGGCAGCGCCGCACCCGGGCCGAACGCAGACAGCGCCAGGCGCCGTTCAGCGCGCGCTTTACGGGTACTGTTTGTGCGGCAAGCATGCCCCCGATGGGGCGGGTCTCACGATGATGCGATCCGAGGACAGAGATCGTGCAAAGGCACCGTTTCGCGAGGGAACCCGGCTAGGACGGGCCACCAGCAGGGGTCGCAATGCCGCTCGCGCCAGGCTCAACGCCGCGATGGGCGGCCCGCGCCGCGCCCATGTGATCATCGCCCTAGCCGCCGTGCTGGCCCTCGCCAGCGCCGATACCGCGACGGTTGGTGCGGCCGCGGTGAACCTGCGGAACTCCCTCCACATCGACAACACCGACATCGGCCTGCTCGTGGCCGTGACATCTCTGGTCGGCGCAATCGGCGCGATTCCCTTCGGAATGCTTGCCGACCGTGTGCGGCGCACCTGGACGCTCGCCATCGCCATAGTCGCGTGGGGCGCGGCGATGGTGTGGAGCGCCACCGCCGGCTCCTTCGGCGACCTGCTCATCGCCAGGCTCGCGCTGGGGGCGGTGATAGCTGCGGCCGGCCCGATCGTCGCCTCATTGGTCGGCGACTATTTCGCCGCGGGCGAGCGCGGTCGCATCTACGGCTTCATCCTGACCGGCGAGCTCGTGGGCGCCGGCGCTGGTTTCGTCATAACCGGGGCGGTCGCGGCTTTCTCGTGGAGGGCGGCCTTCGTGATCTTGGCGGTCCCCGCACTGCTCATCGCGTACGTGGTCTTCCGCCTTCCCGAACCGGTCCGCGGAGGCCAGTCGCTGAGGCCCGAGGGCGTGTCCGAGCAGAGCGCCGAGGAGGCCCCCGAGGTGCCCGGCGTGACCGACGCCCAACGTCTCGCCTTGGACCGGGGGATCGCCCCCGACCGGCGCCTGCTGCGCGAGGGCGCCACGCGCGCGATGAGCTTTGGCGCGGCGTGCCGCTACGTCCTGCACGTAAGGACCAACGTGGCCCTCATCATCTCGGGCGCGTGCGCTTACTACTTCTTGGCGGGCGTGCAGACCTTCGGCGTCGAGTTCGCACGCGAGCAGTACCGTGTGGGCCAAGCCCTCGCCAGCCTGCTCATGCTGCTGGTGGGGGTGGGTGCCGCGTGCGGTGTCCTGCTGGCGGGCCACCTCGGCGACCGCCTGCTCGCCAGGGGTCGCCTCAGGGCCCGGGTGCAGGTCGCGGCGATCGCCTCGGTGGCCGTGGTGCTCCTCTTCATCCCGGTGCTAACCACCCACAGCTGGCTGACCGCCTTCCCCTACGTGGTCCTCGCCGCCGGGGCCCTGTCGGCGCAGAACCCGGTCGTCGACGCCGCCCGCCTCGACATCGTCCCGGCCTTCCTGTGGGGGCGGGCCGAAGGCATCCGCACGTTCATCCGCACAGGGGCCCAGGCGCTCGCCCCTCTCGTCTTTGGGGCGGTGTCGGATCTTCTGAGCGGCAAGCACGCCCATTCGGGGCTCCAGTGGACCTTCATCATCATGCTCCTGCCGCTGTCTGTCAGCGCTGTGTTCTTGTTCCGTGCCAATCGCACCTACCCGACCGACGTGGTCACTGCGGGCATGGTCATGCAACGCTCATCCGAGACAGCCATGAAAGGCGGACTCCCCACCGTCGCCCCGGAGCGACCGACATAATACGCCTGAGGGTGCATCGGCTTCTCTTTGGCCGAGATCCCCTAGTCGGGAGCAGTGTCAAATCGTATGCCGCCCTTGGCATCCGCGGGGTTGGAGCCCGTTTGGCGGGCCGGTCTGGGGGTATTCGCCCGATGGCGCGAATCGGATCCGACTGCCGCATCTGCGCCACGCCGAGAGGCGGCGGAGGTGTTGTGGCCCACGGTGCGGCTGCGTCGCCCCTCCGAGCGCTGCGGCACCTAGTAGACGGGCGCCTCGATGAACGACGGACAGCGCAGTGAGGACCACGGCCAACCGGCACGCTTCTTCGTCAAGGAACCGTCGTGGCCCGATCAACCTCTGGCGGGTCGGTCGATCGGGATAGTGGGCTACGGGAACCTCGGCCGCTCGGCTGCGCTCAACCTCAAGGACTGCGGGCTCTCGGTGATCGTGGGCTCGAGACAAGAGCCTGCCGCCGATCGGGCACGCGCCGAGGGCTTCGAGGTGGTGGCGATCGAACAAGCCATCGCGACCTGCGACGTGGTGTGGATGGCCCTCCCCGACGAGGTGATCGGAGAGCACCTGAGCCCCGCTGCACACCGGCGCCCCAAGCCCGGGAGCCTCATCTGCTTCTCTTCGGGCTACCCCCTCGCCTACGACCTGGTGAAGCCGCCCGACGACGTCGACGTGGTACTGCTCGCGCCGCGCATGCTTGGCGTGCGCATCCGGGAGCTCTTCGAGCAAGGCAGGGCCTTCTATTGCTTTGCGTCGGTCGAGCAGGACGCGACCGGGCGCGCCGCCCAGCGGCTGTTCGGGCTCGCAAAGGCCTTCGGGGCCGCGACGGACCGCCTCTTGGAGATCTGCGCGCACGAGGAGGCCGCCCTCGACCTCTTCGTCGAACAGAGCGTGGGCCCCTACCTGGGAGCGGCGGTCCTGTCGGCCTTCGAGGTGGGGATAGCCGCAGGCCTCTCCCCCGAGGCGCTCGCCTTGGAGCTGTACATGTCGGGCGAGATGGCCCAGACCTGGCGGGCGTTCGCAGAGATGGGCTTCTTCTCGGCCGTCGCGCTCCACGGTGGCTCGGCCGCTTTCGGCGGCTTCATCCGGATGGCCGACGTGGATGCCGTGGCCATGAAGAGCGCCTTCGGGCGCATTCTCGACGACATAACGAGCGGGCGCTTCGCGGCACGGTTCCAGGACGAGCTCGCAGCGGGCTCCCCGACGCGCGAGCTGATCGACGAGATGATCGACGGCACCGACCCGATGTCGATCGCCGAGACCAGGCTCAAGGCCCGCACCGGAGAATGGCCGGATTAGAGCCGGGCGCCGAGCGACCGGCTCGACGCCGGGTCGACGAGCCGCGAAGAAGCCCAAGATGGAACGCCCTGGGCTTCGCGACCAACAGGGGTCCCAGCAAGCACAAGAACCTCTATCGCGCGCTGGCGGCAGCGGTGTTGCTCGCGGTCATTCTCGCCGTGGTCCTGAGGGTGCCGAGCGCGGTGCACGACTTCATCGCGGCGTTCAGCGCGGTCAGGCCCGAGCGCCTCGGTTGGATAGTGCTCGCGGTCGTCTCCGAGTTCGTCTCCTTCGTCTTCTACGCGCGGATCCAGCGGGCTCTGCTCGCTGCGGGGGGCGAGCACGTGAGGCTGCGCTTCCTGGTGCGCCTCGCCATAGCCTCGAGCGGCCTGCGGGACCTGTTGCCCGCAGGGACCTTCGTGTCCTCGGGGTGGCTCTACGAGCAGTACCGCCGTCTGGAGACCCCGCCGCCGGTGTCGTTGTTCGTGGTGCTCGCGTCGGGATTCGTCTCGACGGTGACCCTGCTCGGGCTGATGCTCGTTTCCTCCGCGATAGCGGGGGTGGCCAGTGCGTTGCTGCTCGCGGTCTGCGGTGGCGTCCTCGTCTTGGGCTCGGCAGGCTTCGTGGCCGGTGTCCACCGCCTGGGCGCGATAGAGCGCCTGCTGGGCCGGCGCGCCCAGGGCCGCTACGTGCAGCGGGCCTTCAGGTTTGCCAGGAGCGTCGCCATCTGCCGGGTCGGGTGGCGCCAGGGCGGGGTGACCTTCTGTGACGCTGGGGGGAACTGGCTCGCCGACGTCGCCTGCCTGATAGCGGCCTTCGAGCTGCTGGGTGAGCGGATCCCCTGGAGGGGACTGCTCTTCGCCTACTGCGCGTCACAGCTCGCCGGCAGCGTGGTGCCCACCCCCGGCGGCCTCGGTGCCGTCGAGGGGGGAATGGTGGGCGCCCTCGACGTGAGCGGCATCCCGGTCGGGACCGCGCTGGCGACCGCGCTTTTGTACCGGGTGATCACCTACTGGGGAGTTGCCCTCGTCGGGGGCATCGAGATCGTGAGCCTGCACCGTCACCAGAGCTGGTGGGACCATGCGGTGGAGGACGACGAGGGTGGAGGCGACCCGGGGCGGGCCGCCGTGGAGCCGCCGACGGGCGGCCCACCCGGGCTCGGGGGCGATCACCTGCAATCGGCCTCGCTCGGGCGACCCAAAGGGCACGCCGAGGAACGCCCAGAAGACACCTAGATCTTCTTGGTCCACCGGTCTCTGGATCTTGTGACAAGTTTCAGGCAGCGAGCCCGAGCCGCGCGTTGACGACGTAGTCACCGAGCACGCGGTCGACGGTCCTGAGCGCCCGCCGTAACTCGATCGGCGCCGGGGGCTTGTCAGCGTCGAGGAGTGGGCCGAGGAGTCTCGAGTGGAGTTTCGTGTAGAAGACCGCGACGCGGATGCCCTCGGGGGTGAGGACGTAGCGGTTCGTGCCCGGTATGCGGTCGATCAACCTATGGAGTCGGAGACGCCGGAGGTCGTAACTCATCTGTGAGGAGCTGTAGTCCTTGCCGAGGAGTCCGGACCCCTGCCCGCGAACGCTCTTGTTGCTGAAGCCGGTGACGGCGTGGACGACTAGGCAGAGCGAACCGGCCAGGGCCATGGCGCGTTGTCCCCGAAGCGAATCGCCCCGGTTCGTTGGCCCTCCCGTACGTAGGGCTGGTGGATGCGCTCGAAGAGCGCAGAGCCGATGGCACAGCCCTGGCCGGCACGTTCGATCATAAGTCTCCATGGCCGTGGCGGTCACCCATGAAGGATGAAATGCTGGCGATGGCTGCTGGGTGTCGCCGCCGAATTCTACTTGCAACCAGGTGTGCGCCATAAGTCTGGTGCGGGAACTCCGGGGGACCAAGGACTGTCGTCACGAACACGAACCCCAGCATCCGCTTCGCCTGATCCTCCTCCCGGCAGCCTCCATCCATCGACGAGGAGGTGCAGCTGATGAAGCAGATGAGAGACAAGGTCGGCGGGCTCGACGTTCAACGAGATACCGTCGTCGCGTGTTGTCGAGTGGTCTTGCCAGATCACTTGGTCGAGGTGACCAAACAGTCGTTCTCGACGACGTCCAAGGGGTTCGGTGAGCAGGCTACCTGGCTGAGCGAGGCGTCGGTCACCACCGTGGCCATGGAGGCCACCGGCGTCTACTGGAAACCGGTGTTCTACTCGCTCGAGGGGCTCTTCGACGAGCTGTGGTTGTGCAACGCCCAGCATGTCAAGAACGTCCCCGGGCGAAAGACAGACCTGAGCGATGCCGAGTGGCTCGCCGACGTGGCTGCCCACGGCATGGTCCGCCCGAGCTTCGTGCCACCGTCAGAGATCAGGGAGCTCCGCGAGCTCACCCGCTACCGCAAGACTCACGTCGACGCCCGGGCCAGGGAGGTCCAGCGCTTGGAGAAAGTGCTCCAAGACGCCGGGATCAAGCTGACGTCGGTTGCCTTAGGAGCAGCCGACCTCTCGGCCGATCTCTCGCAACGAGAGACCGCCGGCACTGAGCCGGAGGGCCATTCGTCGGTGCCCTACCGTCAAGGGCCTCCCCATCCACAACCTGCTGGTTGATCGTCGTTGACCAACCGAGATGTTTGCGCGGATCCCTCGAGCCCGCCGTTCCCGGGTAATATGATGTGAGCCAATATGGCTCCTATGCTCGGGGGAGCCCTATTC
>JBOGFX010000307.1:0-3144 GCA_050743805.1 Acidimicrobiales bacterium
GGCCTCGACCGGAACACGTACCAAGCGGAGGAGGCGGAGGGAGCGCTGTACATCCAGAGTCGGCCGCCGGAGGATGTTGCTCAGGCCCTGGAGAGCGGCAACGAAGATCTACGACGTGGCCAGGAGGCCACGCGCCTCATGGTCCGCTACCACGTCCACCGGATTCAAGGTGTTCCGGAGCCAGTGAGTGCCGAGGACCTTGTCTCCGATCTTGCCGTCGCCAAGGACCTCTTGGAGAACCCACCAGCGCTCAATCCGGTGGGTCTGTGGGACATCCCGGCCGCAGTTGCGTCGGCTGCCGTAGAGGCGCACATCCTCGATGGCGTCGACCTCCCCACGGAGTCCCTGCTGTTCGCGATCGAGGTGGTCCTGCGAGTCGGGATCGGGGAACCAGATCCTCGACAGTACGAATTCGAGGAGTCCTACTTCGAGCAGGGTGGCGACCGCAGCGTGGCGCGTGCGATCCCCCTGCTCCTTCTGCCCTCGGCTCATGCGGCGCGCGTGTTGGCCGACGGCGGTGACGGCTCGCAGACGTACGAGCAGGCAACGACCGCCGCCCTCCACCTGGCCCGAGCTGAAGTCCGCGAAGTCCGGGTCCAGCTCGCCCGTGGACTCGACAGGTTGTGGGCGGTTCCGTGCGCCGCCCACGGTCCATGCCACCACGAAACGGGACTCCAGATCGCCATCGAGACGATGCGAGACTGCGTCCTTGGTAGCTGGAATCCGCAAACGCAACGCCGCGAGATCGACCGGCTCGCCGAGCCGGTAGCCCAATCCCTTGCCGACACCCCCGACGAGAGCATCTACTTCTCCCGTCTGGATGGTGCCATCCGAGCACTGGCCCCGGCAGCGCAGGCTGACATCTGTGTGTCCGAACGGGCACGCGACCTATTCGCAGTCCTTGTCGATGCCCACCGCCGCGCTCTGCTCTCACAGGACCGGGACATGGACCACCGGGGAACCAGTTCCCTGATCGTGGCACGAGCGCTCTTGACGATCTCAGCTAACGGCGATGCCCGGCTTATGCACGAGCACATCGACGCCTACGCCGACGACTCCACTTTGATGAACAACTTCCTTCGCGCCGCATCAGCCGCCGCAGAGGAATCGCCTGGGCGAGCCGAGACCGCAGCGCGTGTGTGGCCGTCCGTCGTCGCACAGGTGATCAGGCTCCATCACACGGGCCACACCCCGTTTGAGGGCCGGCACTACGGCGACTACACCCTGGCGTCGTTGCTGCCCAACGCCACCAGCGAGGTCGCCTATCTGTACCGCGAACTCGACGGAGATCCGATCGCGTGGTGGGAGCCACTGGCGTGGAGCGCGACGGTCGAGGCATGGCTTCCCCTGGCCGAGGGAAACGCCTCCTGTGTCGATAACCTCATCGGCTTTGTCAGGCCGTTGGCCCTAGACGACCAGGTTCGACTCGGCCTGCCATGGGTGGCAACGCTCGTGCTGCCTGATCCCGCTCGGATCGCAAACCACTCCTTCCTGGTGTCGTCATGGTTGATCGAGGTTCGTCAAGCAGCGTCCGATCTCGGCTTGTTCCCCATCTGGCAACGGGTTGTTGATGGGCTCGTGGTCGCGGGTACGTCTCGGCTTGCGCCCTACTCAGAGTGACCAGGTGCCCCTGGCAGGCCATCACTGGGATCCGGTCGAGCAAGGGTTGGTAGCTGATGGGTAAGCCGCGTAGATCTGGGCGGCGAAGCCGGAGGCGGACGCAGAAGTCCCCGCGTCTTTCTCGGGCCGTGACCGGAAGCGCCATGGGTTTGAATGACTGGACAGGCGTGAGCCGCTTGGTGCGGCCACTTGATCGCCAGGGACTGTGTGCGTTCCTTGCTGCAGCCGCTGACTCCCCCAGTGGCGGGCACCGTCTGCCTTCGCTCGTCGTACTGTGGGGTGCTGGAGTACGTGCCGCTTCTGGGTCGGGGACGATTGATGGTCGGGGGTTGCGGTCGCTGCTGGCAGGTGTGAGACGAGTGGTACCGGCCCTTCGGCGCGTCGAGGACTACTGGCCGGCGGATCCGTGGTTGGTTGTTGGTTGGCCGTGCGAGGGTCGCATGTTGCGGGTCCATCCGGGCGAGTTCAGCGATCCACTGACGTTGCTTCGCACCGCGACGGTGACGGCTCGGGCGATCAACGATGCCGTGCTGGCGATCCATGGTTTCTCGCTCTCGGATCTCATCGAGGTTGCTCTCGCCTACGGTGACTGGCGGCTGTCCGCGGTTGCGGGGTGCTGGCCGACTGCCGACTTGAGCCGCGAGGATCCCGATCCGAGCGACGAGGATCTTGCTTCGCTGCTGAAGTGCATCTCCTCGACGCCCGTGGCCGTCACCGACGATGAGGTCGGCGCGGCGGTGTCGGTCCAGCACGCCGACCCTGCTGCCTGGACGGCTTCGTGCAGTAATCCGGATCGGGCTGCGGCGGCATGGACGTGGGCGAGCGTTGATGCTGATCAGCTGAGCCTCGCGCTCGGGCCAAGAGCGGCCACGCTCGGATATGCGCTCGCGCTGCGAGACGGCGGAAGCGAGTTCCCGGTCCCGGCGTCGATGGTGCTGAGCGGGCTGGCCGCGGCTGCCGGCATGTTGGCGGCCGAGGTGGCGGACGACGAGGCGGCCCGTGATCTCCTGCAAAGGGTGGTCACGGGACAGGCGCTGAACATGCTCATGATGTCCTCCCCACCATCGCGCCGATCGGTCGAAATGCCCGAGAGGAAGGACTCTGCGCCGGACTTTGCCGGGTTTGTCTCGCTCCCATCCGAGCGGCGGGCTCTCGTCGTGAAGGTGGTCACTGCTCTCGATTGGTACGCGCTGGAGCGTGGGCTCGCCGAGGCTGACGCGGAGCTGCTCACGCTCGACGTCGAGGGAGTGCGCAGCCTCGGGGTCCCGCTCGACGCGACCGGGGCGGTGCTACCGCTCGTGATCTACGGCGGTCCGTGCCTCGAGCCGCTCGGTGAGCGCGGGCCGATCGCGCACCTCCACGTCGAGGACCTCGTCACAATGGTGCGGGACCTCGACCAGGACAAGCTCGACCACGACGTGCTCTTGCAGTTCTTGGAGGAACTGATCCTCCTGCCGGGCATCGAGCACTTCCTTCCCTTCGACGCCGAGGACGTGTGGCGGCACTGGCGGCACTTCGGTGTCC
>JBOGFX010000308.1:0-2614 GCA_050743805.1 Acidimicrobiales bacterium
GGTGATCGCATGGCTTCCGAAAACGACCGGCGTCTCGCTGAGTACGAGCGGCAGGTCGATGACCTCCAAGGCCAGCTCAAGGGCCTCGAGGAAGAGGTCGTGGTGCTCCGGCGCCGGCTGCAGGACGCCCCCAAGCGCGTCCGCACCCTGGAGGAGAAGCTCCTCGAGACCAAGGGTCAGCTGTCCCAGGCCGTGTCCCAGAACGAGAAGCTGACCTACACCCTGCGCGAGGCGCGCGAGCACATCGCCGCCCTCCGGGAGGAGGTCGACAAGCTCACCCAGCCCCCCGCCGCCTACGGGACCATCCTCGGCCGCAACGACGACGACACCGTCGACGTCTTCTCCGGCGGGCGCAAGATGCGGGTGGCTCTGCACCCCGAGATCGACGCCGTCGATCTGCGCCGGGGTCAGGAAGTGGTGCTCAACGAGTCGCTCAACGTCGTGCTCGCCCGCGAGGGGGAGGACTCCGGTGAGGTCGTCACCCTGAAGGAGCTTCTCGACGACGGACGCCGGGCCATCGTCTACGCCCGGGCCGACGAGGAGCGCGTGGTCGAGCTCTCGGCCGCCCTCATCGGCATCCATCTGCGCACCGGCGACTCGCTGCTCATGGAGAGCCGCTCGCAGTTGCTCGTGGAGAAGCTGCCCCGCCCCGAGGTGGAGGAGCTCATCCTCGAAGAGGTGCCCGACATCACCTACGCCGACGTCGGCGGGCTCGACAGCCAG
The DNA here is from genome assembly GCA_050743805.1 of Acidimicrobiales bacterium. Taxonomy (GTDB): domain Bacteria; phylum Actinomycetota; class Acidimicrobiia; order Acidimicrobiales; family RAAP-2; genus Palsa-461. The sequence continues at coordinate 724 of JBOGFX010000308.1, forward strand.
ATCGAGGCCATCATGGACGCCGTCGAGCTGCCCTATCTGCACCGGGCGCTGTTCACCGACTACAAGCTCCCTGCCCCCAAGGGCATCCTCCTCTACGGCCCCCCGGGGTGCGGGAAGACCCTCATCGCCAAGGCCGTGGCCAACTCGCTGGCCAAGAAGGTGGGCCAGGTCACCGGGAACGACAACGTCCGCAGCTACTTCCTGAACATCAAGGGACCGGAGCTGCTCAACAAGTACGTGGGCGAGACCGAGCGCCAGATCCGCCTCGTCTTCCAGCGGGCCCGGGAGAAGGCGGAGGAAGGCGTTCCCGTCATCGTCTTCTTCGACGAGATGGACTCGCTGTTCCGCACCCGGGGGACCGGGATCAGCTCCGACATGGAGTCCACCATCGTCCCCCAGCTGCTGGCCGAGATCGACGGGGTGGAAGCCCTGCGCGACGTCATCGTCATCGGCGCCTCGAACCGGGAGGATCTCATCGACCCGGCCATCTTGCGTCCCGGCCGCCTCGACGTGAAGATCAAGATCGAGCGTCCCAACGACGAGGCGGCGGCCCAGATCTTCTCCCGCTACCTGACATCCGACCTTCCCTTCGACCCCGTCGAGGTCGACCGCCTGGGCGGCGGGGACAAGGCCAAGGCCGTCCAGGCCATCATCGAGGCGACGGTGGCCGAGATGTACCTGGCCGACGACGAGAACCGCTTCCTCGAGGTGACCTACCAGAACGGCGACAAAGAGATCCTCTTCTACCGTGACTTCGCCTCGGGGGCCATGATCGAGAACATCGTGCGCCGGGCCAAGAAGCTGGCCATCAAGCGGGTCATCTCCGGCGAGAGCGGCGGCATCCGCACCTCCGATCTCCTCGAGTCCATCAGTCGGGAGTACAAGGAGAACGAGGACCTCCCCAACACCACCAATCCCGACGACTGGGCCCGGATCTCGGGGAAGAAGGGCGAGCGCATCGTCTACGTCCGCACCCTGTTGGCCGACGCCGACGAGGCCCGGGGCGGCCGGGCCATCGAACGGGTGGGTACCGGGCAGTACCTCTAGCCCGGTTGCCGCGACGACATGGACGCCCCCTTTCCCTCCCGGGCGAGCCGCGAACCAGCGGCGGCGCGGGGCTAGGGTCGGCTCCATGACCGTCACCAAGGTCTGCGGCATCGAGACGGAGTACGGGATCGCCCACGTCGGGGGCGACGGGAACCCCGTGGCCTCGTCGTCGCTGCTGGTCAACGCCTATGTCACCGACCTGCAACGTGTCGGCTGGGACTTCGAGGACGAGACCCCGGGCAACGACGCCCGGGGATTCGCCCGGGAGGGGGCCATGCCTCCCGAGGTCGAGACCCATCTGGTCAACGCCGTGCTCACCAACGGCGCCCGCTACTACGTCGACCACGCCCACCCCGAGTTCTCCTCCCCCGAGTGCATCGATCCGCTGGAGGCCCTGCTCTACGACAAGGCCGGCGAGGAGGTGCTGCGTCGCTCCATGGTGGCGGTGGCCCGGACGCTGCCCCACGGGCAGTCCATCGTCGTCTACAAGAACAACTCCGACGGCAAGGGCAACTCCTACGGGACCCATGAGAATTACCTCATGGACCGGTCGGTGCCCTTCGCCCGCATCGCCCAGCTGATCACCCCGCACTTCGTGACCCGGCCGGTGTACACGGGCGCCGGGAAGGTGGGCAGCGAGGCGCCGGGTGGGGGAGCGGGGGATATCCGCTTCCAACTGACCCAACGGGCGGAGTTCTTCGAGGAGGAGGTCGGCCTCGAGACCACGCTGAAGCGGCCCCTGGTCAACACCCGTGACGAGCCCCACTCGGACTCGCAGAAGTACCGCCGGCTCCACGTCATCGTGGGCGACGCCAACCTGGCCGAGATCTCCACGTTCCTGAAG
>JBOGFX010000309.1:0-22594 GCA_050743805.1 Acidimicrobiales bacterium
GGATCTCAGCAGCCGCCCGCCGCAACGAGTCGAGCATGCGACGCGGGTCGGATCCGAGAGGTTCCAGGCCGGCGGCGACAAGGGAGATGAAATACGGTCGCAGCCACGGGACGGCCATGAACTGGGCCCGGTGAGTCAGCTCGTGCAACGCGAGCCATAGACGGAACGAAGACGGCTCGAAGCCGTAGCGCGCCTCGAGCGAGGCCACGTTCGGCCCGACGAAGTAGACGACATCCTGGTTGGCCTCGTCCACGCCATCGGTGACGAGCAGGTCGTACTGGCCGAGCACGCGGGTCGACATCCACGCGAGCACCAGCGCGAGCTGCGTGCCGCTCACCGAACGAGACATGCCGGCCAGTTGCCTCGCCAACCCCGGAGCGGCTCCGGCGAACACAGAGCTCTCCTTGCGTTGCGCGAGCTTGGAGAGGGTGGGACCCAGCAGCCGCTGGAACGATGCGACGTTGGTCGCGACCCACTCGGAGCGGTCGATCACCCTGGCGCGGGCCGGCGTGGGGACGTCCAAACCGGTGGCTTTGCCGACGATGGCCTCCGCCCGTGCGGTCAGGTCATCGAAGTCCCGACGCATCGACTCGGCCGCGTACGACGGCTGGTTGGTACGAGCGGCCAGCCAGCGGGCGATGCGCTCCGCGAGTGCCCAATCGATGATTGGCGAGGGATCGGGGCTTTGGCTCACGCCGTGGAGGACCGGCGGCTCCCATCACCGGTCACGGCGCGCCATGCCCGGTGTCGCCGGCCTGCTCGGAAGTGATCAACAGCGCCACCTTCTCACGCAGGGAGTCGGGCACCCTGTCCTTGCAACGATTTGCGATCACCCTGCGCAGCTCGGACTCGAAGCCGGCGGCGCTGGCACATGGAGCGCAGTAGTCGAGATGCTCTGCGATCTCGAGACGCCGCTCCTCGGTCAGCTCTCCGTCTAGGTAGGTGTAGAGCTGATGGATCGCGGAGCCGCAGTCGACCTTGCCTTGCCTGGCGCTGAAAAATGCCTCAGAGTCCACCTTCTCGGACCTCGCTACTCGGAACGCCCAACGGGAGCGGTGCCGACCAAGCCGCGAGACTCAGCAAAATGGTGCAACGCCTTCTGGAGCGCCCTTCTTCCCCGGTGAATGCGGCTCATCACCGTCCCGATCGGGACACCGGTGATGTCTGCGATCTCCTTGTAGGAGAAGCCCTCGACATCGGCCAGGAGCACCGCGATCCGAAAAGCATCGGGCAAACCCTCGATTGCCGCCTTCACCTCGTCATCTGTGAAGCTCTCGAGTGCCTGGTCCTCCGCGCTCGCGCCCTGAGTACCGTCGCCGACCAGGCGATGAAAGAGGTAGAGGTCCTCGACATCTTCGACGTCTGTGACCTCCGGCCGCCGTCTGGCGGCTCGATACGAGTTGATATAGGCGTTGGTCAGGATCCGATACAGCCAGGCGCGCAGATTGGTCCCCTCTTTGAAGCCCTCGAAGCCTCGATAAGCGCGCAGATAGGTCTCTTGAACCAGATCCTCCGCGTCCGAGGGGTTCCGGGTCATCCGCAACGCCGCGCTGTACAGCGACGGCATGTGCTCCATGGCCAGCTCGCTGAAGTGCGCCTGGTCCGCCATGTGGGCCACCCTAGCGGAGGCCCGCGAGACCCACGAGGCGCCCGCCCAACACGAACCCGTCCGCCTCGCAGGCCGTAACCTGGCGCCAGATGCGCCTCCACGAACCCCTGACCCCCGAGACCGTGGCCCAGCCTCTCGGGACGCTCGGAGCTCAGCCCTGTGACCAGGTCAGCACACTCGGGTGGGACATCTTCGAGGGAACCGGGATCCAAGCGGCGACCCCGAGCAGGCACGGCGGGGTCTCCCAAGGCCCGTACCGCTCGCTCAACCTCGCCCTGCACGTGGGCGACAGCCCCGAGGCGGTCGCAGAGAACCGGCGCCGGGCGGCTGGCGCGCTGGACTCGGATCCAGGGCAGCTGGTCCTGGCCAACCAGGTGCACTCCAACCGTGCGGTGGTCATCGGATCTCGCCTTGGGGGGCCAAGCCGCAGGATCGGTGAGATCCAAATAACCGCCGACGCACTGGTCACCAGCTCTCCCGGGGTGCTCGTCGGGGTCCTTGTGGCCGACTGCGCGCCGGTGGTGCTGTTCGATCCAAAAGCCGGGGTGCTCGCATGTGCTCACGCGGGTTGGCGGGGAGCCTTCTCAGGCATCGTTCAGTCCACGCTCTTGGTCATGGCGTCGCTGGGCGCATGCGCGGCTCAGACATTGGCCGGTATCGGCCCAACCGTGCCACCGGAGCGCTACGAGGTGGGAACCGAGGTGATCACGGCCGCCGAGGGAGCCCTGGGCGATCCGAGCCCGTTCCTCTCGCGGAGCCTCATCTCCCAGAGGACGAACCTCGACCTTGCAGCCGCGGTGCGCTCGATCCTGGTGCGCTCGGGTGTGCCGGCGGGGCAGATCGAGTTGAGCAAGGCGCACAGCGGGCCTCCGTTCCCCTTCTTCAGCGCGCGGGCGAGCGCCGGACCCTGCGGACGCTTCGCTGCTCTGGCTCGGATCGCCCGGTGAGAGCGCAGCGGTTCTCCTACGGCGGCTTCGAGCTCGCTGCACAAGGTCTTCTGTCGTGCCGCTATCGCCTGGATGATCAGGAGTTCATCGAGCGCTTCGATCTACCGCCGGGCGATTGGTCCAGCCCACACGCGCAACGGGCGGCCCGGCTCGTCTACCTGCTGGCCGGGGTCTCTTACTACAAGGCCGGAGCACCCCGTCTCGTGGTGGCCGATGTCAGCCTGCGACCGGCAGAGAGACATCTCCTCGAGGACTTCTACATCAGGGGCCTGGGCGAGTTCGCCTATCGCAACGGGTTCGACCTGTCGGACCTGGAGCTGCGAGACAACGAAGAGAAAGACGACGAGACGGCCATTGCTCCGCCCCCAAGGTGCGGCCCGCTGGTCCCCTTCGGGGGCGGGATCGACTCGATCGTCACCGCTGAGATGGTGAGAGCCTGCAGAGAGGGAACATCGTTGCTGGTCGTCTCGCCCCCCGGCGCCCCCTATGCCGCCATAGACCGAGCAGCACAAGCCACCGGGCTCCCCGTTGTGTCGGTGGGTCGCAGACTGGACCCGGTCCTGCTCGAAGCCGGCAGTTACCTGACAGGACACGTGCCTGTCACAGGGATCCTTACCGCTTTGGCAACCCTGGTAGCGGTCGGCACGGGACGCTGCGCGGTGGTCATGTCCAACGAGTGGTCCGCTTCCTCGGGAAATCTTGTGATCGGCAGCGAAGTGGTGAACCACCAGTACTCCAAGAGCCGTGACTTCGAGGTCGCCTTCTCGAAGGCCAAGACCGAGTCTCTTGGTGACGATCCGGCTGTCTTCTCGGGCCTGCGTCCCTTCAGCGAGCTGCTGATCGCTCGGCGCTTCGCCAGCCTCACCATGTACCACGACGTCTTCCACAGCTGCAACCGTGCATTCGCAATCGACGCCGGGTCACGCCTCGACGCCTGGTGCGCGCGCTGCGACAAGTGCTGCTTCATCGACCTCGTGCTGGCACCGTTCCTGTCCGTCCAAAGGCTGCGCTCCATATTCGTCGGGACCGAGCCCCTTGAGAACCCCGACCTCTTCGAGTCCTTCGCGACCCTTGTCGGGATGTCGGAGAACCCGAAGCCCTTCGAGTGCGTGGGTGACGTTCAAGAATGCGCAGTGGCTGCCTCCATGGCCGCGCAGAGGGACGACCGAGCCGACAACCAGAACCTGGCAAGGTTGGCCGGGGTATTGCCCGAGCCCGACGACTCGCTTGTAGAGATGCTCTTTGAACCGCGTCTCCCTCATGACGTCCCCGATGACCTCCTCGCCGCCGCTGCGCTGGTCTGACCTGACGGCGGCCCGGGTAGGGCTGTGGGGCCTCGGCGTCGAGGGCTCCGCAAATCTGGCAAAGCTGCTCTCACTCGGGATCGAACCGGTGATCGCGGACGACCGTCCGAGCTCGAAGGACGCTCACGGGATCCCCGTCCTGCCAACGGGCCAAGGCGGATGGGAAGCCCTCGCCACCTGCCAGGTCGTAGTCAAGACACCGGGAATAAGCCGCTACCGTCCCGACGTCGTAGCGCTCGAGGAACGCGGGGTGGTGCTAGCGGGCGGCCTGGGATTGTGGCTGCACGAGGCCGACCCCCAACGGGTCGTGTGCATCACGGGAACCAAGGGAAAGAGCACCACCGCAGCCATCGCGGGCCACCTGGCACGGGCTCTCGGGCGGCGCTGCCTCGTGGCCGGCAACATAGGAAGGCTCCCCTACGACCCCAACATCACAGAGGAGCCGGAGCTGACGGTCGTGGAGGTATCGAGCTTCCAGGCGACCGACTTGAGATGCTCGCCGCCGGTTGTGGCGGTCACCTCGCTGCATCCCGACCATCTCGATTGGCACGGCAGCGTCGAGCGCTACTACGCCGACAAGCTCTCGATCTGCACGAAACCCGGCGCCGATCTCGTGATCGCGGACGGAACGAGTGCGGAGCTGGCGGCCCAAGTCCACCAGCTGGGCAAGAGGATCGAGTGGATCAGCCAACCGTCGGGGGGCTCTTGGGCCGATGCGCTCGGACTGAGGGGCTCGCACAACAGGCGGAACGCGCTGATAGCGAGGGCGTGCCTCCTCGCTTCAGGTGTGCAGGAGGCAGCCGACGACGATCTTCTGGAGACCGCGGCCCAAGGCTTCACTCCCCTCGACAGCCGCCTCGTCGAGATCGGCTCGCTGAGCGGTGTGACCTTCGTAGACGACAGCCTGTCCACGAACGCCCTAGCCGCCATCGCGGCCATCGAGTGCTTCGACTCGCAGCCCTTGGCCATCATCTTGGGGGGCGCCGACAGGGGAATCGACTACACCGCCCTGGCCGAGCGCATCGTGGCCCGCCGAGAGCCCACCTTCGTAGTCACGATGCCCGCGAGCGGAGCTCGGATGCACGCCACCCTTGACGCTGTCACGCAGGATCACGACCATCTCGACGTCACAGACACAGACGACCTGCAAACGGCGGTGGCCAAGGCGTTCTCCTGGGCGACGCCCGGTGCCGTGGTGCTCATGTCGCCTGCCGCCGCGAGCTTCGGGCAGTTCCGTAATTACAAGGAGCGTTCCGCCGCTTTCAGGGACATCTTGGCCTCGCTCGAGGTGGAGGGCTCAGCCACCCAGTAGGACACTGGGATTTAGCACGCCGTCGGGATCGAGCGCCGACTTCAACGCCCTGAAGGTGGCCAGTTCCTCTGGTGAGCGGCTGAGGTGGAGCCAACGCCGCTTGGCCGTGCCGATGCCGTGCTCGGCACTTATCGAGCCTCCCAGCTCGACAGCGACGCGTAGCACCTCCTCATCGGCGATCTCGCTGTCTCCCAGGCCTGTGAGGTTGACGTGCAGGTTGCCTTCCGCGGCGTGACCGAAGAGCCAAAGCGTCGCTCCGAACCTAGACGCGAGATCGGACACCACGTCAACGAACTGGGGAAGGGCCCTCAGAGGCACACAGACGTCGATCTTGTGCGGCACGCCGATGGTCGCTATCGCCTCGCTGTGCGCCTCCCGGTAGCGCCACAAGCGAGCCGCTTGCCGATCGTCTCCGCCGACCGCAGCCTGCGCGAGGGAACCGAGCGAATCGAGCACCTGATCGAGCTGGGGACGGGGGTCCGTGTCGTCGCAGACCTCGATGAGCAGATATGCGTCGTGCGGGGACTCGAAGGGACTCGGAAGTCCCGTCGTCTGGCAGACGAGCTCGAGCCCCGTGTCGACAAACAGCTCGGCCGCTGCAAGTGCTCGCAGGCCGCGGACCGTGTAGACGGCCTCCACCGCCGACCCCAGCGTGTCGAACGCGAGCAGCGCGACAACCTTGCGGTCCTTCGGGCGTACAAGCTTGACTCGCGCCGCGGTCACGACGCCCAAGGTGCCCTCGGCCCCGCAGAGAAGCCCGGACAGGTCGTAGCCGGTCGCCTCCTTGCTGAGCCCTCCCATGTGCGAGATCACTTGAGCCGTCCCGAGCACTGCAGTCACCCCTAACAACTGTGCGCGGGTGTCACCGTGTGCGATCACTCGCATTCCACCCGCATTTGTCGCGATCGTTCCGCCGATGGTCGCCCGCGCCCGACTCGCGAAGTCAACGCCGTAGTCCCACCCACTCGCCCGTGCGGCCTCCATGAGCTGAGACAGCGTCGTGCCAGCACCCAGCGTCGCCTGGCCGGAACCGACATCGATCTCGACCCCGCCCATCCTCTCCAGGCTGCAGATCACCTCGCCACTGATGGGCACTGTTCCCCCCGAGAGGCTCGTGTTGCCGCCCTGGAGAGCCACAGAGACACCGAAGGCCCGCGCCGCACCCAGCAGATCCCGGATCTCCTCCGTTGAGCCGGGACGCAATACCGCCGGTGATCTGCCCTTGAAGCGCCCCGTCCAATCGGTTGAGTACCGGATCAGCGATGTGGCGTCGGTCAGCACGTGCGCCTTGCCGACAACCTCGGACGCCGCCGCCAAGAACCCAAGGTGATCGCCGGGCATGTCGGATCGTCCCACACCAGGGCGAGGCGGTCCCAGGCACAGGCACGAGCCGCTCGAACAACGTCTTGACGCTTCTCGTGCTGGGCAAATTGCGCCATCCGATGGCAGACCTGGCTCCGGCGTGCAAAATTCGTTCTGAATGACGATTGATTGTCGGCGCGCGGCCAGGGCTGCGATTGGCTCTCTGTGGAGAGGCACGACCCGCACCCGGACGCTCATAAGGCGGGCATCTCTCGACGCGCCTCAGCGACGCTGCGGCCTGCGAACGGCCCTCGGTGGCCAGCCAAACGGCCTTCGTCGCGAGGGGGGCGCTGGTGCCTCGAGAAAGCCCGTGGCCAGGGCGCTGAAGGTCTTGGGCGCTCTTTTGATGCCGGTTGGCCCCGCCCTGGCGCTGAGCTCTTGCGGCATCTCCTCCTCGTCGACGGTTCGAGCCGTTGGTCCGATGTACGAGGTGGCGACGGCGCGGTTGGGTGGCCTCGGCAGCGCCCTCGTCGACGGGAAGGGCTTCACCCTTTACCTGTTCCTTCCGGATCACCATTCAGGGCACTCACGGTGCTTCGGGTTGTGTGCCGCGGCTTGGCCTCCGTTGATCTTGCCGAACAATGTGCCCGCCCCCGTAGCAGGCAAGGGCGTCAGGTCATCGCTCCTGGGCACGACCCTGCGCTCGGACGGGAGCCGTCAGGTGACCTACAACGGCTGGCCGCTGTACCTATACACCATCGATGCGGGGCCCGGCCAGGTGAACGGTCAGGGCATCAACAATCTGGGGGGGTTGTGGTACGTCGTGGCGCCGAACGGGTCCCCCACCCGTTAATCGCTCTTTGAGCGGCGACCTGGAACTGCGACGGCAGAGGTAGATCCCAGACGCGGTGGGCACTCACAGGACCATGAGGGTCGCCGTTCAAAACGTGCCTGTTGAACTGCAACTTAGCGGCGCCCGGTCAGCAGCTGCAGGGGGTTCTCGGCCATGATCTGCTCTGTCACATCGGCGGGTACTCCGGCTTCAACCAGCTGGGGCACCGTGTCGGTGATCACATACGAGTAGCCAGGCCCACCATTGGCACGCCGGCCGTTGGGCGTGCACACGTCGTGGGAGAGCAGCAGATGCGCGCCATAGCCCCGTTTGACGAGCTCGACGGTATTGACTATTCGCTTGAGTTGAAACTCCTCGTTTCGCAGGCTGTGCAGGTCGTACATCACCAACGCCCCCCGCTTGGCGATCCGCTCGTGGTAGTCGACGTCCGGATAGCTGTCGCAGTGCCCGACGGCCACACGACGGAGGTCAACACCCTCGTCGTCGAGCACATCGAGCTGCCACCAGCCCACCTCGCTCATCACCGCGTGGAGCACGAGACCAAGCCCAGTCTGTTTCTGCACGCGCGCACAGGCACGCAGCACGCGTTCTTCGACCGCCGACACCCAAGAGTGATCCGCACCGATTTCGCCGATGATGCCAGGTCTAACTCCCCCCTCACCTTCAGTGATGTCATTCGTCAGCCTGTCGGCGAGCTCGGAGATGGTGACCTTGTTGAAGTCCTCGTCGTAGAAGGACTCCCGGTACCAGCCCGACCCCATCACGATGTGCACACCAGACTGTTCGGAAAGATCGCGCAACTGTGCAGGCTGGCGCCCCAGGTTTTGGCTCGTCAGCTCGACGACCGTCGAGCCGCCCACCGACTTGAGGGTACGCAGATCCTCAAGTGCGCCTTCGGTGTCGGCCAGCGGCCCTGATGGTGAACGCAGATCGCAGAGCACATGCTCGTGCGGCATGATGCGACCCAGCCGAGCAGAAGGCACAGCACCCAGTACCGTCATCACTTGATCGTTCGGCACACCGGGGGAGTCTAGGTTCTCATTCGTGCTGGGGCGTTGGGCAAGCCACGCAGAGCCCGGCTCCCGATGGGCCGCGGCCTCGAATCAGCAAAGGAGGCCGTTGAGGGCGGCGCCCTGCCTGACGCCTCACGGCCCCTAGTGGGGCACCCTCACAGACGGCTCGTTCCCAGGCCGGCTAGTCGGTGCTACGTGAACGAGCAGGTTGTAGGTCACGATGGCGATGGCGATGTGCATTGCCATGAGGACCGAGACTGCTTTGGCGGCTTCTCCATGCCACACGATCCACAGGTCGGGCAGCCACAGGACCAGCGTTACGCCGACAGCCAGCCGCGAGAAAAGCCACCGCGGCGTGGACGTCAATCGCGTCACGATCGGCCAGCCCGCGCAGGCCACGAGAACACCGATGAGTGTGAGCAATCCGTAGTCGCCGAAGCGGAAGTGGCTAAAACCCCGCGTGGACGGGAAAACATGGGTTCCGATCGCCACCAACAGGGCATCGGCCACGAGTGAGCCAACGATCGATAACACGGTGGCCATGAGGACGCCGGCGGCTGGCGGCTGGCAAAGACAGGGGTTCCAGTCCACATGAGCGAGTTTGAGCAACCGTTCGGCGGAACGAGGAAGCTGGATGGGGGGACGTGACGTCATGGACGTTCCTTGAAAAGGGACCGAGGGGTGCGAGCCAACGGTACCCCGTCATGGCGCACCGGCTGAGTCACGTTGCCGGGCCGCAACCAACGAACGGCGTGTCCTGAGGAGCGCTCCGGCGTTTCGGTAAATCCAGTTGACAGACGCTTTTGGGGTCGACAAACCCCGCGCGGAGCTTCGGTGCGGCGGACACGCCCCGTAAAGGGAGGACGACCATGGCTGAAGTGCTTGTTATGGAGTGGACAGTCGCTCGATCTGTACCGAAAGCTCAGCGCCACCTTGGGAGTCGACGTGTCCACGGCAGCGGGCATGCCGCAAGGGCAGGTGCACCACATCAGCGGACATTCTGGTGAGAAGCTCATCGTGGTCGAGGTTTGGGACTCCAAGGCCGATCAAGAGGAGTTCTCAAGGTCTCAGTTGGCCCCCGCCCTGGAACAAGCCAATGTGCCTGCGCCCGCGCGGATGGAATGGTTTGCTCAGGCCGGAGATGGACATCGCCACTGAACGAAGGGGTCTACTAGGACCCCTGAGCCTCTGAGCGCCTCGCCGAGGTGCGTTTCGAACTGGCGGACATGCCCGACGACGACGGAACCCAAAAGGTCCCGATGGTCGAGGGAACCCATCACCTGATGTCCGAGAGCCTTGGCGCCGGCACGGAGCATGTCGCGTGATCGATGTGGGAGCCACCGGCCAGCGTGGCGTGAACGACGGTCAAGATCTTTCGGCCAGTGGGAAAGCCCCCTCGACCAGAGGTCGATGGTGGCGTTGAAAGGTGTTCCAGACCCATGCGCGTGGCCACTATGGCCACCAGTAAGGCCCGGCGTTGGCCACCAAGTTGGGGGCCTTCAAGATCGCCGCAACGCGGTCGACCCGAGCGATCCTGGCTTCCTGAAAGTGGCTCTGCCGTAAAGCTCTTGGCGACTTCGCAATCGGCATTCTCCAAGCGCTGGGGTATTTCCCCCGAATGCGCGGGCCAACTCACGCGATTGCGCGGTGCATTGAGCCAAAGACGTCACCGCGATGGTTCGGCTCTCGGGATAACTGCTCGAGAACACAGGAGTGAACAGTGCGGCTGAGCGCCTTGAGCTGTTAAGTGGCTTGACCAACAGCGGGTTCAGAATTAGGGACGCACGATGCGGGGATTCCCTGTCAATAAGGGTTAGCCGGGATAGGTTTGGCACTCGGGGATGACCTGATGGAGGCCGTACGTCGGGAGCTTGGAAACCGGAATCGCAAGTGTCGGTCTCGACGGCTCGCCTCCGCGCGTACCACTACATGGCCGTCCTCGTACTGCTAGCCGGGATCGCCGCTTCGGTGCTCGGCGGGGCCGCCTGGAGTAGGCACATTCATCGTCAGGCGGTTGGCCAGTTCCAAAGCTCCGCGCGCCAGGTTGCCGACGCGCTGACAATCTCGCTGCAAAGAGATGCTGGGCTTACCTCTACCGCGGCAATCCTTGTCGAGTCCACTCCTAAGTTGACGAATGGCGAGTTCTCCACGTGGTTCCACCAGCTGGCTCAGACCGCGACTTACCCAGGGTCGTTCGGCCTCACGTTCATCGAAAAGGTCCCGCAAACGCAATTGGCGGCCTTTCAGTCGACCGTCGAGACCGACCCACCGTTCGGACTTCCGCCGACGACACCATCTATCTTGACGCCGACAACCCAGCCTTCTCCTATCTGCCTCACCCGCACGGGCGTAGTCCAACTGTCGAAGGGGATGCCCCTGACGCCCGCAGCGTTGAAGTCGCTGATTGGCTTGGCCAAGCCGACCCTGAATTACTGTGCCATGCCTGTCGGGACACTGTTGAAGGCAGCCGAAAGCTCCGGACAGCCAGCGGCTGCAAACTTGGCAACACTGGTGGCGTCCACGCCCGATCCGAAGGAGAACGGCATAACCACAGCGTTGCTGAAGGCGGTTAGCGCGGCCGGCCTCGTAACTACCATCACCCCTGTCTACGCCTCGGGAAAGCCGGCGACGAAGGCCGCACGGATCGCAAGTCTCTCGGGGTGGGTCCTGGGTGTGTTCCAAGCAGCTGACATCGTCCTTCCCGTGCTCGCCGGTCGTTCCAGCTGGTCAGCTGCGCTTTCCTACGCAAACCCGTCTCGGGCGCCCATCCGCCTTGTTGGCAACCCTGCGACGTCCGGCGACCTGTCGCAGACCTTCAAGCTCATGGGACCCGGTGCGTGGTCAGTATCGTTGTCCGCGCCCGCGTCCCTGGCAGCAGGCTCGGCCCAGGGCCTGGTTGTGACCCTTGCAGGTCTACTCATCGCGCTTCTGCTGTTCCTGCTGATCCATGTTCCAAACAGGGCGAGAGTGCGGTCACTCCAGCTCGTCGCTCAGCGCACCGAACAGTTACGCCATCAAACCCTTCACGATCAGCTCACGGATCTTCCAAACCGCGAGCTGATCTTCGATCGTCTGGGGCAGATGCTTGCCCGTGCCCAGCGAGGGATGACCGAGATCGCGGTCCTTTTCGTGGATCTCGATGAGTTCAAGGACGTCAATGACAGCCTGGGCCATGCGGCCGGCGATGATCTTCTTTGTCAATTCGGAGATCGCCTTAGGGCGAACCTGCGACCGAGCGACACGATCGGTCGATTTGGAGGCGACGAGTTTGTGGTCCTGGCGGAAGATGCCATAGGGGCACTCGACGCGGAAGCAGTGGCGCGTCGGCTCCTGAGCTCGCTGTCCAAACCATTCACCCTCGGTCAAGGTGCTCAAACTGTGAGGGTGCAAACAGCGAGCATCGGTATCGCTTCGGGTGTCCGAGAGTCAGCAGAGTTGTTGATTGGCGACGCTGATATTGCGTTGTACGAGGCCAAGGCCGAACGGCGCGGGCAATACGTGTTGTATCGGCCCGAGATGCGAGATGTCATCGACTCGCGGATCGCGCGGGACGCGGAGCTGAGGGTGGCGCTCAGCAGAGACCAATTCTTCCTGGTATACCAGCCCATCTTCAGCCTGAGTGACCAGACCGTCGTGGGTTTCGAGGCCTTGCTGCGGTGGCGCCATCCTGTCCACGGCGTGATCGCACCGGGGGAGTTCATCGGTTCCCTTGAGGCGTCCGGACTCATCTTCGAGGTCGGCCAGATGGTCCTCAAACAAGCGTGCCAGCAGGCGGCGGCGTGGAGGGACGCCGGACACGCCATCTATGTCTCGGTGAATGCGTCAGCGCGCCAATTCGACCGCGTCGAGTTTGTCGACATGGTCAAAGAAGCCCTCGACACGACTGGGCTGGCGCCTGGCGCCCTCACGATCGAAATCACCGAGACTTGCCTGATGCTGGATTCCGATCAAACGGCCCGAAGAACTGAAGCCCTTCGACGAATCGGTGCGCGGGTGGCTATCGACGACTTCGGCACGGGCTATTGCTCGCTCGCTTACCTGCAGAAGTTCTCGGTGCACTCGTTGAAGATAGACCGGTCGTTTGTCAGCGCGCTCGACCATTCGAGCCATAGTCAGCAGCTAGTCCGCACGATCATCCAGTTGGCTATCGCCCTGCAGTTAGAGACGATTGCCGAGGGAGTTGAGACTCCGACGCAGCTTGAGTTCCTTCTGCAGGAACACTGCATCGCGGCTCAGGGTTTTCACCTCTCGCGTCCTCTGGACGTGGAGGCCGCCACCGAGTTGTTGGCGCTGGAGGGGCAGCTCGAGAACACCTCGACCCAATCCAGTCCGTAACGGCCATTACCGCTGGTCCACACGTCAAGACTTTTTCCAACTGGGGCCCCGCGTGGGCTTTAGCCGCCTATCGGAGGTGAGAGATCGTGGCCCGCGTTCGGAGAGGGCGTTCACACCGAAGCAGCCAGGTCAGGAGTTCGAATCTCCTCCCAGGCTCCATTGTCTGAGGTCAAGCGCTGGCTTCGATCACGTCGTCGTCGATCGTCCGTGCCGTCCCCAGGCGAGGCGCGTCGACCAGGCCGTCGAGGCGACCCTCGGCGAATCGGCCCCGCCACTTGCCCACCGTCACCGGGTTGGAGCCGAGGTCCGCGGCGATCTGGCCCTGGGTGCAGTCCCCCTGGGCACAGGTCAGCACGATCTTCGACCGCACTGCCAATGCCTGGGACGACGAATGACGCCGGGTCCAGCGGTCCCCGGTCAAGCGCTCCTCGGTGCCCACGTTGGAGACCCCAGCTATTGAGTTGGCGACCCACCGATCAAGGTCGGTCGCCAGCTAGGTGGCATGGTCCCCGCTCACTTTTCGTAGTGATAGCGAGCCTGGTGCACGATCAGATCCTCACCCACCACCTGGTACACGAGTCGGTGCTCCTCGTCTGTCCGGCGCGACCACAGGCCCGCGAGGGCCTGCTTCAGCGACTCGGGCTTTCCGACGCCTCTCGCAGGGTCGCGTAGTGCCTCGTCGATCAGCCGGTTGAGCCGTTTGAGCTTCTGCCGATCGGCCCTCTGCCAGTAGGTGTAGTCCTCCCATCCACGTGGCGTGAAGACCAGTCTCACTGGTCGGCTGTGTCGAGTGGGCGTTCGACGAGCTCGCCCGCCTGCGCCTGCGCCTGCGCCAGCGACTCCAAATCGACGCACACCTAGAGTTGAAAATCACAGTGCGGGGGTGGGGACTTCTGGTGGCCGCCAGTGGGGACTGAAACTTGGCCATGGACAGCTGTGGTGATACGGAGCCTGGGAGGAGATTCGAACTCCTGACCTGCGCATTACGAGTGCGCTGCTCTACCGACTGAGCTACCCAGGCATGCGGCCCGAGGCCGGGCCATGCATCGTACGCCCGCTTTTCAATCCTGCGGTCCGATCGCGATGAGCAGCGATTCCACAAGGAGAGTCTCATTGGGATTGCGCTCGAAGCTCGCCGCCGCTCGCCCTATCGCACCCGTAGCCCGAACGCAGCGATCCAGCTCATCGAACCCTGCACCCGCGGACATAGCTTCTCTCATGCGGTCCCGATAGCTGCGGGCCAGCACAGCAAGACCGGCGAGGATCTCCTCGCCCCTGAATCGTCGCTCTTCGCGATGCTGACGCTCCAAGATCTCACGCCGGCGAGGAGCTCCGCGTTCACCGAAGCTCGCGGCCTCTGCCTCGAGCACCTCGAGCTCATGAGCGTGGCGCTCACGGAGGGGGGCGAGCGCAGCATCGGTCGCGTTGAGCAGCTCGCGGACCAGTTCGCCAACCGCCGCTCCGTCCCCCGAGAGGCGCCTCGGCACCGAGCGCCAGAGCTCTTGACGCTCGGCATACCCGGTGTCCTCCGCCAGCAGACGTGCTCTCTCCAGGTCCCCCGCCGCCCCTTGAGCGATCGCGTGCGCACGACGCCTCTCCAGGTGCTCAGCTTCGAGCCAGGCCTGTATCGATGTCGTGGTGAGCGGTCGGAAGTTGACAATGGCGCAGCGGCTCGCGATCGTGACGAGCTCGGGAGGGATCACGTCGGCCAGCAAAACGAAGATGGTCGTCGGCGGGGGCTCCTCGACGGTCTTCAAAAGCACCGGGGCGGAGCGGACCGCCAGGTGCATATCGGTCACCACCAACACCTGCCTCCCGGCCTCGAACGGTCTTCGCAGCGCCAGGAGAGCGAGCCTCCGGGCGTCGTCGACGCTGAGGGCGGCGCCGGTCCGCTCGAAGAAGACGAGATCTGGATGGGTTCCAAAGAGCGCACGTCGGCAGGTCTCGCATTGACCGCAACCCGCATCGGGGCAGAGCAACGCAGCTGCGAAGCCGACGGCGGCAGGTCTCGATCCCGCGCCTCGTGGCCCCACGAACAGGTACGAGTGGACGGGACGCAGCGCCGCGCTCTTCAAGAAAGTGACGGCCTGATCCTGCCCAATGACCTGGGAGAACAGCTCAGAGGCAGGACGAAGTGGGCTCACCGCCGTTCGGCTGGCGGGGAGCCGAGCCTCCTCGCAACTGCCTCTTTGACAGAGCGCTCAACCTCCTCGACGCTGCGGTTCCCGTCCACCACCTCCCAGAGGTCCGGCGATGCGGCCGCGAGCTTGCGGTAGGCGTCAGCGACCGTCGCGTGGAAGCCGGAGTCCATCGCCTCTAGTCGATCTGGTTCTGAACCGAGCCGGCTCCGGGCCACCTCGGGGGCGACGTCGATGAGGATCGAAAGGTCCGCCGAGACCCCGCCAGCCGCAAACTCGAGAAGAGGCTCCAAACTGCATCCGAGAAGCCGTCCCGCCCCCTGGTAGGCGCGGGTGGACCCCTCGAAACGCTCGGTCACCACCCAGGCGCCCGAAGCGATCGCACGGCGCATCACCTCCTCGACGTGCTGGGCACGATCGGCCAAAACGAGCAGCGCTTCTGCCCTCGCAGAGATGACAAGGTCCGTGGACAAAAGGATCTCTCGAATGGCGCTGCCGACGGCCGTCCCGCCGGGCTCCCGTGTCAGCTGGACGCCGAGCGCCTCAGCGAGAAGCTTTGCCTGGGTGCTCTTCCCGCAACCATCGATCCCTTCCAAGGCGATCAAACGGCCCGGTTCGGTCACATGGGGGCCCATCTCTCCATCTTGGCTCCTCCCGGGGCGCCTTACCGCGCTGAGAGACGACCGCGACGCAGGGCCCTAGGTCTCCTCTGCGCCCGGTCGCTTGGAAGATGCCCCCTTCGGCTTGGGGGGCGCCTTCTTGGCCGCGGCCCGCTTGCCCGTGGCCTTCTTCGCCGCGGCCCGCTTGCCCGTGGCCTTCTTCGCAACCTTGTTGGCGGAGGGCCTCTTGGCCGCACGCGGGGTGCGCGGGCCCGCTGCCCTCCGCTCGGCAAGGAGCTCTGATGCCCTCTCCAAGGTGATCGACTCCACATTGTCGCCCCGACGCAAAGAGGCGTTCACCGAGCCGTCGGTCACATAAGGCCCGAAACGCCCCTCCCTCACCGCGACCGTTGCCCCCGATCCGGGGTCGGCACCGAGCTCGCGCAACGCCACGGGAGCCGCGCGCCCGCGCCTCGTCTTGGGGCGCGAGAAGGCCTCGAGCGCCTCGTCCAGGGAGATCGTGAGTAGCTGGCCCTCGGACTCCAAGCTGCGGGTGTCGGACCCCCTTTTCAGGTAGGGACCGAACCGGCCGTTGTGGGCGACGATCTCCTCGTTCGAATGGGGATCGACACCCACGGCTCTTGGGATCGAGAGCAGCTGCAGAGCCTCTTGCAGGCTCAGCGTCTGCGCCGACATGGACGCGAACAGAGAAGCGGTGCGAGGCTTGTGGCCGCTCTCGGGGGTCTCTCCCAGCTGAACATAGGGCCCGAAGCGTCCCGACTTGACCAGGACCTCCAAACCGCTGTCGACGTCGGTCCCCAGGGTGCGGTCCTCTGAGGGGGCCGCGAGAAGCTCTTGAGCCCGCTCCAGGGTCAGCTCGTCGGGAGCGAGGTCCTCGGGGATCGATGCCCGCTCGTCGCCGCGTTGGAGGTAGGGGCCATAGCGGCCCACCCGCACCACCAGGGCACGTCCTTGTTGGTCCTCGCCGATCGGTATCGAGTTGATCTGCCTGGCGTCGATCTCGCCCAAGTGCAGCGCCACCGCTGCCTTCAGGCCGAGGCGCAGAGTGTCACCACCGAGGTCGGGGTTGCCATCGCCCTCGGGCTCGGGCGGCTGAGCGCTGCCCCCGCCGTTGCCGTGCTTGCCGAAGTAGAAGCGGGTCAGCCAGGGCAGAGCCTCTTCATGGCCCTCGGCGATCTGGTCCAGGTCGTCCTCCATCGAGGCCGTGAACCCGTAGTCCACCAGCTCTCCGAAGTGCCGCTCCAACAGCTCGACGACCGCAAACGCAGTGAAGCTGGGGACGAGCGCAGAGCCCTTCTTCCACACATAGCCCCGATCGACGATGGTCGAGATGACGCTCGCATAGGTGGAGGGCCGTCCCACCGCAAGCTCCTCCATAGACTTGACCAAAGACGCCTCGGTGTAACGGGCGGGCGGGTTGGTCGTGTGCGAGCCAGGCTCCGCAGCCAAGGCCCGGACCGAGTCACCCTCGCTCATCGCGGGCAACAGGACCTCGCGGTCGGCCAGCTCCGCCTCGGGGTCGTCGTCGCCCTCGACGTATGCACGCAAGAAGCCCGGGAAGGTGATCACCCTTCCGTTCGCGGCCAGCTCCAATGAGGAGATCGTCAGCTCGCCGGGAGGCACCCTTGCCCCGAGGCGCACCTGCGCGCTCGTCCCGGTGGCGTCGTTCATCTGTGAGGCGACCGTCCTCTTCCAGATCAGCTCGTAGAGGCGCAGCTCGTCGCCCGAGAGAGTCCGCGCGGCCTGCTCTGGTGTCCTGAAACTCTGGCCCGCGGGACGGATCGCCTCGTGAGCCTCTTGCGCGTTCTTCACCTTGCGCTCGTAGCGTCGCGGGCCCGATGGCACATAGCCAGGGCCGTACAGCTCGGTCGCCTGCTTCCTGGCCGCCGCCAGCGCCTCGTCGGACAGCGTCGTCGAATCGGTCCTCATGTAGGTGATCCAGCCCTGCTCGTAGAGGCGCTGGGCCACGGACATCGCGCGCTGGGCGCTGAAACGGAGCTTGCGGGCCGCCTCCTGCTGGAGGGTCGAGGTCATGAACGGAGCTGAGGGAGACCGGCGAAAAGGCCGCTCGGTGACCGAGGTGACCGTCAGTTCCGAGCCTTGGATCGCGTCGGCGAGGCCTCGTGCCTCGAATTCGCTGAGCACGTGCACGGCCTTGGAATCGCCGAGGAGCCCGTCGGGGCCGAAATCGCGGCCGGTCGCGACCGCCATTTCATCGACGGACAGAAGAGACGCCACGAATGTGGGGGGAGCCGTGTGCGAGCTCTGCCCACCGGCGCGCAGATCACCAGGGGCATTGAGTGTCGCCTCCAGGCCCCACCAGGTTGCAGAGCGGAATGCCATGCGCGCCCGCTCACGCTCGACCACCATGCGCGTCGCGACGCTCTGCACCCGACCCGCGGACAGGCGCGGCATGACCTTCTTCCACAAGACCGGTGAGACCTCGTAGCCGTAGAGACGGTCAAGGATCCGACGCGCCTCTTGGGCGTCCACGAGGCGGCGGTCGAGATCTCTGGGCTCCTCGACCGCCCGCTGGAGCGCAGAGGGGGTGATCTCGTGGAAGACCATCCGTTTCACGGGAACCTGGGGAGCAAGGACCTCGAAAAGGTGCCACGCGATGGACTCCCCCTCACGGTCCTCGTCCGTCGCGAGGTAGAGCTCGTCGGCCTTCTTCAGCTGCTTTCGGAGGTTGGCCACCACCGACTTCTTCTCGGCCGAGATGACGTAGAGCGGTTTGAAGCCGTTGTCGACGTCCACACCCAGGCGCGACCACTCCTCGCCCTTGTAGGCGGCGGGGATCTCGTCTGCCCCCCGCGGGAGGTCCCTGACGTGGCCGACCGAGGACTCGACGACGAAGTCCGGCCCGAGCATGCCCGCGATGGTGCGTGCCTTTGCCGGGGACTCGACTATGACGAGCGCCTTGGGCACCTATCGCACCTCCGCGCTGGCAGCGGTCTCAAAGAAGGCTAGAAGGCCCGGGGCGGCCACGCGACGCATCCGGTCCTCCAATACCCCCGCGCCATCTGCGCAGAACCGGCCCAGCTGGGCGCAGGGTTCCCTGCTCGCTCGTACCCCGTAACAGGAGCATGCCTTCACCGCGCTCTGAGCCGCCCTCTCCCCCTACTCCGCCACCACGACCCGGGCCGCGGGGACCGGTGTGTTCTCATCGCTGTCCAAAGCCTGGGTCTTGCGCTTGGAGAAGGCGATCGCAGACAAGAGGATCACAAGTGAGATGCCGGCGACCGCGAAGCGCGCATCGGTGTGTCGCAGGGTGATCACCGCTGGGAGGATGAGCAAGGAGACCAGGTTCATCACCTTGATGAGAGGGTTGAGCGCGGGTCCCGCGGTGTCCTTGAACGGGTCGCCCACCGTGTCGCCGATGACCGCAGCCTTGTGGGTCTCGGATCCCTTGCCGCCTTCGTGGCCGTCCTCGATGTACTTCTTGGCGTTGTCCCAGGCCCCTCCGGAGTTGGACAGGGTGTTCGCCATGAGCTGGCCGGTCAGGATCGCCGCCGCCAGGAAGGCCCCCAGTGCCTTGTAGTTGATGCCGAAGCCGATGATCACCGGGGTCAGGATGGCGAGCAGCGCCGGCGTGGCGAGCTCTCGCTGGGCGGCGGCGGTGCAGATCGAGATCACGCGCCCGTACTCTGGCTTCTCTGTGTTGTCCATGATCCCGGGGTGCTCTCTGAACTGGCGGCGAACCTCGTGAACGACGGTCCCGGCCGAACGCCCCACCGCCCGGATCGCGAGAGACGAGAAGAGAAAGGCCACGGACCCGCCGACGAGAAGCCCGATGAAGGTCGTCGGGTTGGCGACGTTGATCTGGGTCAAGATCTGGTTGAACAGCTTGGTGCCCGAAACTCCCAGGTTGAGCTGGCTGCCGATCGTCTCTATGAAGGAGGCGAACAGCGCGACAGCGGCGATCACGGCCGAGCCAATGGCGACCCCCTTGGTGATCGCCTTGGTCGTGTTGCCGACCGCGTCCAGGCTGACCATGATCCGCTCCGCCTCCCCGGAGAACTCCCCGGACATCTCGGCGACACCGGCCGCGTTGTCCGAAACCGGCCCGAAGCTGTCCTCGGAGACGATCATCCCCGTGGTCGCGAGCAGGCCTATCCCGATGAGGGCGACGAGGTAGAAGGTGAACTCGATGTTCCCCCCGCCCAAACCGATCGCAACCGCTATCGCGATCGCGATCGCGATGATCGCCCACACCGAAGACTCGAGGCCGATCGAGATGCCGGACAGCACGGTGGTCGCCGGGCCGGTCCGCGCCGACTCTGCTATCTCACGCACCGGGCTGCGTTCGGTCGAGGTGAACTGCTCGGTGATCTGGCTGACGACGAGGGCGAGGACCACCCCGGTGAGGACCGCATAGAAGACCTTCAGGTTGTGGACGTAGAACTCGGCCACGAGGTACGCACCCACGACCGTGACCGCCGCGGCGCTCCAGAACCCCCGGTTGATCGCCGACAGCGCGTTGCGGTCCTTTCGGCGCGAGCGCACCAGCAGCACGCCGGCAATCGAGGCGATTATCCCCATGGCCGGGACGATGAGCGGGTACAGAACCGCCGGAGTCGGGTTGTGGTGGATCGTGCGGAACGCGGCGAAGCCCAAGATCAAAGACGAGATGATCGTGATGACATAGGACTCGAAGAGGTCTGCGGCCATCCCGGCACAGTCCCCGACGTTGTCGCCGACGTTGTCGGCTATGACCGCAGCATTGCGGGGGTCATCCTCTGGGATCCCAGCCTCGACCTTGCCGACCAGGTCAGCACCTACGTCCGCCGCCTTGGTGAAGATGCCGCCCCCGACCCTCATGAACAGCGCCAGCAGAGACGCCCCGAACGCGAACCCGACCAAGACGGCCGTAGCCGAGTTTTGAAAGATGAAGAAGATGGCCGTGGATCCGAGCAGCCCCAGGCCGACGCACAGCATGCCGGTGACCGCACCGGAACGGAAGGCCACTCGGAGCGCTCCAGGGAGCTGGCCGCCCCGGGCCGCTGCGGCGGTCCGAACGTTGCCCCGCACCGCAACGCTCATCCCGATGAAGCCCGTGAGACCCGAGAAGGTTGCTCCGACCAGGAAGCAGACGACCCTCAGGATCCCAGCCTCCGCGAAGCCGAATGCAACGGTGCCGTCGGGCCGGGTGACCTTGGTCGCAGTGAAGAAGATGAGAACTGCGAGCGGCACCACGATTATCGCGATCACCTTGAACTGGCGCTTCAAGAAGGCCTTTGCGCCCTCTTGGATCGCCAGGGCGATCTCGCGCATGGTGGCGGTTCCCTGCTCCTCGCGCAGCACCCCGCGCATCAACGCCAGCCCCGAGAGGATCCCGATCACGCCGGCCACCAGCGCAAGGGCCAGCCAGATCTTGTCTGTGCCACCGAGATGGAAGTTTTGGTAGCTCTCGGCGGCCACCTGGCTCATTGCTGGCATGCGCGAACTGCTTTCCTTTCCCTCGTGCTCGGTGCCGACGCCTTCTCAATGCCGTACCCGGCTCCAAGATCGCACGGCACGAAGCGGAGCGCAGCCGCCCACACAACGCGCTCCTCTGTTCCCATGACCAGGGCGACGCTGAGGTGTGGATTGATGATGCTCAGCAAGGTCTCGATCCCATGGCGGGCGCAGCGAGGTTAGCGAGCGGAGGCGTGGCTGGGCAAGGAACCCCTGGGTCCCGACGCCCCCTCCGGGAAACTTCCCTGGTCAAGGTGCAAACGTGCGACCTCGAAATGGGGCCGATGGCCCGCCCTTGGGGTCCGAGATGGCGCAAGCTCTCCAGCGAAGGCGACGGCTCCGATAGGGGCTTGCGCCCACTTGGGACCATGCGTGCCGGAGCCGGTGGAGCCCTCCTAACATCTGTTCGTGCAGAGCGCGGCCTTCTTCGACCTCGACAAGACGGTCATCACCAAGGCCTCCATGGCGGCGTTCACCCGGCCCCTGCGCCGTGAGCGCCTGATCAACCGGAGAACCGCTCTGCGGGCCGCCGCCTCTCAGCTCGTCTATGCGCAGATGGGGGCCGGCGAAGCCAGGCTCGGAACGCTGCGAGAGACCCTCCTGTCGCTCACCAAGGGCTGGGACCGCACACGGGTTCGCCAGATCGTGCGCGAGACGCTCCTCCAGACGGTGGAGCCTCTGATCTACGCCGAGGCCCTGGACCTCATGACCAGCCACCACGAGAAGGGCGAGCGGGTCTACCTCGTGTCGGCGTCCCCCGAAGAGGTCGTGCTCCCGATGGCCGAGCTCCTCGGAGCAGACGGGACCATCTGCTCGCAGGCCGAGGTGGACCGCCAAGGGCGCTACACGGGAAAGATGGCCTTCTTCGCCGACGGGGCAAGCAAGGCTCGCGCGATCGCGTCGCTCGCCACCAGCGTCGGGATCGATCTCGGCATCTCCAGCGCCTACTCGGACTCCGCCGCGGACCTCCCCATGCTCGAGCTGGTGGGGCGCCCCGTCGCGGTGAACCCGGATCGTGCCCTGGTCAAGCTCGCGCGCGAGCGGGGTTGGGAACGCTGCGAGTTCACAAAGCCCGTGCGCCTGAGGGATCGAATAGCGACGGCCGCTCCGCTGCTCACCACCATGACCATCGCGGCGGCGGCCCTGGCGGTGGGCCTGCGCAGGAGGCAGCGAGCCGAAGGGAACACCCCCCGGACCGTGTTCGCCCCTTAGGGCTGCGCCTCGCGCAGGCGGCGGGCCGCTATCGCTGCAGCCAAGCCCAGGAGACCGAGAGCCAGCAGGAGCTTCTTCATAAAGGGCTCAAACCGTGAGCAGGTCGCGGGCGCCTGTGTCCGAAGACGGGTGGCGCAGCTTGGACATCGCCCTGGCCTCGATCTGACGGATCCGCTCGCGGGTGAGATTGAAGTGCTCGCCAACTTCCTCCAAGGTCCTGGGCTCGCCCCGGTCCAGGCCGAACCGCAGACGCAGGATCTCGCGCTCCCGGTCGTCCAGGGGCGACAGGAGCCGCCCTATCTCCTCGGGCAGGAGAGAGACCGCCGCTACCTCGAAGGGGGACTCTGCGGAGCGGTCCTCGACCACGTCGCCGAGCTCGGCGTCGCCGTCCTCACGCAACGGCTCGGAGAGAGAAAGGGGCTCGGCCGCATGGCGGAGGATCTCGGTGACCTTCTCCTCTTCCAACTCCCGGTCGGCGGCGAGCTCGGCGAC
>JBOGFX010000310.1:0-4767 GCA_050743805.1 Acidimicrobiales bacterium
GGGCCGAAGACCCCGATCGGCGCGCGCCTCGCCGAGCTGGACGACATGGCTCACTATCTCCACGCCGAGAAGGCCCAGGAGACGCTTGGCCAGGCTCCCGGCGGCAACCCGCGCAGCGGTCTCACGCGCGGATGCCCGCTCCAGGACGTCGCGAGCGTCTGCGAAGCCGTACTTCTGCATCCCCGCGAGATCCGCATGGCCCGGACGGGGCTGGGTCAGGATCTTGGAGGGGGTCCCGGGAGCCGGGGACATCTCTTCTGTCCACTTGGGCCACTCGGAGTTGGCGATCTCGATCGCCACCGGGGATCCGAGGGTTCGGCCGTGGCGAACCCCGCCCACCAGGGTGACGCTGTCGGCCTCGAAGCGCATGCGCGGCCCGCGGCCATAGCCGAGGCGCCGGCGAGCCAGCTCTCGCTGGACGTCGGCTTCGACGAAGGGCATCCCCGCAGGCAGTCCCTCGACGATCACGACAATCGATCGGCCGTGGGACTCACCGGCCGTGAGAAAGCGCAGCACCATCCCAAGTTACTTCTACGGGCACGATCCGCCGCCCATGGCGATGTCTCGGATCGTCCGCGTGCGCCCCGCGATGGGATCCCTAACGCGCGAACGCTGGCCCATCGGCCAGCTCGTGAATCTCCATCGTGGATGGGTTGACGTTCCGAACGGGACAAGACGACCGTCCCCATCCCCAAGATCGCGTCATCCAGACGGTCGATGCATCGTGCCTCGTGTCCAGATGTGCCTCAGGCGTGACCCCGCCACAACTGAATGATCCACCCACCCCACAAGACGCTGAAGGCGGCACCCGCAGCAAGCGAAGGACCAAATGCAAAGCGAGTCCCGCGACCGCTACGGCGCACCACCATGACGGCGGCGCCGAAAGCGGTCCCCAAGAGGAACGCGGCTAGGAAACCAACATAGAGCTCGCCCGGACCGAGCCAGCCGAGGCTTGCGCCCAGGACCCCGGCCAACCTCACGTCGCCGTAGCCGATCCCGTTCGGGAAGAACCACCAGAGCGCAAAGAACACACCGAACGCGATCGCCCCTCCTGCCACCGCCCACACGAGTGAGAACCAACGCCCCTCGGCCCAAGAGGCGCCAACCAGTCCTGCCAGGCACAGGCCAAATGCCGGATAGAGCATGATCCGGGGAATGATCCCGAGCCGAAGGTCCGCGATCGACACGGCGACCAAGCCGGCCAGCAACGCGCAATACGCGGCCAGATGAGGGACCGACCCGAGCCGCACCGCTGCAAGCAAGAAGAGCGTGGCGGTGACCACCGTTGAGGCGGCCACACAGATCCGTCTCTCAGAGGTAGTTGGCCGCGGGGCCCCCTGGAGGCTAAGAGCGGCGAGGTGTGCTCCTTCAACAGAGCGAGCCGGGTCCAAGGTCCCTGCCTCGCCCTGAGCCGCCACGAGGCGGCCGGCCAGGGACTCGGTTGCAGCACCTATAGTTGCGCCACCGGCAACGCACCCCCAGACGAGGGCAAGGTCCACGAGCCGCCCCCAGGATCCTTAGTAGTAGGGGTTCTCTCCCTCTGCGTGATCCGTCACGTCGACGACCGACGTGATCTCGGGGACCTCTTCTTTCAGTGCGGTCTCGATTCCCTGAGTGAGCGTCATGCGTGACATCGCGCAGCCCTGGCATCCACCCGACAACCGAAGATAGGCGACACCACCGGCGACGTCGTAGGCGATGAGGTCCGCCCTTCCACCATGGGCCGCTATCGACGGATTGATCAGGCTATCGAGCACCGAACGCACACGGAGTGCCTCGGGGGTCTCGATGCCAGCTTCCAATGCCTCGGGTGGCACGCCCGGCGCTGTCTCTTGAGCGGTGGGAACGTTCGGGTTCGCCAGCACGAGACCGCCGCCGCCCTCATCGGAGTATTCGAGCCTCGCACCGGCCAGACGCTCTGCGCTCGTCGCTGGAATGACGATGGCAAGCTCCTCGGAGGCGGTGATGACGTCGTCCTCGCCCGCGTCGCGAAGCGCCTGAAAGTAGAGGTCATACACAAAACTGCCCGCTTGGACGCCTCGCACTTCAAGCCACAAGGCAAGGTTCTCTGAGTCGGGTTCCTCGGCTATCGCATCGAGGACCACCTTGCGTGCCTCGTCGCTGACGGTCACTAGGCCACCGACCAAGTCGAGCTTCAGATCTTCTGCGGAGCGAACCATCCGCCCATCATAGGTGCATCGTGTTCCCACGGCCGCATCACGGTGGCGGAGACAATCGCCCACGGGCCTCGAACTGGGGGCTGGCCTTGAAACCAGCTCCTCTCAGCTGGGTGACCGGCACTCATCCTGAGGGCCAGCTTCTCGAATGCCCGACAACCACTCGCTGTGGTTGAAAGACACCTCCTCGGCGGCGGCGCTTTGGCTAGCCGGTACCCAGCTCCCGGAAGATCTGGCTGACATCGGCGACGAAGTCCGCTTCGCTTGCCGACGTGCCCGGTGCTTCCAAGCTGACGGCGACGGACCCCTTCTTGGCTGTGAGCATTATCCCGCAGAAAAAGGCTTCTGTCCCAAGCGCCGGAACGGCCTGGCCTTGTTCCGCGGGTGTGCAAGCTGCCGATGACGGGAACGTGCCGCCATGGCGATTCACGTCTACCGTCACGCTGGCACCGTCGACGTTGTTCGGGTTAGCGCCCCTCCAGGTGCAGCCCGCGAGGTCGCTGAAGTCCCCGTGGTGCTCTGTCGAGGTGACCGACGTGCCCATGAGCTGCTCGACCTGGACACTCGACAGAAGGGTGCAGTAGGACGAAGCCTGCTTTGCACCCGTCGCCTTGTGTGCCGCGTGCCTCTTCACCTTGTGGGCCGCGCGATGCGTCCCGGGTGCGCTGGCCAGCGAGGCGCTGCTGGTGGCAACGACCAGTACCGACGCGCCGAGCGCGACGATGCCGACTCGCATCAGGCTTCTGAGCACGCCAGCCCCCCATCCCCAAACTTTGGCATTGTTACAGGCTCTTGACCTCGGTGTCAACAAAAAACACCCTGGTCGGAGGCGATGTGCCCTTCGGACGGTGGACTCGATCGCTTCTGCGGGCGCGAGTCGGCCCGTTGGCCCGTTCGGACTCGCGCTCCCAGCCGACGCCAACATATCTGTGGGCCTTCACCTCGCTCAACGCATCACCGGGCGCCAGGGCCCACTACGACGCCCGGCGGGCCGCAGGTGAGGGGCTTCACCAAGCGCAACGTGCTCTGGGCAACCGCCTCGTCGCCGCCCCCGAGGCCAGCCGGGATGCTCATGCAGCCTCGGGACCGCCGTTCGATGGTGGATCCACCGCCCGGAGTCCCCTATATGAGCTCACTGCTCAGAGAACGAACTTGCCTTCGCCGCTTGTCATTTGGAGCCGTGGGATGTCTAGCCTCACGACCGTCCACTTATCGTCCGCCCAATGTGTTCACTTCAATCGCCGTAGACACTGGCACGGGCGTCCTGTCGGATCGGGCTGGTCGAACGCCCAACATCACCCTATAGCTCAGGTTGAGATCGAGGAGATGCCGGCGCTGCCACCGCCCTTCCAAGGACGCGCGGGACATCTCGTGTCGCGCCAAGCGCTCGATCACAGTCCGCGGTTCGTGTGTGACTATCCGTGTCCCCATTCGATCTTGCTCCGCTCCGCGGGCCGCCCCATGGGACCTGGGCGATCGAGGGGCTCGCGTTCCTCACTCGACTCCTCCTGGGGAACGGCGGTCCTCCACCTCTGGGCCGGCCGCTTGAGGGCACGCAGAGCGACTCGGTCGACGCCGTCCGCGCTGCCCGAGACATGCACGACCCAGGAATCGCCAAGCCCCCTCTGGGCGGGGGGCGTGCGGCGCTGAGGGATCCAGGATGCCCTCGATGTACTGCGTCAGCTGCAGAGCTTGGTGAATACGGCCGCTGAAAGGGTGCCTCCAAGGCTGCGGATCGAGGCGCTCGGTGGTGCAGCAACCGTGCAAAGCGCGTCGGTCCTGCGCTGCCTGGCTCGTCGGGCCTCGTTTTGCAATCTGAGGCGCGTGAGCACGGTGGTTGAAATCATCCACGTCGTCTCCACCCTTCGTCCCGATGGCGGCCATGACCACGGGTCGCGAGCGTTTGGCTCTTGTGTCCTCCCTGCTTGTCTTCACCCACGGCGGTCCATGTCGCGACGTCAGCTTTGTGGGCCGGCGCCACCTAGTGTCCCGTCGCTGATATAGCTGAAGTAGCTAAAATGCGAGCATGTCCATGATGCTCGCGGCACCGCCTCTTCCTCTCTCCGAGCAGCAACGCGCCGAGCTCGAACGCCTCGCTCGCTCGACGTCGGCCCCACATCGCTGCGTCCTCCAGGCCAAGGCGCTGTTGATGGCGGCGGACGGCGTCGCCAACTACGAGATCGCCCGGCGCGTTGGCGTCTCGTCGAACAGCGTGCGGACGTGGCGCCGGCGCTTCGAGAGCGGAGGCGTCTCTGGCGTCGGAAAGATCGCGAAGGGCCGTGGACGGCGTTCCTGGCTGCCCGACGGCACGGTCGCCGGGGTCGTTCACGACACGCTTCACGGCGTCCCCGACGACGGCTCGACGCACTGGACGACGCGGACGATGGCAGCTCGGCACGGCGTCGGCAAGGACACCGTGGCCCGCATCTGGCGCGACCACGAGCTCAAACCCTGGAAGATCGACCGCTTCAAGCTCTCGAACGACCCGTGCTTCGAGGAGAAGCTGGTCGACGTCGTCGGGCTCTACATGTCGCCGCCGGAGCGGGCCGTCGTGTTCAGCTTCGACGAGAAGACCCAGGTCCAAGCACTC
>JBOGFX010000311.1:0-9320 GCA_050743805.1 Acidimicrobiales bacterium
CCATCACGTCGGCCGCCACGACCTGCCGCTGGCGCGACAACTGGATCAACATCATCGACACGCCCGGCCACGTCGACTTCACCGTAGAGGTCGAGCGCTCCCTTCGCGTCCTCGACGGGGCCGTCGCAGTCTTCGACGCGGTGGCCGGCGTCGAACCCCAAACCGAGACCGTCTGGCGCCAGGCGAACAAGTACGGAGTTCCCCGGATCTGCTTCGTGACCAAGATGGACCGGGTAGGTGCAGACTTCTCACGGACCATCGGGATGATCCGTGACCGTCTGGAGGCCATGCCCGCCGTCGTGCAGCTGCCGATCGGAGCTGAGGCTGGGTTCTGTGGCGTGGTCGACCTGCTGGAGCGGACCGCGCTCGTCTGGGAGGAGGGGATGGGCGAGCGCTGGAACGAGACCGAGATCCCCGCCGCACTCGGCGAGGAGGCCGAGGAGGCAAGGCACCAGCTGATCGACGTGCTCAGCAATTTCGACGACTCGATCATGGAGAAGTACCTGGCCGAGGAGAAGATCACAGGCGACGACCTGCGTCGGTCGGTTCGCCAGGCGACTCTGGCGTCCCAGATAGTGCCGGTCATGTGCGGCTCGGCCTTCAAGAACAAGGGGGTCCAGCCTCTGCTGGACGCGGTCGTCGACTACCTGCCGAGCCCGCTCGACCTGCCCCCGACCGGCGGCACCCTGCCTGGCAAGGAGGAGCTCACAGAGCGCGCCCCCGAAGACTCGGGCCCCTTTGCAGCCCTCGCGTTCAAGATCATGACTGACCCATACGTCGGGCGGCTCACGTACCTGCGGGTCTACTCGGGCACCCTGCGCAAGGGCGGGAGCGTCCTCAACTCGAGCAAGGGCAAGAAGGAGCGGATCGGCCGCCTCTTGCAGATGCACGCGAATCACCGCGAGGACAAGGACGCGATCTTCTCTGGGGACATCATCGCGGCCGTCGGTCTAAAGCTGACCTCGACGGGGGACACCCTGTGCGATCCCGCGCACCCGATACAGCTCGAAGCGCTGGTCTTCCCAGAGCCGGTGATCCACGTCGCGGTGGAACCCAAGACCAAGGCCGACCAGGACAAGCTCTCGCGTGCGTTGTTCGCGCTGTCTGAGGAGGACCCGACGTTCCGGGTCCGCAGCGACGAGGAGACGGGCCAGACGGTCATCTCGGGGATGGGAGAGCTTCACTTGGAGGTTCTCGTCGACCGGATGCTTCGCGAGTTCAACGTGGACGCGAATGTGGGCAAGCCGCAGGTCGCGTACAGAGAGACGATCCGTAAGCGGGTCACCGAGGTGAGCGAGCGCTACGTGCGCCAAACCGGCGGTAGGGGCCAGTACGGTCACGCCGTCATCAACCTGGAGCCGACGGGGCCCGGCGGCGGTTACGAGTTCGTGGACAAGATCACGGGCGGGGCGATCCCCAAGGAGTACATCCCGGCGGTCGACGCCGGCATCCAAGAGGCGCTGACCTCGGGGGTGCTCGCCGGGTACCCGATGGTCGACGTCCGTGTCACCCTGGTCGACGGCTCGTACCACGATGTCGACTCCTCGGAGATGGCCTACAAGATCGCAGGTTCCATGGCGGTCAAGTCTGCGGCCAGAAAGGCGTCCCCGGTGCTCTTGGAGCCGGTGATGGCGGTGGAGGTCGTCACCCCCGAGGAGCACATGGGAGACGTGATCGGCGACCTTTCGGCACGCCGCGGGAAGATCGAGGGTATGGAGCAGCGGGGGTCGAGCCAGGTTGTGCGGGCTCAGGTACCACTGGCCGACATGTTCGGCTACGCTACCGATCTGCGTTCTCGCACGCAGGGCCGGGCCACCTACACGATGTAGTTCGAGGCCTACAGCGAGGTCCCCGAGTCGATCTCCAAGGAGATCGTCGCCCGGGCCCGAGGGGAGTAGGTGGTTGCGAAGTCGGTCCCCAAGAGCGACAGCGTGATGGTAACGGTGGCCCCAGGTGGGTCGCCCCCGAGCAGGAGCGGTTGTTATACATGGCGAAGAAGAAGTTCGAGAGGACCAAACCGCACGTCAACGCGGGGACGATGGGGCACATCGACCACGGTAAGACGACCTTGACCGCCGCCATCACCAAGGTCCTCTCCGAGAACAACCCGAACACCGCGTTCATGCCGTTTGATCAGATCGACAAGGCTCCCGAAGAGAAGCAGCGCGGCATCACGATCACCATCGCCCACGTCGAGTACGAGACGCCCAACCGCCACTACGCGCACGTCGACATGCCGGGCCACGCGGACTACATCAAGAACATGATCACCGGTGCCGCCCAGGTCGACGGCGCCATCCTCGTGGTATCGGCGGCCGACGGCCCGATGCCTCAGACGCGAGAGCACGTGGTGCTCGCGCGCCAGGTGGGCGTGCCGTCGATCGTCGTTGCCTTGAACAAGGCAGACATGGTCGACGACGAGGAGCTGCTGGACCTGGTCGAGCTCGAGGTCCGTGAGCTGCTCAACGAGTACGAGTTCCCAGGCGACGACACCCCCGTGGTGAGGGTGAGCGCGCTCAAGGCCCTGGAGGGCGACCCCGAGTGGACCGCCAAGATCAACGAGCTCATGGAGGCTGTCGACAGCTTCATCCCCGAGCCGGCTCGTGACGTCGACAAGCCCCTCCTCATGCCGGTCGAAGACGTCATGTCCATCACGGGGCGTGGCACCGTGGTCACCGGCAAGGTGGAGCAAGGAGTGATCCACGTGGGGGACGAGGTCGAGATCGTCGGCCTCCGTGACACCCAGAAGTCGGTCGTGACCGGGGTCGAGATGTTCCGCAAGCTCTTGGACGAGGGCCGTGCGGGTGACAACATCGGTGCCTTGCTCCGTGGGACGAAGAAGGAGGAGGTGGAGCGCGGCCAGGTCCTGTGCAAGCCGGGCTCGATCACCCCTCACACCAACTTCGAGGCGAACGTCTACATCCTGACCAAGGACGAAGGAGGGCGCCACAAGCCGTTCTTCAACAACTATCGCCCGCAGTTCTACTTTCGCACCACCGACGTGACCGGTGCGATCACTCTTCCCGGCGGAACCGAGATGGTCATGCCCGGCGACACCACCGAGATGACCGTCGAGTTGGGCAAGCCGATCGCCATGGACGAGGGCCTCCGCTTCGCCATCAGAGAGGGTGGTCGAACTGTCGGCGCTGGTCGGGTAATCAAGATCCTGAAGTAGGAGCGACGCAATGCCCGAGGGGCCCCGCCAGAAGATCCGGATCAGGCTGCAGGCCTACGACCATGAGGTCCTCGATCAATCGACCGAGAAGATCGTGCAGACCGTGTTGCGCACGCAGGCCAAGGTTCAAGGTCCTGTCCCATTGCCTACCGAGAAGCACCGTTACACGGTCATCCGCTCGCCCCACAAGTACAAGGACTCGAGAGAGCACTTTGAGATGCGGGTGCACAAGCGCTTGGTCGACATTGTCGAGCACACGCCCAAGACCGTCGACTCACTGCAACGTCTGGATCTGCCAGCGGGCGTCAACATCGAGATCAAGATACAGCAGAGCTGACTGTACGGTAAGTTATCGGGTCGCCGTCCTGGCTGGCTTCCCAAGCCACCAGAGCCCGCTTCTTCGCCACGGGCTCGCTCTGCTGTTCTCTCGAGCTTGGTATCGCAGGCTCAGCTGCGCGGACGATGCAGGCAGGCTTGGCGCCAGTGGATCCGTCTGAATGATCCCGCCGTCAATGACCGCGGATTGCGGCGAGCTCTTCTTCGAATGCCCGAGCACCCGAGCTGACCCACATGTCGTTCACTGGAGGCGGTACATGGGCGAGGATCGCACCTTGCATCGCGGCCGGCATCGCCTCGAAGACGAGGCCGAGAACGAGCCAGAGTCGCTCTCCTCTGTACTGGGAAAGGGCGTGACTTGGAAGCGCGGCCCACTCTTGTTCGGTGATGGTCTGTGACGCGATAGGCAGAACTTGAATCTCCTCGTCACTCAGGTGGGGGGCGAGGATGCCGAGCAGGGCTCGGCACTCGGTCGCGAGGCTCCCGCCGTCGGCGGTGGACGCCGTGCCGGCGAAGGCCCGGGCTGCTTTCCCTGCTGCGTCCAGCCCGGCCGCCACGGCTGCGTGCTGGCCCTCCATCGCCGAGAAGATGGCTTCGGATTGTGGGGCTCTTAGAGCGAGCAGTGGATAGAGCAGTTCGTCCTCACCTTCGTGATGGACCCGCAGAAGCCAAAGGACTTCTTCGATGTAGCTCGCCACGCGCTCTGAGTGCTCGACGTCCCCGTCGCTGACCATGGCGATCTGGAACGGGGCTTCACTGAAGGCCCGCCTGAGCACGTCGTGGACGCAGATCATGTCGGAGGTATCGATGGTTGGCACGTTCCTCCCCTGTCAACCGACGCCGGACCGAGCTGCGACGCTAGCAAAGTCTTCTGGGGGCCTCGCGGGGCACGGCCGCGAGCGGCCGCCCGAACGCGCTCAGCGCGGCGCTCAACGGTCCGATACCGCCCGTGGCAGGGGTTTTCAGTGTGGTGTAGGATGCTTGCTCCCGGGGTGCCGCACCGGTCGCGCTGGGAAGGGCCGATATGGCCCGCTAGACAACAGACGTGCTCGAGCGCCCGCGTGTACGGGGACCTCGGGTCCAACCGTTCGAGCGCTCCGCTCGGGGAACCGGGCGGAGCATTCGCGTGCAGCAGGGCCCTTTTCCGGCCCACTAGGAAGATTGTGACAGTGGCCACCAAGGCGATCGTGGGCGAGAAGCTCGGGATGACCCAGATCTGGGACGACCAGAGTCGTGCCGTCGCGGTCACGGTGCTCCGGGTGGCGCCGGTTCGGGTCGTCCAGGTCAAGACCCAGGAGAAGGAGGGCTATTCGGCCGTCCAGGTCACCTACGGTTTCAGGCGGATCTCGTCTCTCAACAAGCCGATCGAGGGCCATTACCGGGCAGCCGGCGTGGACCCGGGCAGGCGCCTCGTCGAGCTCCGGCTGGACGATGCCAGTGACTTCAGCGTGGGACAGCAGCTCACCGCTGACCTTTGGGCGCCCGGCGACCGGGTTGACGCCATAGCCGTCAGCAAGGGAAAGGGTTTCGCCGGTCCGATGAAGCGTCACAACTTCAAGGGCCAGGGCGCTGCGCACGGGAACCACAAGCACCACCGGGCGCCAGGGTCGATTGGTGCCTGCGCGACGCCCGCCCGGGTGTTCAAGGGAACAAAGATGGCGGGCCGGATGGGAGCGCGCCGGGTGACCGCCTTGAACCTCCAGATCGTCTCCGCCGACCCCGAGCGTGAGCTGGTGCTCGTAAAGGGTGCGATCCCCGGACCTCGTGGAGCGATGGTGGTGCTGCGCAACTCGGTGAAGGTGCCCGCGACGAACGGCTCGAAACCAAACGGAGCCAGGCCGTGAGCACGGTCGGCTTGAGGCCGGCGCGCAAGTCGCGCCCAGACCCGATCGAACGTTTCGCCCCACGCCGCGACGCGTTGGGCGCGGATCTGGGAACCGTCGTTCTGGCGCCGGCTCTCTTCGGCATCGAGCCCAATCGAGCGGTGCTCCACCAAGTGGTCACCGCTCAGCTGGCAGGGGCCCGCGCGGGGACCAGCTCCACCTTGACCAGGGCCCAGGTGCGTGGTGGCGGCTCCAAGCCCCATCGCCAGAAGGGGCTTGGGAGGGCTCGCCAGGGTTCCATCAGGGCTCCCCAGTTCCAAGGTGGCGGGATCGCTCTCGGCCCCAAGCCTCGCAGCTACAGCCAGCGAACCCCCAGGAAGATGGTGCGGCTCGCTCTCGCGAGCGCCCTCTCCGATCGTGCTGGCGCGGGCAAGGTGGTCGTCGTCGACCGCTGGCCGTGGGAGGCGCCCCGGACCAAGGGGGCGCTGGCGGCGATCGGTGCGCTGGGGCTCCTGGGCAGGGTCCTTGTGGTGCTTTCCGGCGATGACGTGGTGGCGCGGCGCTCCTTCGCCAACCTTCCCCAGGTCAAGACGATCGGGGCTCAAGGTCTCAATGCTTACGAGGTCCTGCTGGCGGACTGGGTCGTCTTTACCGACGCCACCCTGCCGGGGCGCGATCCGGAGCGCAAGGAGCTTTCGGGCGATGGCTGAGAGAGGATCCGTGCTCATCGCCCCGGTCGTGTCCGAGAAGACCTACAAACTCATGGACCAGCGCGTCTATGTGTTCGTCGTCGACAAGAGGTCGACGAAGATCGACGTCAGGCGCGCGGTCGAAGAGCTGTTCTCCGTGAAGGTCCAGCGCGTCAACACTCTCAATCGCAAGGGGAAGTCCACACGAAACCGCAGGACCAACACCCTGGGCCGCAGGCCCGACACCAAGCGGGCCTTCGTGACCCTGCAGTCCGGCGACAAGATCGACCTGTTCGAAGGCTGAGAGAGATGCCCGTTCGCCCACGAAAGCCAACCAGTCCCGGACGCCGGTTCCAGAGCGTCGCTGACTTCTCCGACCTGAGCGCGAGGAGGCCGGAGCGCTCGCTGACCGTTCCCCTCTCGGGCAGCGGGGGGCGCAACAGCTACGGACGCAAGACGTCCCGCCATCGCGGTGGCGGCCACAAGCGCCTGTACCGCAAGATCGACTTCCGCCGTGACAAGGACGGGGTCCCGGCCAAGGTGAGCTCGATCGAGTACGACCCGAACCGCAACGCCCGCATCGCCCTGCTCCATTACCTGGACGGAGAGAAGCGCTACATCCTGGCTCCGGCAACCCTCAAGGTAGGAGACCGCTTGCAGAGCGGCCAGGGGGCCGAGGTTCGACCCGGCAACGCCATGGCCATGCGCTACATCCCGGTCGGCTCGGTCGTGCACAACGTCGAGCTCCGACCCGGCGGCGGGGGCAAGATCGCCCGCGGGGCGGGGATGAGCGTCCAGTTGGTCGCAAAGGACGGCGGCTTTGCGACCCTGCGGCTCCCCTCGACCGAGATGCGCAGGGTCGCGATCGATTGCCGGGCGACCCTCGGCGTGGTGGGCAACCCAGAAGCCGAGCTGGTCAAGGTCGGCAAGGCTGGCCGCAACCGCTGGAGGGGGGTCAGGCCCCAGACCCGGGGCGTGGCAATGAACCCGGTCGACCACCCCTTGGGTGGGGGAGAGGGCAAATCCTCGGGTGGGCGGCATCCTGTTTCGCCCTGGGGCAAACCAGAAGGACGGACTCGAGCCCGCCACAAGGGGTCCGACAAGCTGATCATCCGCCGGCGTCGCACACGCGGGGCGAGGCGCTAGGAGGTCGATGTGCCGCGCAGCTTGAAGAAGGGTCCCTTCGTCGACGACCACCTTTTGAAGAAGGTCGACGCTCTCAACTCGACCGGAGAGAAGCGCGTCATCAAGACCTGGTCCCGGCGCTCGACAATCATCCCCGACATGGTCGGTCACACGATCGCGGTCCATGACGGGCGCAGGCACGTCCCGGTGTACGTGACCGAGTCGATGGTCGGCCACAAGCTCGGTGAGTTCGCCCCCACCCGGACCTTCCGCTTCCATGCGGGCCAAGAACGCGCGGGAAGGCGCTAGATGACCGTGACCAAGACCAACGAGGTTGCTGGCACTCGCGCTGTCCTGCGACACACCTCGGTCCCAGCCCCCAAGGCGCGCCAGGTGCTGGATCTCATCAGGGGACAGGATGCGGAGAGGGCGGCCCAGATCCTGAGGGGTACCTCCCGCCAGGCGGCGGTCGTCATCTCCAAGGTGCTGGCCTCGGCAGTAGCGAACGCCGTGCACAATGACGAGCTGGACGCTGAGGACCTCTATGTGAGCGCCTGCTACGCGGACCAGGGCCCGACTGCCAAGCGCTGGCATCCCCGGGCAAGGGGTCGCGCGGGGCGTATTGCGAAGCGAAGCTGCCATGTGACGATCGTGGTCACCAGGATGGATGATGACCGCCTGGCGCGTCGGCGTGCCGAGCGCGATGCCGATCAGGCGCGCCGGGCACGGCGCGTCGCGTACTCGAGGCGCAGAGCCGACCTGTCCGGGCGACTCAGCAGGCGCCGTGCCGCCCAGGCGGAGGCCGCAAGACGCGCCGCCGAGCAAGAGGCCCAGACCCAAGACGACGAGCTCGCCCCAGAGGAGCTGAATCTGGAGGAGACCGAGACAACCGAGGACTCCACCCGAGAGAGCCCAGAGCACGGCGGCGACGAGCTTGAAGACGGCACGGACGACAACGACGACACAGAAGAAGCAGAAGAGCCAGCTCGCACGCGAGACGACACTGACGACGAGGAAGACGAGAGCTGATGGGTCAGAAGGTCAACCCCTA
The DNA here is from genome assembly GCA_050743805.1 of Acidimicrobiales bacterium. Lineage (GTDB taxonomy): Bacteria > Actinomycetota > Acidimicrobiia > Acidimicrobiales > RAAP-2 > Palsa-461. Next base: position 8,200 of record JBOGFX010000311.1, read on the forward strand.
CGGGTTCAGGTTGGGCGTAACCACAGACTGGAAGTCGCGATGGTTCGACGACCGCCGTTATCGCGATTTTGTTGTCGAGGACTGGCGGATCCGTGACTACCTGATGTCTCAGCTCGAGGCAGCGGCCGTCAGCCGCATCGAGGTCGAGCGCACTCACGACAGGGTTCGTGTCGACATTCACACCGCTAGGCCGGGCATCGTCATCGGCAGACGGGGCTCCGAAGCGGACCGTCTGAAGAAGAAGCTCGAGGAGATCACCGGGCTCCCCAATCGCATCCAGCTCAACATCCAAGAGATCAAGCGTCCCGAGATGGACGCCGCTCTGATCGCCCAAGGGATCTGTGACCAGTTGGCTCGAAGGGTGGCGTTCCGTCGAGCGATGAAACGAGCCGTCCAGACGGTGCAGAAGGCTGGAGCCCAGGGCGTGCGGGTGCAGTGCTCCGGCCGTCTGGGGGGATCGGAGATGGCCCGCAAGGAGTCCTACCGAGAGGGCCGCGTCCCGCTCCACACCTTGCGGGCCGACGTCGACTACGGACTTCGGGAGGCCAAGACCACCGCCGGCCGCGTGGGAGTGAAGGTGTGGATCTACAAGGGGGACATCCTCCCCTACAAGGTCTCGATCGACGACAAGATCACCAGGGAGGCGGCGATGGCGGTCGGCGAGACCTCCGGACAGGGCCGGCCTCGGCGTTTGATCACCGCAGGAGGAGGTCGCCGTCGCGAGGACCAGGGTGAGCCGGGGAGCACGCTCGACGAGGACCTTCACGACGATACCGAGCCCCCAGCAGCTCCAGAGGTTGACGCGGCAGAAGAGGAGGTCACGCAGCGGGACCTGCTGGAGACGCCGAGTGAACCCGATGACCTTGAGCGCCAGCTGGCTCAGGATGAACAGATGGAACGCCAGACACGCCACGAGCACCACGAGGCGCCCCACTTCCGCAGGGAGTCCGATTGACATGCTGATGCCTCGCAAGGTCAAGCACCGCAAGCAGCAACGGGGCCGGTTGCGGGGGATCGCCAAGGGCGGCACCTCGATCAACTTCGGAGACTTTGGGATCCAGGCGCTGGAGCCCGGATGGTTGACTGCCCGTCAGATCGAAGCGGCCAGGATCGCGATGACC
>JBOGFX010000312.1:0-12870 GCA_050743805.1 Acidimicrobiales bacterium
AGGGATCGCCAGCCCCCCCGGCGATCCCTTCACTGCGTTCGGGGCCAGGTTGCAAGCGGCTCGCCCCGCTCCAGCCGTTAGCCTGCGCAGTCTGTGGGAGACGAGCCGTCGTCGGGCCTCGGGCACCGTCGCTCTTCGGAAGAGCCTTCGAGGGCGATCCCTCCCCGGACGAAGCTGGCTCTTCGGGCGACCCGTGCCGTGAACCGGCTGTCGCGGGCCCTGGGGGCAGGGGGTGGGACGGTAGCCGGGGGGAGGGTAGGGCTCGCCATCGACCCGTTGGCGTTGGCGAGGCTCGGCCACCTCTACCCGAGCGCGTTGGTGAGCGGCACCAACGGCAAGACGACCACCAATCGGCTGCTTTGCGCGGCCTTGGATGGCGCTGGGATCGACGTGGTGACCAACACGACCGGCTCCAACATGCCCGCCGGCCACCTGGGCGCGCTCGCCGGGGCACACGCTGGTTCGACCGCCGTCCTGGAGGTGGACGAGGGCTATGTCCCGGCCGCGATGGCGGCGTTGGCGCCCCGGGTGGTGACGTTGCTCAACCTGTCTCGTGACCAGCTGGACCGCAACACCGAGGTGCGGATGGTCGCCAGGCGCTGGCGCGACGCGCTGGAGGGCACCGACACGCTGACGGTGGCCAACGCGGACGACCCCCTGGTGGTGTTTGCCGCCGCGGGCAGCGACGCGGTGGCCTGGGTGCCCGGAGGATCGCTCTGGCGGGCGGACTCGGTTGGGTGCCCCGAGTGCACCGGCGCGATCCGCTTCGACCACGACGGAGGCTGGTCATGCGATTGTGGGTTCAAGAGGCCGGAGTTGCACGTCTTGGTGGAGCATGAGGGAAGCCAGAGCTTCGCGACCTTCGGGCATGGCCCTCGGCTCGAGGTCGCTCTTTCTCTTCCCGGAGCCTTCAATCGGCGCAACGCGGTCATGGCCGCCTGTGCGGCCGAGGCGTTCGGGGTCGATCCCGCCGCGTCCTTGGCGGCAATGACCGATGTCGAGTCGGTCGCGGGTCGCTTCTCGGTGGCCACGATCGGCGGGGTGAAGACCCGTCTTCTGCTGGCGAAGAACCCTGCCGGTTGGCTGGAGCTCCTGGACGTGGTGGCCAGGAGCGGGTCGCCGGTGGTGGTCGCGATCAATGCGAGGGTTGCCGACGGCCGGGACCCATCGTGGTTGTGGGACGTTCCCTTCGAGCTGCTCGCCGGCCGCTGCGTGGTGGCGGCGGGGGAGCGCAGCGCGGATCTCTCGGTCCGGCTCCACTACGGCGATGTGGCTCATGACAGGGTGCCCGACGCCGAGAAGGCGGTCGTGCGGGCATCGGCGATGTCGGTGGAGGCGGCCGATGCCGTGGACTTCGTGGGGAACTACACCGCTTTTGCGGACCTCTTGGAGAAGGTCCGAGGCAGGCAGAGCGCCCCGTGAGACCGCTGCGAATCGTCGTCGTGTACCCCGATCTCCTCGGCACCTACGGCGACGGCGGCAACGGCGTGGTGCTCGAGCGCCGGGCGCTGCGGCGGGGGATCGATGCGCGACTGGTGCAAGTCACAAGTGACCAGGCCCTGCCGGGGGCGGACCTCTACACCCTCGGTGGAGGCGAGGACGCTCCCCAGGTCCTGGCCCGTGACCGCTTGGCCGACGACGGTGCGCTGTGGCGCGGCGCCTCCCAAGGGGCCGTCGTGCTGGCGGTATGTGCCGGTTACCAGATAGCGGGGCGGAGCTTTTGCACCTCCGATGGCGCTCCGAGCGAAGGTCTGGGGCTCCTCGATGTCGTGACCACGAGGAGCTCGGGCCCCAGAGCGGTCGGCGAGATCCTGGTTCAAGACACACCCGCGCACCTGGGAGCACTGACCGGCTTCGAGAACCACGCGGGTCTCAGCTCTGTAGGACAGAGCGCACAGCCCCTCGGCAAGGTGTCGGTTGGCACAGGCAACGGCGACGGGACCGAAGGGGCGCGCAGCGGGCGGGTTGTGGGCACCTATCTTCATGGGCCGGTGCTGGCAAGGAACCCAGCGCTCGCGGACCTTCTCTTGTGCTGGGCCACCGGGGCCGAGTCGCTCGACCCCCTCGACGACCACCTCGAGGAAGCATTGCGCGAGGAGCGACTGAGCGCGTCAACCAGGCGATCTCACAGGAGGAGACCTTGAGGCTCTGTGGCTCGAGGCCGTGTCTCGCTTCTGGGCGGGCGCCTACCGAGGGTCTGAGACAACCCGCTGGACAAGGAACCTGATCCTCCCGGCGCAAGCATGCGGGCCTATGTGGAACCGATGTCGAATCGAGCGCGTAACTCTGCAATCCACGGACTGTCGAAGAAGAACTCAATCCCATGCCGACTACAGGCGTCCTCGAAGCCTCGAACCATCGCTCCGTGCCGCCCGGGGTCAGCACCTCGATTATCCGCGCTGGCTCGCGCCCGGCGTTCTACACCGCGTGCTGAACGTTGCGCGGCTTGAGAGCCCATTCTCTCTCGTGGGCCATCGATATCTCGTCGCCCACAAGTACGCCGATCTCTCCGGACACAACGTAGACCCAGACGTCGTTCTGGTGGACATGAGGAGTAACGAAGGCTCTCGGCAGGAGCGTCTCCTCGAGGACGGACATCACCCCGTTGGTGTGCTCCGAACGAACGCGTACGGTTACCTCGAAGGAACCTCGAAGGCGGACCGGCAGCGGGAACGATGATGAAATCCTCCATCAACTCACCGTAGTCTGACGATTTGCAAGTTAATTGAGGATGTCTTCGTGCCCACGTTCGCGACCTTCGACGGCCTACGGCTGCACTATGACGTGTCGGGCTCGGGCACGCCTGTCGTCCTGCTCCACAGCTTCCCGTTCGACTCTCGCGTCTGGAGGACCACGGGCGTCCTCCCAGCGCTCGTCGCGACCGGTCGCAGCGCGATCAGCTTGGATCGTCGAGGTCATGGTCTGTCCGACAAGCCGCACGATCCTGCTGCCTATGCCGACAATGCCGCAGCCCGGGACGTTTCCTGCCTCCTCGATCACCTCAGCCTTCCATCGGGTGACCTCTTCGCCTACTCCCTCGGCTCTCATGTCGGGCTGCGAGTACTCCAGGACGAGCCGCGGATTCGTCGGGCCGTGCTCGGCGGCGTCGGTGCAGGGGTGCTCACATGGGACCAAGAGCATGCCGAGCGCGTGGCGGAGCTTCTTGAGATCGGCGATCCCGAGCGACTCGATGAGCGCGGGCGGCGCATGATCGAGCGCATCGCACGCCTTCAAGGCGACCGTTTCGCACTCGCCGCGCAGTGGCGCGGCCGTTACGTGCAATACGAGCCGGACTTTTCGATGGTGACGGCTCCGGTGCTCATTCTAACCGGCGAGCGCGATGACGATGGCGGTGATCCTTCGCTCCTCGCGTCGCAGATACCAGGAGCCCGACTGGAACGAGTCGATGCAGATCACGCTTCCACGATGGACCACCCCGATTTTGTGAAGCGTGCTCTTGAATTCCTGAACGAGTGAGCTGGCAGACACGCGTGTATTCAGGGTCTTTCATGTTGCCTTGGTGGGCTACGCGTTCGGCCCAACAGGCCAGGATCGACGATGTCGATGTCAGCAGCTTCGTCACGCCCAACCCACCGAAGTCGCTCGATCTGCCCCACAGCGAGCGTGGCGCCTCGCCGTGTCCGAGGCGCCAGGGCCCGTCAAATGCTTGGCGCGCTTGGACGACGGGAGGCTCGTCGGATCGGAGCGACGAGCCTCCCTTGGCCAATGAGCGCGAGCTTCGCTCGACCCGTGCAACTTGCGCGCTCTAGGAGCGGCTGGTCGTCTGCTCTCTCGCACCCGAGCGCCGCACCTTGGGCCAAGCGGCTTTCTTCGCGGCCGAGGTGGGATCGGCTGGCAGTGCCCAAGCCCGCCGCCACGGTGCGGCCTGTGGGCCGTGCAGGGCGCCCGGCGCCTCTTGGCGCGCCGAGCGGGCCCGCCACCATCCGAGCGCTGTCTCGGCTGCCAACAGATCGACTGCTCGCTCGATCCTCGCTGCGAAGCGCCTCGCGTCCTCACCGCGCGAGGGTCTCAGGGGCGGACCGAACAAGACGACCACCTCTGCTCTGCGCAGCCTTCGCCCGCGGTTCTCCCCTCCGGAGCCGCTTCGTGCGTCGTGATCGAGCTTGGGCAGCACTCGCCTGGTTCCGTGCAGGTAGACCGGAACCACCGGTGCACCGCTGCGAAGGGACAGGTACGCGGCACCCCCTCGGAACTCTTGCGCCCATCCGTCGGAGGTCCTGCCGCCTTCGGGGAAGATGATCAAGTTCCAACGCTCCGCCAGGATGTCCGCGGCGACGTCAGCCGAGCGCCGGTTGACGCGCGCTCGATCGATCGGGATGGCGGCAAGGGCCAGAGACCACGTGGCGGCCTTCCAGCGGCGATCGAAAAAGTAGTCGGCCGCGGCGGCGACGACGCAGCGGTGCCGGAAGCGGGGTGGCAGCGTGGTGAGCAAGAGGGGAGTGTCCAGGTGGCTCGCGTGGTTCGACGCGAATATGACCGGGGCCTCGAGATGGGCAAGGTACTCGGCTCCACGCACCGTGGCCGGCGCGATCGCACGCGCGAGCGGTCTGGTCAGGTTGTCCAGTGCCATGGCCCGGAGCAGCCTCGCGGGGTAGCGGCGTGACCAGTCGTGGCGGTAGTCGAGGCCGGTGTTGCGCTCGGGGGCGGGTCTCTCGATGGCGCTTGGCCAGTTGGGCTGCCCCAAGGGGAACCGGGCCCAAGACAGGCCCCGCACGCTCGGCCGCTTCAACGAACGTCCGCCATGAGGATCGGCGGGGCGTGGAGATGGGTGATCGACGGGCTTGGACCGACGACGTCGCTCGCGATCTCGAGGGCGTCTGCGAGGGTCGATGCAGGAGCGAAGCCCATCCGCCTGACCGAAGCAGGGTTCCCACCCAGCACGATCACCTTGCCCAAGTGCTCGAGGGCGTGCGCGCACCAGTACCACATGTAGAAGGGATGCACTCCGTGGTATGCGTGGCCCGTACGGTAGAGGTGCACGTACCACGGATCGGTGGCGAAGGACTCCTCGTAGAGCTTGTGCATCTCCAAGGGGTCCGTCGTCTCGGTGAGCACCTGCTCGTAGAAGTCGATGTAGCTAGGGTGAAAGGCTGGATCGAACTCCGCTCTGGTGGGGTTCTGCATGATCACCACCCCACCGGGACGCACGAGCGGCTTCCCGCGGTAGAGGTTGAAGAAGTAACCGAGCCCGAGGCAGGCGACGAGGATGGGGTTCATCGTCGAGTTGACGTTGTAGGGACAGATGTAGGGGATGCCCATCGTCAGTACGTCGCTCTGGCCGACCACCTCCACGCCTTGCTGGCGCCAGATGTGCTCCAAGGAGAGCTCATGGACGGCTTCGACCTCTCCGGCTTGGACGGAGGTCATGGCGTGCGGGGCTCGGATCGAATGGAAGATCCGCCGGCTCAACTTTGGCGGGGCGGCCGCCAGAGCTGCGGCGGTCGCGGCGTAGGTCGCCCGGTCCTTGAGCGTCCATTCCCACTCACGACGCTGGAGGAAGGCGAACTGCGGCGGGAAGGTGTCGGTGTTGAGGGTCGTCTCGATCTGGAATATCTTGACGCCGCTGTTTGCGATCAGCCGGCCCATGCGCCAGTTGGCCGAGTGGAGCTCGGACGAGGGGGCATGCATGAAAGAGCGCGAACGCCGCATGGTCGTCGGGTTGTGGTGGTGCCTCAGGCTCCGGTAACTGGCCAGCCCCGTGGCCACGCTCTTGTGACCTCCGTCCATCGCGACTAGGCAGATGTTCACGTAGATGAGAAGATCGCTCGTCGCGGCCCCCTTGTTGATCTCGACGTCCTCGCCTTCTTCTGTCTTGCCGAGATGGATCAGGTTGTCGGGGTCCTCGGCGTCGTGCTGGGTCAGCAGGCCGTGCGGCGCGAATGCCTCGTAGATCCGGTCACCCAGGGCGTGGCGCAGCTCGCCCTCGGTCATGCGTCGGTGCAGGGCGAGAGCAGCCACGAGCACCACGTCGTCTACACCTGCTGCGGCTGCCAGATCGAGGATCTTTTCGATCACGAGCTGGCGCACGTCGGGAGCCTGCATCGGTGGCAAGGGCAAGGAGACGTCGTCGAAGCAGATCGTGAGGCGCATCCCGGGGGTGAGCAGTGCGGCCAGGGGCTCCGATCCGCCGACGGGGTTGTCGAGGGCATGGGCGATTGCTGCGATTGGGTCCTTGATCGGGGCGAGCGGCTCCGGCGCATAGACAACCCTCGACCCCAAGGGGAGAGCCTCCAAGGTGAAGCCCTCACCGTCCCAGAACATCGTGGGCGGAGTCGAGCCGTCCACCTCCAACACGAAACCGGGTCTCGGCGTCATCTGCGTCTCCCTCCGGCGCTCGCCCCCACGTCGAACGCGATCTTCACGGCACCCCTGCGGCCAGCCGACCCGGCATGGGCCAGCGCCTCTTCGAACCGGTCCAGCGGGTAGGTGGTCGTCACCAGCCGGCCGGTCGACTTTGCCGCGGCTACCTCCATTGCGAGGGAGAACGTGGGCCTGGCGCCTGTCGGCAGGGTCTCCGTGCCATACGCGTAGGCGCCCAAAAGGCGCACCTCGCGATGCCACAGCGGGGCTAGGTCGACCGCGAGCCGCCCCGGCATGCCGACCAGAACCAGCGTTCCGCGAGGTCGCACGATGGAGAGAGCGCTCTGTATCGACTGCGCAGACCCCACGCAATCGAACACCACGTCGGCCCCTCCGCAGAGCGATGGGCTGATCGCGATGCTCCTTGCCATCGAAGAGCTGTGACGCCTGACCGCCCGAGCGAGCTGGTCCTCGGACAGCACCGAGGTGGCACCCAGCTCCTTGGCCAGCGCACGCTGGGTCGGGTAGCGGGCCCCCACGAGCAGGCTGGCTGGCTGTCCGGCCAGACCCCGTGCGCAAAGGTGCGATATCGCGGCGACCAATGCGAGGCCGAGGGTCCCGGCGCCCAGCACGGCGATGAGTGAGCCCTCGGCCAGCTCGGCTTGCAGCGCTGCGTGGACGGCACAGGCGAGCGGCTCGACGGTCACCGCGTCGGCGTCGCTCATCGCTGCGGGCACCTCGTAGATCTGGCTCTCATGTGCGACGAGACCCGCTGCGGACCAGCCGCCACCTGTGTCGGCGCAGTACCCGGTCTGGATGCCTGCCGCGACGGCTCCCAAGGTCGTGTGCTCGCAGTTCCCCGTGGCGCCCCGAACGCAGGGCTCGCAGCGGGGCTCGAGCCCGCGCACCGTGCAACCGAGGACCGGCTGGACCACCACCCGCGTGCCCGCAGCCAACACGCCGCCGGTCGCGCAAGGTGCGTCGGCCTCGAGCTTGCCCACGACCTCGTGGCCGGGCACGAACGGGAAGCTGACCAGGGGTTCAAAGTAGCGAGAGCTGCGGCCGTCGATCGTGGCGAGGTCGGATCCGCAGATCCCCGACAGAACAGGCGCGACCCGGTGCCAGGACCCGTCGGGCAGTTCCGGCGGTTCGGCGTCGATGAGCCGCAGGGGCGCGAACCGGGCCCCCCGACCCGACCCGAGCTCGGAGAGAAGCCTCGACGCCGCGAACCGGACCACATTGCGCTCCATCACCAACGCCTTCATCGCACGAGGCTCTCTCGTTTGGACCGAGCGATCGGGAGTACAGACGCTCCCGAACCGCTCGCCCGCTTCCAGCTCTCGACCAACCAGCCACGCCGTCGTGCGATGGCCGCCAGGCGAGCATCGGGATTGACCGCCACCGGGTGTCCGACTGCCTCGAGCATGGCCAGGTCGCTGGAGGAGTCCGCGTAGGCGACCGACTCGGCGAGCGAGAGCCCGTGAGCCTGTGCGTATGACCTGAGCAGCAAGGCTCGGGCCTCGCCCGTAGGGGGAAGCTCGGTGAGCTGTCCGGTGAAGCGGCCGTCCTCCTCACCCAGGCGTGCGCAGACGACATCGTCGAACAAGGTGCGCAGGGGAGCGATGACAAGGTCGAGAGCGCCCGTGATCAGCAGCGTCCGGTGGCCGGCGCGGCGGTGGTCTCGGACCCGCGTGAGCCCCGCCGGAAAGCATCTGGGGAGCAGGAAATCGCTGAACAGATCCCATGCCTCCCGCTCGAGCTCCGAGCGCTCGGCCCCCTCGTAGCGCCGGTAGAAGGACCGCAGGAAGTCTCCGCGGTCTCGGCGGTCGAGGGCCAGCCAACGAGGTGCCGACCCCAGAAGGTCGGCGACGAATGCGAGCTTGCGCTCGCGACCCATCGTGCGGCTTGCCAGCCAGGCGTATGAGTCGACGACGTTGGAGGCGATGAGCGTGTGCTCGAGGTCGAAGATCGCAAGCTGTCGCTGACCCGAGAGCACCGCGGCCCTGAGCTTCCGTCGGCGGTCCTGTGGGTCCTGGCGGTTCGGACTGGTTCTCACCCGGGCCCGGGCGACCACCGACGGTAGGTGCACCTCTCCCAGGTACGACGACCAGTCGATCACGCCCGGATCGAAGCAGAAAGCCTCTCGGTCGGAGGTGTCGAGCCTGTTGCTAAGGGCGAGCAGGCGGTCAATGCGATAGCGGGCCTCTGTCTCCGCGTAGGCGCCGTAGAGCTCCACGTAGCCCAAGGCCCGCTGCGCGAGACCTTGTCGATCCTCGAGCCAGGCGGCCCACTGGCCCTGTTTGGCGCGTACCGGGACCAAGGACAGGCCGCGCTCGGCGCTTGCCATAAGGCCTATGGCGCGCCGCAGCTGGCGCTGGACCCGGCCGCGTCCCGGGAAGGACCACTCGGGCACCGCAATCGGCTGGCCCCGCTCGTCGTAGAGCGGGTGGCGGCCGAACCAATCCTCGATGAGCCGTACGAGCTCTCCGTAGCCGAGTGGGTTCCTCACCCCCGACGCCACGTGGTAGACGAGCGGCTCGCCATTGGGGCCCTCCGCCGCGACCGCGAGGATCGCGGCCACGACCAGGTCGACCGGGATGACATCGATAACACCCTCTGGGACACCGGGGAACTCGCGCAGCAACCCCCGGGCGTAGGAGATGATTATGGGCTCCGCCATCCGGAAGCCCCGGATCCATCCGGGGCGTGGTTCGCTCAAGGCCGATTCGATGATCGACGGCCGCACGATGCTGAATGGCACCGGTTCCTTGCTGTTCGGCCCGTGGCGAGCCAGAAGAGCGCGCTCACCGAGCGCTTTGGTGAAGGCATAGGCGTCTGGCCAGCTCAGCGCGCGTGCCCTCGACGTTCCCGCTTCGACGAGCCGCTCGCGGACCCACTCCTCGCGAAGGCGCTCCGCGCGCGCGGCCAGAAGGTGGACGCCCGGGGCTCCTTGGTCCTGGTGGGCACGGCGGGAAAAGCCCTTCAACTGCTCCGGGCGTCTCGACTCGTCCTCGAGGTGTTGTCTGAGCCTGCGCGCGCTCTCGACCTCGGCCTGCCAGTCGACGACAAGCTTGAACTCGTCGGTGCCCAGGGCTTCGGGGGTCTCGCCTTGATGGGTCCCAGATACATAGGCGGTGGAGACCGCTATGAGTTGGCTTGGAGAGCCTCCTGTCGCGCGCGCCGAGGCGATGGCGGACGCCACCCTTGTGGGACCCAGGAGGTTGATCTCGACCGCCTGGTCGAGGGGGGAGTCGAAACTCACGGCCGCCGCCGAATGGATGACGATGTCGCAGGATGCGAGCGCTTCAAGGCCCCCCTGGTCGAGCCCGAGCCCGTCCTTGGTGACATCTCCGGCGACGGCGCGGACCCGGGCGGACATCTGTGGGGCGAAGTCATCGCCAAGTTCGTCGCGCAGGCGGTCGAAGCAGTCGTTGCGTAACACGTCGCGCTCGAGACGCTGGGCTGCGTCGCCCCGCCTCCCCGGCCGCACCATGGCGACCACCTCCGCATCAGGGATCACCCTCAGGATCCGCTCGACCAAGGCCGTCCCCAAGAAGCCGGTCGCCCCGGTGACGAAGAAGCGCCGCTTCCCTAGCCTCTCGGCGATGGACACGGCTTCTTGTCTACCATTTGGTAAAGGACTTGTCTACCATGTGGTAGATGAGTGCCACGCCGCACCGGATACTCGACGCCGCGCTGGTGTCGTTCGGGACCCGTGGATATGACGCGACCTCTCTGGATGCGATAGCGGCGATGCTCGAGATTCGCAAGCAGACGATCCTCTACTGGTTCCCGAACAAAGAGGCGTTGCTGAGCCAGCTCATCGACCGAAGCGCCACTGAGCTGAGCGAGGCGTTCGAGGTGGGGCTCCAAGGCTCAGGAGAGGGCTGGAGCAAGGTGGACGCGGTGGTTCGGGCGGTCTTCCGCCTGGCTGCCCGTCGTCCGGAGCTCCTCGGCTTGGTCAGAGAGACAGCGAGGCTCGGCCCTCCGGCGGCCAGCCAGATGCTTGGCGCGCTCGACCCTCTGGTGCGCGGTGCGACCGCGTTCTTGGAGTCCGAGATGGCTGCCGGCCGCATGCGCCGGCACGATCCGAGGCTCCTTTTGCTCGCGATCTATTCCACAGTCATCGGCATGGTGACAGAGGTAGAAGTACTTCGCGCCTTGGGAGAGGAACCGACCGCCCGTTCTTTGGTGCGCAGGCGAGCCGATGTGCTCGCACTGCTGCGCTCCGCTCTCACTTCTCCTGAGTAGCAGCGGGCGCCGGCCTCTTGCGTCGACTCGTGGACTTGGGCGTGTAGCGCTTGGAAGCTCCGGGGGCCTTGCGGAGAGCTTGGGGCTCGCGGTCTTTGTTCGCTCTGCCGGGCCGGGTCCTGTCGGGTGGCGACCTCGTCCCTTTCGAATTGCCCCGCGGGGCCGTCGGGGATCCGTAGCGCTGGACACGCCATGCACGAACCAGTAGCCATCCTCCGCCCGCTACGAAGGGAAGGCCCAGGATGCCCACCTGGGTGTCAAAGGCCAGCCCTGTCATCAAAGCGATGAAGCCCAGGGGGCCCCGGCGACCGATCTTGACGGTGACCAAGATCGCCGCCGCGAACGCGACCATCAAGATGAGGGCGAACAGCCAATGCTCGAGGGGATAGCTGACCTTGCCGACACAAGCGTTGGACGACTTCGTATAGACGAAGCCCTTGACCAGACAGTGGTGGTCCTTGGTCGCCGAGAGGGTCTGGGAGACCCTCTTGCTCGGGTCGAGAACATAGGGCACGGTCGTGACCAGGGCGATGAGAAGAGCGAGGGCCCCTCCGAGGAGGCCGATCTTGCGCTCGCGATCGTCCAGCTGGAGAACGGCTTTGCGCTTGCCCTCGTCGGCTGGCAGCCCGGGGGAAGCCTTGCGGGGGCCCATGGCGTTGCGGGAGAACGCACCCGACAGTCGGCTCAACCAGGGGCTCTGTGTGGTGGCCCCCGCCCTTTGACCTTCGCTCGCTTCGGTCACAACGCAGCCAGGCTATCGGTCCGGCGCACCCTTCTCCCTAGGCACCCGGGCCATCCTGACTGCACAGAGCGAGAAGCGGCTCGAGCAGTGCGATCCGGAGGGTGCTGAGTGCACGACCCCGAGCTTGTTCGTCGCCCACCGGTACGCTCCAGCTGGACCGTTGCCGGTCGGGTGCGGCCAGAAGGGAGCTTCGAGTGAGGATTCGGGCCGCCGTCATCGAAGAGCGGGGAGGGCCCTTTGAGCTGACGGATCTAGACCTTGACGAGCCGAGGCCCGACGAGGTGTTGGTGCGAGTGGTCGCGGCCGGTATCTGCCGAACCGATCTGCACATTCGCGATCAGGCTTATCCGGTCCCGCTCCCGGTCGTGGCTGGTCACGAGGGGGCCGGGATAATAGAACGCGTCGGGGCAGGGGTCTCCACGGTCGCCCCGGGGGATCAAGTGGTCATGTCCTACCCGTACTGCGGTCAGTGTCGGTTCTGTCAGGGCGCACGGTACTCCTACTGCGAGAGGGGTTTCGAGCTGCTCTTCGGTGGCCAGCGCCTCGACGGGTCGAATGCACTGAGCAGAGATGGTGAGGTCGTTCACGGGCACATGTTCCAGCAGTCTTCGTTCGCGACCCATGCTCTGGCCACCGAGGGCAATGTCGTCAAGATGCCCCCAGGGAGCGCCCTCGAGTTGCTAGGTCCGCTCGCATGTGGCCTTCAGACCGGAGCCGGCACGGTCATGAACGTTCTCCATCCGAGACCGGAGGAGAGCGTGGCAGTTTTCGGCACCGGCAGCGTGGGGTTGGCCGCCGTGATGGCGGCTCGGATCGTCGGCGCGTACCCGATTCTCGCCGTCGACGTCTTGGAGGAGCGGCTCGCCCTCGCCTTGGATCTGGGTGCGACCCACACGATCAACGCCGCCAGGGACGACACCGCCGCCAGGGTCAGATCGGTCACGAAATCCGGTGCCGACTATGTCATCGAGACCTCCGGGGTGCCCGAGATGCTCACGGTGGCCCTTGAGGCTCTGGTAACCACGGGAACGGCCGTCCTGGTAGGAGCGCCCCCCGTAGGGGCGCGGGCAGAGATCGACATGAAGACGCTCCTGAATGGACGCACCCTGCGCGGGATCATCGAGGGTGATGCTTGCGAAAAGCTCTTCATCCCTCAATTGCTCGGCCTGTACCAGCGGGGTCTGTTCCCGTTTGAGCGACTGATCCGCCGCTACGCCTTCGACGACATAAACCAAGCTGTGGCGGATATGGAGGCGGGGCGAGTCGTCAAGCCCGTTTTGCAGATGGGTTAACTTGGGCGATGTGCCGTCCCACGAGGCTTCGCGCGGCACTTTTACATGCAGCATCTGCATAGGGGCACGATCTATGCATAGAGCTCAAGGCTCTGGGCAGCTCAGTGCTCACCTGCTGGCGGCTCAGGTCGACCAGCCTCACCAACAACTGAGTCCGTGGTCGACCCCCATTAGGGTGGTCTGCCGGGGCGCTTAGCTCAGTTGGTTAGAGCGCAGCCTTCACACGGCTGAGGTCGGAGGTTCGAGTCCTCTAGCGCCCACTCA
>JBOGFX010000313.1:0-4347 GCA_050743805.1 Acidimicrobiales bacterium
ACGAGGCGAGACGATTTCGACGCTCGTGTGATCGATCTCGCGATCTACGAGATGGGCAACGTCCTGTTACGCGCGTTGCATTGGAGCGGACCAGACGTCGTCGACCAACTCGACGACCTTGTCCTCATTTGCGGTTCCCCACTGGCGATGGCGGCCGCCTGGTTCCGAGAAGCAGCCACCATCGGGGCCGCTCATGGTCTCACCTTCTACGACGCCTGCTGGGTAGCTGCGGCCCAGGAGCTTGGGGTGTCCTTGGTGAGCGCTGACGCTCAGCTCGTCAATGCCGGGCTTGCCGAGTCCCCACGAGCCGTGACGCAGCGTCTCCGGCTCGCCCCCGCCTGATGACCGGCTAGATGATTCGACCCCTCGTGGGGGTCACCCGCTTTTGCGCCAGGCCGAGTTCGAACAGCGACGTACGGTCGCGGGATGTGGTGAGCCGTCGTTATCGACCTTCGCTGACACCTAGGAACGCGTACGACCCTGTGTCAACTCGTCCATTCGCTCACACTGCCCACCTCCACCCTCGGCCTGCTGAAGGTGCCTCAAAGTCATACTGCTGGAACAGGACGGCTGGCCCCAGGCGGTGCAGCGCGGTAGTCACCGCCACTTCCGCCACCCCGACGAGGCTGGGCCCAGCAAGGAGCTGACACGCGGTCCGCTGGAGAGCATCCTGCGCCAATCCGGTCTGTCGAAGGAGGTCCGTTGAGCACCTGGAATGTGGTGTACGAGCAGACCGCAACCTTCGCACCCGCCCTCCCCGGCGTCGTTGCCGCCGGCGGCACGCGTGAGGACACCGAGCAACTCATCGGGGAGGCGATTGCCCGTCACTTCCACGGGTTGGCAGAGGACGGTCTGCCAATCCCCGATCCCGAGAGCGTCGCCGTCGGGGGGGGGAACTAAGCCAACCGGCGTAGCCACGCTTGGAAGAGTTCGTCGCACCGTTGCGCCGAGCCAAGTTCGCGGACAGCGACGTACGGTGGCGAATTTGATGGTCCCTGGTCCAACGGTACGAACCGCACCTCGATCATCGCCGGGCCGGCAATGGACCTCCTGATGTGTTCGCTCAGTGCTGCCCCGCGCTTCTCCTCACGGTCGCCGTGTGCTGGTCGCCTCCTTGATCGACGAGCTGAGCGGAAAGAGGTCGGTCATGCACGAGGTCAATACGAGAGAGATTTCCGAGGCAGCCTGCTGTGCGTAAGGCGCAACGTCGTCAGGCGGGATCGGGCATGGGCGTTCGGCAAGGAGTTCATCGGACTGCTTCGGCACTACCAGCTCCCCGAGATGCCAGGGCGCGCCCGCGTGTTTTTCTGTATCTACTGGGGTCAGGTCAGCGAGGACAGCGACGGCCCGATGGAGTGATGCCGTTCCGTCCCATCAGACGAGGTCGAAGCGCTCGCCGCCCGCCGCCCGGAGCTGGCCTTACGGACCGAGGCCGCCCACCAGGAGGCGTTCGTGAACATCGGCAACGGGCAGGCCGACGGCGCCGAGTGGCAGCTGGTCGAGCAACCGCTGCAGGCTTGGGGCGATCAACACTCGCTGGACCTCGGAGCAAGCTTGGCCAGCCTGGGTTGCGGATCACCTATCGCCCCAGCGAAGTGGGGCACGGTACCTACCGAGACTTCGCGGTCCCGTTTGCCGGTTGATCACGCGGGTGACGGTGGTCGTCCAAGCCGAGTCGTTGACCAAGCGCTTGGGTGAGGTCTCAGCGGTCACGGATCACTCCTTTGCGTTGGAGGCCGGGACGATCAAGGGCCTTCTCGGTCCGACCGGTGCGGGCGGGACGACGACGACGTTGCGGATAATCCTGGGCCTGGTAGCACCCTCACATGGGCGGGCTGTTTCGATCATCCGAACGCGGAGTCGCCTCGTGCGGTACTGCGGATCGGTGCCGTGCTGGAGGCGACAAACTTCCATCACGGCCGAACGGGGCCGCGATCATCTGCGGATGCTCGGCCAAGCCGCCGATCTGCCTGACTCACGGGCGGACGAGGTGTTGCGCCTGGCGGAATTCGATGATGCCGCCCACCGACGTGTGACTGGCTAATCGCTCTGGATGCGTCAACGACTCAGGCCCGCCGCGGCGCGGCGACCCGGAGCTGATGGGAGCTCCCCCTGCATGGCGGCATTGATCAGAGCCGACCGCTCGAGCGAAACTGTAGTCACGGCGGTGACCGGTCGCCAGCAGTGGAACATCCGCCCCAGTCGGGGTTCCATCGGCGAAGGGGATTCGCCCTCTCGGTCGTCAGTGTCAAGCCATCTTCCAAGCACCACGTCACTGGGGGCGAGAGGTGTCACGAGGAGGCTTGCCCATGACCAAAGACGCCAGATTCAAGAAGACGGTGCGCCGCCACGCTGAAGAGACCGGTCAGCGCTACGCCGAAGCACTGACCGATCTCGAGGGCCTCGGCACCCGTATGTATCACGAGCCCGCCCCCGAGCGGCTGCTCTCCCATCTCCGAGATCACTACGGCATAGACGCGGTAGCCGCGAGCAAGCTCAGTGTGCACAAGACTTACGTCTTTCGCATCGACCGGACCGACGGTGACCCGTGGGTCGCCCGAGCGTTTCCGCCCGCTCGCCCCCGAGCCGGCATCGAGGGCGACGCCGCCATCGTGCGGTTCTTGGAGCAACACGATTACCCTGCTGAGCGCCGGGCCGTCGACGAGCCGGTATCCGGCCTCGACGGAAGCTCGGTCCTGGTGACGCGGTTCGTCGAAGGCCGCCAGCTCCCCGACGGCGCTCAGAAGTTTGCCATGATGGGCGACCTCCTCGGACGGTAGCACGCCCTTCCCTACGACGAGTCGGTCAGCAGGCCGGGCGGAGCAAGCGGCGAGGATCCCAACCGTGAAGGCAGCCCACGGCAGGATCTGCTGGCCGCCCTGTCGTTCCTCGACGCCGTGGAGACGAAGGTCGCGGCCGCCGAACGCCAGCGGTATGAGCGGCTAAGGCACAAGGTGCGCTCGGCCGACGACGGTCACGGCCTTGCGGAGGGGTTGCTTCACGGAAATCTTCTCCACGCCCCCGATCACGCCATCGTGAGCGAATCCGGGCCAGTCGCGATCAACTGGAAGGCCTCGGGGCGCGGACCGCGCCTCGCCGACTTCGCCTACCTGATCTGGGGCACCGGATTGTGGAATCCACGTCGGACCAACGACGAGTGCATCGACGCCGCCGTGAGCGCCTACCGCCAACCTGTCGAGCCGACCGATGACGAGCTCGACCGACTCGAAGCGGTCATGTACATCCGCACTCTCTACCTCACCTGCTTCGGCTACCGACGTGCGGTCAGCGACGGCGTGCAGTTCCGCGAATGGGGTTTCATCCGTCCACCCGACTACTTCAGCGCGACGGCGGCCGCAACTCGAGCCGCATTCGGTCGCTAAGTCGGCAATGCGGCCGAACAGCCAGGGCGATAAACCGCCCACACCACCGGAACACGAACACGCCGATTGAGGTCCCGGGGGACATCTTCGGCGCCCTCGACGATCTGATCTTGTCCGAGCGGCTCCTGGGGCGGGAAAAGGACATCGAGCACCTTCCCCTCCTCGAGGCCCGACAGGCCGAGCTTGCCCGTGAGCGAGCGTCAGAGATCGATCGCGGCAAAAAGGCGCCCGACCGGGGCGATGAGCGCGGCATGGACATCGGATTCTGATCAAGAGATCCTGTGCTATTGCCCGTGCCCTCTGCGGCACTCCACCCGCGAGACGGGCCCAAGAGCCAGACCCGAACCTGAATGTCATCGACCAGGGTCGGCAACGTTGCCTCCGTGTGCCGGTCGCGGGTCACCGTCAAGATGACGCCGACGATGTAGGTCCGTCAGCGATGGCTCGCTTGAGGAGAGGCCGGATCTCTAGGGTCACCGCCTCGACGCCCTCACTCTCCCGCTGGAGCTTCGTCAACGTCTCTAGGGCGACGACCGCGGCATCCCACAAGGTGCGATGCCTGGCCATCCACTCGGCGCGAGGAAGGGAGCCGCACTTCTCCCACACACGACACGACAGCGGAAGCAGGACCGCAAATGCCTCCAGCTTGGGCCCTCCAGCTGATCGCGAGCGGGGATCCTCGACGCCGTGTACGAGTGGTTCGATAGGGCGTCATCGAGGCCCTCGAACACCGGGTCAGCAGCCGCGTGGCGGACCTTGGCAGCACCCATCGAGATCGCGGTACTCGTGCACAATGTCAGCCGTCACGCATTTCCTGGTTGTTCTGCTTTTCCGTCAGATGGCGTCCCATCGATTGGTGTAACTAGCGGGTAGGTCCACCACTCGTTAGGGCCACCGTGTGACCCTCGGTGAGTTCAAGCACGAATTCACAAGGAGGGACCACACGATGGCCACCGATGATGAT
>JBOGFX010000314.1:0-7693 GCA_050743805.1 Acidimicrobiales bacterium
CGGCCGAGCGCCGCCAACGGTGGGATCAGGCGCTTGGTCTGGCCCCGCATCTTGAGCACTCAAAGCAGCGCCTCGTGCTGAGCAAGGCCCAACAGGTCACGTGAGGGCCTGGCACCCAGATGGCCGATCACCTCTGCCGCGCAGAGGCCGCCAAGCTCGGCACAGCGGGAAGGCCCAGCTCCCCGGACCAGCCCGAAGAGAAAGCCGGCCGCGTAGAGGTCGCCCGCACCGGTCGTATCGACGACCCGGGAAGCCCTGTGGGGGTCGACTGTCACCGGACCCTGTGGGCCGATGACCACCGATCCCTTTTCGCCGCGGGTGGCAGCCACCAGAAGCCCTGTCTCTTCGGCGGCGGTCAGTGCCGCATCAAAGGATCGTGAACCGAAAAGAGCTACGAGCTCCTCTTCGTTGCCGAACAAGACGTCGAGGTCATCCCGTACGAGCTGCAAGAATTCCACGCGATGGCGGTCAACGCAGAAGGGGTCCGACAAGGACAGGGCGACGGCTCCATCTGCTGAATGCGCGGCTGCGATGGCCGCGCGCATGGCTTGGATGGAAGAAGCAAGGTCCCACAGGTACCCCTCCAGATAGAGGACCTTCGCTGATGCCACCAGGTCAAGAGGGACGTCGTCGGACCTGAGGCCGTTCGCCGCGCCAAGGTGGGTGGCCATGGTCCGCTCGGCGTCGGGGGTCACGAGCACGAGGCACCGTCCCGTGCCCAAGGAAACGTCTGCAACGTGGCCCGAAGGCTCGAAGTGCACGCCGCAGGCCCGGATGTCCTCGGTGAAGACACGACCCAATCGGTCATGACCGACCACACCGACGAAGCAGGCATGACCCCCCAACGACGCGAAGCCCGCCATCGTGTTTGCCGCAGATCCGCCCGAGGTCTCGACCCCCGAGCCGGCCGCCGAGTGGATCCTCTCGGCCGTCGTGAGGTCCACCGGGGTCATCGACCCCTTGGCCAGCCCCGTGGAGGCTAGCTCTTCGTCATTCACCTGGATGACGACGTCCACCAACGCGGAGCCGATCCCGACGACCTCGCGCCCTACTGGGGCCCCACGAAATGCACCATCTGTGCCCGCCGTCTCGAAGCCATCACCCACCGTCCAAGGGTAGCGGCGTCGGAGCGGAGCCCGCCTGGCCCCGCATGTTCAAAGGCACGCAAGGTAGCCTCTGGTGATGTCCTCCCCCCAAGGCCAAGCTGGTTCTGGCGCGCCTGGAGACGCCTTCAGGCTCCCTCGCTCCGTCAGGCCTAACCGCTACGACCTCACCATCGACATAGACCTCGCGAGCGCCTCGTTCAGTGGCCACGTCGAGACATCCCTGAGCCTGGACGAAGACGTAGAGACGATCGTGATGAACGCGGCGGATCTCACGATCTCCAATGCTTGGCTCACCGCGCGAGATGAGCGCGTCCCCGCGGCCGTGGACATCGACGAGTCCACCGAACGAGCTGCGTTCGGCCTTGCGAAGCGGGTGGGCACTGGCGATGCCACGTTATCGTGCGACTTCTCGGGAGCTCTCAACGACAAGCTGCGGGGCCTCTATCGGAGCACCTTCGTCGACTCCGACGGGGCGACGAGGACCATCGCCACCACACAGATGGAGGCGGCAGACGCCCGCCGAGCCTTTCCGTGCTTCGATGAGCCCGACCGAAAGGCGGTCTTCGCCATCACACTGATCGTTGACGACGAACTTGAAGCCTTCTCCAACTCACCGGTCGAGGCGACCACCCACCTCGAGGGAGGCCGCAAGAAGGTCACCTTCGCCCCGACGATGGTGATGTCGAGCTATCTGGTCGCCCTCATCGTCGGACCCTTCGAGGCCACAACCCCACGCGACGTAGACGGCACACCGGTTCGGGTGGTCCACGTGCCGGGCAAGAGCCACCTCACCAACTTCGCCCTCGTGGTGGCCGACCACGCCCTGCGCTTCTTCTCCAGCTACTTCGCGATCCCCTACCCGGGACAGAAGCTCGACCTCGTGGCCATCCCCGACTTCGCCTTCGGCGCGATGGAGAACCTGGGATGTGTGACATTCCGGGAGACTGCCCTCCTGGTTGACGAGGATGCTGCGGCACGCAACGACTTGGAGAGGATCGCCGATGTCGTCTCACACGAGATCGCCCACATGTGGTTCGGCGACCTCGTGACGATGGGGTGGTGGGAAGGGATATGGCTCAACGAGGCTTTCGCCACCTTCATGGAGATCCTTGCGGTCAATGCGTTCCGGCCCGCCTGGGAACGTTGGACCAGCTTCGGGCTGGAACGCGAAGCGGCGCTGGCCGTCGACGGACTCCACAGCACCCGTCCCATCGAGTACCCCGTGGGATCCCCGCAGGAGGCAGAAGGGATGTTCGACGTCCTCACCTATCAAAAAGGTGGGAGCGTGCTACGGATGCTCGAGCAGTACCTCGGGGAAGACACCTTCAGAGACGGCGTGCGGCGCTATCTGTCGACCCACTCGTACTCGAACACCAAGACATCGGACCTTTGGGACGCGCTGGAACAGGTGAGCGGACAACCTGTTCGTTCCGTCATGGACACCTGGATCCTCCAAGGCGGCCATCCCCTAGTTCAAAGTGATGGCTCCAATGTGAGCCAGTCGGCTTTTTCCTACGGCGAGGCAGCCAACGAGAGCTCGATCGGGAGCCGCTGGTCGGTCCCGCTCCTTCTGCGATCGATCCGCAGCGGCGAGACGGCCTCCATCCTGCTCACCGAGCAGAGCGCGCCCCTCCCGGACCTGAAGGCGCCAGTGCTGGTGAGCTCGGGGGGATGGGGGGTCTACCGGACCGGGTACGGACCGCGGGAGCTCGCGCAGCTCGCGCAGAGTCTCGGCTCCCTCAGTGCTCTAGAAAGGGCCAACCTTTTCGCCGACACCTGGGCGTTGGTGCTGGCGGGCCAAAGGCACCTCGAGACGTTCCTCTCTCTCGCGGCCGCCTTGGGAGACGACGACGAGCCGTCGACCTTCACGGCCGTGGCCGGCGCTCTCGGCTTGGTCAACCGGGCCCTGCGCGACGAGGCCCGTGGGACGCTCGCGGCCGCCGTGCAGACCTTGCTCGGCCCGCGCTTTGAGTCGCTCGGATGGGAGGCGATCAGAGGTGAGCCCGAACGCATCCCCAACCTGCGCTCGGTCCTCCTCACGACCTTGGGGACCATAGGGCGTGACGAGGCGCTCCGAACCGAGGCGACCAAGCGCTTCGATTCCGCTGCAGGCGGTGGTGCTGCGCTGGACCCCAATCTGCAAGGCGCGGTCTTGGCGGTCGTCGCCGACTGCATGCGCGCGGGAGACTACGAGACCTTCCTCTCCAAGTACCGCTCAGCCAAGACACCCCAGGAGGAGCAGCGCTATCTGAGCGCCCTGACTGGCTTTCCCGACATAGGGCTCGGCTTGAGGACCTTCGAGCTTGCGATGGGTGACTTCAGGACCCAGGACGCCCCCTACGTGATCGTGGGACTACTCGGCAACCGTGTCAGCGGACCGGCGGTCTTCGGGGCTCTCAGCGAGCGCTGGCAGGCGGCTCTCGATCGGTTCCCCCAGAACAGCCATGCTCGCATGCTCCAGGGAGTGCGTGTGATGTGCTCCGACGAGTCGATCGCACGCGAGGTGACCGACTTCTTGGTGTCACACCCGATCACCGCTGGCCGCCGTAGCGTCGAACAAGCCCTGGAGCGTCTTTGGATCAACGTCGGCTTCGTCCAACGCGAACGACCCAGCCTCGTGGCCACCCTCGAGCGCGTGGTGGCCGGGGCCCACTGACCCCCAGGGCGAAGGGGTGAACCTCGCCATCGCCGCGACGGTCTTCGGGCTCGTCGCCGTCGCAGAGCTCCCGGACAAGACCATGATCGCGAGCATCGTCATGGGGAGCCGAGGGAGACCCGCACCGGTCTGGGCTGGGGCGACCGTGGCGTTCGCGCTGCAGGCTCTCCTCGCGGTCATCGCCGGGCGCTTTCTCTCCCTGGTGCCCCACCGAGCCCTGGAGACCATCGTCACGGTGATATTCGGCTTGGGCGCCATCTATCTGCTCTTTGTTCCCGAAAAGAGCCAGCGCGCGAAGGGCGCGAAGGAGGCCGGATCCCACGGGGCCGAGACGCCGAGCTGGAGGATCGCCATCAGCGCATTCGTGGTGATGGCGGTGGGAGAGATGGGGGATCTCACCCAGCTTCTGATGGTGAACCTCGAAGCCAAGTACCGCTCGACAGTCTCGGTGTTCGTGGGAGGCTTCGTCGCCCTGACGGCCGTCAGCGCCCTCGGAACCTTTGGCGGCCGGGCGCTCATAAGGTTCGTGCCCTTGGGGGTGATCAGGCGTCTCGGTGGCGTAGCCCTGCTCGGGTTCTGCGCCTACGGGATCTTCGAGCTCGCATCGTGACCGCACGCTCGCCAAGCTCTCGTCATGACGAGCTGATGGAGCTCGCCCGTTCGACACGCGGCTTCATGCCCGACGCGGAGGGGCTCGCTCTCTTCCATGCGGCGCATCGCTGTGCGCGCACCAGGACCCCGGCTGTGCTCTTGGAGATCGGAGCCTGGTGCGGCAAGTCCACGATCTATCTCGGGGCTGCTGCGGAAGCTTGCGGTGCCGTGCTGTTCAGTGTCGACCACCACCGGGGCTCCGAGGAGAACCAGGTGGGATGGGAGCACCACGACCCCACGCTCGTAGAGCCGGAGGACGGACGCATCGACACGCTGCCCCACTGGCGCCGGACGATTGCAAAAGCGCGTCTCGAATCCTCGGTCATCGGTGTGGTCGGCGACTCCCCCACCACCGCCAGGCTCTGGCGGACTCCTCTCGACTTCTGCTTCATTGACGGGGGTCACGGCGAGAGGCCGGCCTGGGCCGACTACCGGGGCTGGGCGCCCCACGTAGCTCCGGGGGGCCTGCTCGCGATACATGACGTGTTCGAAAACCCCGACGATGGTGGCCGCCCCCCTTACGACCTCTGGAGGCACGCTCTGAAGAGCGGCCTATTCGAGGAGGAGTCCGCCGAAGGCAGCCTGCGTGTCCTACGCAAGGTCCTTCTTTGAAATCCCCGTCCTGGAGTCGAGGGCCGGGGAGCCAGTATCTCTTCGGTCCCAAGGGCATCGGAGAGGGTAACTGTGAACTGGGCGTGGCTTCGATCCGAAGCGCCCGAACAAGCCCACATTGCGGTCCCGACCCTTCGGTGCACGCACGCCAAGTAGACATAAAGTTTTCCCTGGACCTCGATCACCTTGCGGGCCTTCGAAAGCTCCGAGGTCAGCTTGCCGTTCTCCTTCTTCAGCGTGGCGATCTCTTTGTCCCGCTGATCGGCCGCCGGGCGTCCGGGGGAACGGCCGAGGGCCTCGTCGCCACCTTCGCTCGCTGGCGGTGCCACTCCGTGAGCAGCGAGCTGTAGAGGCCCTCACGGCGCAGCAGGGCGCCCTTTTCGGCCTTGGACAGTGCTCGTACTCCGAGAGGATCCTCGTCTTCTCTAGGCGCTCGTTGCCAAGAGCGCCGTGGCGGCCTCGCGCGTTCGGGGACCTCGGGGTCCGGTTCGGTTTGGTTCGTCACGGCGCCATCGTGGCGCGCATCGGCGGGATGGTTGGTCGTGATGGTCATTCCGGGGTGTTCCTTCCCCGCCCTCTCAACTCAACGAATCGGTGGTCCGATC
Organism: Acidimicrobiales bacterium; assembly: GCA_050743805.1. Lineage (GTDB taxonomy): Bacteria > Actinomycetota > Acidimicrobiia > Acidimicrobiales > RAAP-2 > Palsa-461. Next base: position 5,631 of record JBOGFX010000314.1, read on the forward strand.
TGCCTCACTGGAGATTGACACAGAGGGGATCCGCTGAGCCTCTCTTGCATCAGCGACAGTCATCGGAAGCGCAGGGCTTGGCAAGCATTCGCGAGATTCCCGATGAGGATCCGACCAAGGACGACTACGTGTTTTGAAGTGCGCGACACCTTGAGTGCCACGCACTGCCCGATCTTGAGAGCCGATGCGGTCACCGCATTCACGAGTTGGGTCGAGTGCCCAATGACCACAGTGGTTCTGATGGTCCTGTAATGCCTGGGCGGCGGCGAAGCAAGAATGCGCACCTCGTTTCGCTTTAGGCCCTTGACAAGTTGATATTGGGTCGCTATTGCGAAACTCGACGGCTTGAGCGATGTCACCTGTCCCTGGTTGATAGGGATGGGCTTTCTGGCCGTTTCCTGTAAAGGGCAGGGCGGTGGGGAAATCGAAACCATCTTTGCAGTGACTTGCCGGAACGTGGTGAAGGGAGTCATGAGCACGCAGTCACCAACGGCGAGAGCGGACGACGTTAGGTGCACGACCTCCAGGAACGTGGTCGACGAGTTCCAACTCACTGCCCGAGGGCCCGACTCGGTCAAGACTCTCATCGAGCGCGTCGAAGGCGTGAGCGTTTTTATGACGCCTGCTGCATTTGAGGCAACCGGTAGCGCATTCAAAACGGGCGTTGCCGACGAGAGAGAAACTCGCTGAAAGCCCATTAAGCCGGCGAGCAGCGCAATTACAGTCAGCACCGCCACCGAAGTGCCCAGGACCGAGGCACGTAGCGAGCCATATCGGGATGGGGTTGACTTTTGAGCCAAGTTCGTCCCTTTCTCTTTCAGCACCCAGTCGATGCTTTGGGTGATCAAAAAAGCTCGCATGAACTCGTCAAAGCTCCGGATCGTCCATAACGCGCGCTCGCCCGACTGCTCGGCGTGATGGACGAGGAACGATGTTGCTCGGCGTATATGCAGGGCCGGGCTGTCCGCTGTCCTGGACGTCCACGAAGGACAGATGGCCTACGGGGCCACCGATCGGACGTGCTCGGAGACCTTCGTCACGCTGATGGGGGGCCTCGCCGCCCAGACCCCAGACGACCTCCACCCGCACCACATCGTCGACAGCTTGAAGACCCACGACACCGAGTGCCTTCACCACTTCTTGGAAGAGCACCCTCATGCGCACCCGCACTTCACACTGACGCACGTGAGCTGGCTGATTCAGGCCGAGTCCTTCTTCGCGATCCTCGAACGTCGGCCGCCGCGACGTAGAGTCGACTCTGTCGACCATCTGGCCGATCGGACCACAGTCTTCATCAAGCACTACAACCACTGCGCGGCACAGTTCCGTTGAACCTACGACGGTCGACCGCTTCGATCCACGTAGATAGTACTGCCCTACGATCAAGGGCACTAGCGCTCAACCAATGGACTCATCGTAGCCATACATTTGAGAAAGCTGCGAAAACACCTCAGTGGATACCGCGGGGTCGACTTCGTGAAACGCTGCCGCTTCTGAGGTTGCGGGCATTTCTATGGCGTTTCCCATTTCGGCCGGGAACGGGGGTTGCCCACCCCCCGGCATGGTGGGGTCTCCAGGTGGCTCGAGTGGTCGGCCGTCAAATGACGCCAGGTCACCGTTCAAGGCACCGACCAGGCACCCATGCGAAGTGCAATAAACATCTATCAGCACTGCTTTTTCAAGTATCTGAGCGCCGAAATACGCGGCATCGGAGGCCCAGACTTGAGCGTCCATTATGGTGTTCGCAAAGACGTTTTGGTCCGGGATAATGACCGTGTTTAACGTCTCTTGAAGCATTTCGTGCTGTTGGTAGCCCGAGCCTATGCCGAATGCAAGGGCGATCGCCCACCATAGATACCCTTCGTTTACTTCGCTTTGGATGGCCCATGCATCGGCAAAGCTGACCGCTTGTCGAAGGTACACCGTGCACGAACATTCGCCCGACGGATCGGTCCCGTTGACCGGGTCACCCCCCGCATACGAATACGGCGTCTGTGTCTTGCTCACAAGCGGGTCCACCGACACGAACTGCTCCGTACTCGGGTCGTAGTAGCGGTGCACCA
>JBOGFX010000315.1:0-8006 GCA_050743805.1 Acidimicrobiales bacterium
CCCTTCGACAGAGCGGCTATCGACAGGGTGGCGAACACAATCCCCTTTTAGCCGAAGAACGGCTTCCGGGAGAACACTGGGATGACAACGTACTCAAATCCGAAATAGGGGAGGGCCAGGATATAGACCTCCGGATGGCCGAAGAACCAGAACAGGTTCTGCCACAAGATGGGCGACCCGCCGCCCGCGACCGAGAAGATATGGGTCCCGAAGTGACGGTCGCAGAACAGCATGATCAGAGCGCTCGTCAGCACCGGGAAGGCGATCAGGATCAGGATCGCGGTCACCAGCATGTTCCAGGTGAATATCGGCATCCTGAACATGGTCATGCCCGGGGCGCGCAGATAGAAGATGGTGGCGATCAGGTTGACTCCGGTGAATATCGCCGAGAACCCGGTCAGGATCAGGGCCATGATCCAGACGTCCCCGCCGAGGCCGGGCGAGTTGGTCGCGTTGGAGAGCGGCGCGTACGCCACCCAGCCGAAGCTCGCCGCTCCGCCGGCCACGCCGAAGCCCATGAGCATGGTGATGGATCCAGACAGGAACAGCCAATAGGAAAGCGCGTTGAGCCTCGGGAAGGCCATGTCGGGCGCGCCGACCTGGAGGGGGACGATGAAGTTGGCGAGGCCGCCGAACGCGAAGGGCCCCGCGAACAGGTAGAGCATCAAGCTGCCGTGCATGGTGAACAGCTCGTTGTACTGCTGGAAGGAGACGACCGAGCCCTGGGGGGTGGTGAGCTGCAGGCGCATCACGAGCGCCATGATCCCGGCCAGGTAGAAGAGCGCGACCGAGGTGATCATGTAGCTCAGGCCGATCACCTTGTGGTCGGTGCTGGTCACCCACTTCAAGATCCCGGTCGGGCCGTGCTCCTCCTCATGGGCGTGCTCGACAATGGTGACGACAGCGGTGCCCCCGGCGCCGTTGCCAGCTGGGATCGGCGGTGCGATTACATCTGTCACGACATCACGCTCCTGGGCCCTGCGCGCGGATCTGGGCCTTCAGCGCCCCGATCGAGGGTTGCTGCCCAGAGGTTTGGTGCACCCATACCTGGAACTGGGCTGGGGTGACCGCCTTGACGCTGAAGAGCATCAAGGAGTGGTAGAGGCCGCACAGCTGGGTGCACTGTCCGCGGTAGACGCCGGTGTGCAGGACGTTGAAGTTGAAGTTGTTCAGAGCGCCTGGCTGGGCGTAGCGACTGAAGTTGAACTCGGGAATGTAGAACCCGTGCACGACGTCGGCGCTGCGCAGATGGATGGTCACCGACTCGTCGATCGGCAGCTCCATCTGGGGCTGCTCAAGGGTCTGGCCGATCACGACCCTGCCCGTGTCGGGGTAGTAGAACTTCCATCCCCACTGGAAGGCCGTCACGTCGATGTTGACCTGGGAGCGCGGGATCGCGTCCACCGAGTTCTCGGTCAACACCGTGATCACGAAGAGCCCCGCCACGATCAACAGCGGGATGACCGTGTAGATGATCTCGATGACCGGACGGTACTGGGTCTGGCGCGGAAGCCTGTCGTGGCTCCGCCTGTACCGGAACACGGCCCACAGGATCAACAGGCAGACGACCCCGCCCACGATGATCCCGATGATGAAGAAGGCCTGCCAGAGCTTGTAGGTGTCCTGGCCCTGGGTGGTCACCCCGGGGTAAGCGCCGAAGTTGGGGACCTCGCAGCCGGCCAGGACGATCGGGGCCAAGACGAGAAGAGGCACGAGCTTGAGAGCCTTGGGGACCCGCCTCCTGGCCCGCACGCCTGGTGCGACGGGGTCTTGCGAAGGAGAGGTCGAAGGTGTGGCGCGTGAGATCCGACCTCGAATGAAGTGCTGCACCTCCACGTCGGCGAACCTTATCGAAGCCCATCGTGGAATTCGAAGTACCTGTTCGGAGCCCCTCCCTGGCTAGGCCGTCGGGGCGGGGTCCGCGACTGCTCAGCCCGCGGTCGGCGTACCGTCAACGGGCTGGTTCTTGGTTCCCTTGGCCTCCTCGGCCTTCGACTCGGCGAGGCCCTTTTTGAATTCGCTCTGAGCGGATCCAAGGTTGCGAGCGAGCCGCGGGATGGCTGCACCCCCGAAGAGCACCACCACCACCACGACCACCACGATCAGGAGGTCTGGACCAAAGATCTCTGCCAGCATTGCGAGCCTCCTTTGGCTCGTCCCATCGCGAGACTGTCCAAAAGCCTATCCCGGTCGGCTCGAGGAACCCGCAGCGCCGGTGCCGTCGTGCCCCTTGATGCCTGCAGGCAGGGCGTAGGCCCTCTTTCGCGCCGCGGCCACAGGGCGAAGGATGTTCCCAGGCGGGCCGCCGCCAGTGTCGCGGGCTCTCGATTCGAGGACCGAGCTGTCGCGGGCCTGACCAGCGGGTCTGGGCCCCGAGAGCGAGCGGCAAGCTTGGCTCCGCCGCCTCGGCGTGCTGTCAGCGCCCTTGCCAGCTGGCAGGGCGGTGCTCGGCGAAGGCGACGGCCCCCTCTTTGGCGTCGCGTGTGGCAAAGATGACCTCGCCGGCCGCGTCGCTCAGGGCCCACGCGTCCTCTTCTGATGTCCAGGCGCTCGAGCGGATCACCTTGAGGGAATGCCTCACGCTCAAAGGGGCGTTCGCGACGATCTTGCCCGCGAGCGAAAGAGCCGCCTCGATCAGGTCCGGGCCCGGGACGACCAGGTTGACGAGGCCGAGGTCGTAGGCGCGGGCGGAGGTGATGGGCTCGCCGGTCAGAGCGAGCTCTGTGGCGCAAGCCCGCGGCACTCTCTCGGGCAGCCGGACCAGGCCACCGCCCGCGGCGATCAGGCCGCGCTTTGCCTCGGGGATACCGAAGAAGGCGTGCTCTGCAGCAACAACCAGGTCACAGGCGAGCACCAGCTCGAACCCCCCGGCAACCGCCGCCCCGTTCACGGCCGCGATCACCGGCACGGCGACGTCTCGGCGGGCGAAGCCGGCGAAGCCACCGGCTCGAGCCCCGATGGACTTGGGCTCGAAGGTGCCGAAGCTCTTCAGGTCCAGCCCCGAGCAGAAGGCCCGCTCGCCCTTGCCGGTCAAGATGATCACCCGCAGCCCGGGGTCCGCCTCCAGCTCATCGAGCGCGACGGTCATCTCCTGGACCATCTGGGGGTTGACGGCGTTGGCCACCTCGGGACGGTTGAGGGTGAGGATCTCTACGTCAGCGCGCCGCTCTCTTAAGAGCGCGTGGGTGCTCGTCGTCATCTCAGGCCTCCGCTGGTTCTTCGGCACCAAGGGTCCGGGACGGGCACGCTAGCGGCCCCGGGGCCCTTGGTCGAGGTTTCAGGGCGACTCGAGCGCGAGGAGCGACGCCTTGACGCGCAGGCCTCCGCCATAGCCGCCGAGCGTGCCGTCGGAGGCGATCACGCGGTGGCACGGAAGGATGACCGGGATCGGGTTGGCACCGTTGGCTTGGCCGACGGCCCGGAACGCCTGTGGGCGCCCCACCCACGCGGCCAGCTCCGCGTAGCTTATGGTCTCGCCGTAGGGGATCTCGGCCAGGGTCTGCCAAACCTGCCTCTGGAAGTCGGTCCCCGACAGGTGGAGTGGCACCTCGAAGTTCTTCCTGCGTCTCGCGAAGTACTCCTTCAGCTGCCGAGCGGCGTCGAAGACCGCGCCCCGACCTCCCCGTCGCCAGGGGCTGGCCGTCACCTTTCGGCCGGGGACCTCGAGGAGCACCTCTTGGAGGGTGTCCGTGTCGCCGCTCAAGACGAGCACACCGATCGGGCTCTCGAGCGAGAGGCGGACCTGGGATCCGGGCACTGTTCTTGGCAGAGCGCTCACCGCTTCGATACTGGCAGATCACGATGTCGGGCGTCGGGCGTAATCGGACACCTGAGCGCTGGACCAGTGGATGCACTCCAGTCGCTCGGGCTTCACGTAGCCGTTCTGGGCGAACCAACGGAGCGCATCTGTGATCGCGAGCGCGGCAGGTCTCGAGGTGTACCCGAGCTCGTTGCGTGCCCTCGAGTCGTCGAAGATCATGCGGGTCCTCGACATCCGTGCCGCCTCCAGGGGAACCCTGGGCTCGCGACCCAAGAGCCGGCCTTCGACCAGCTGGGAGAGGAGGCCTGCGGCCAGGCCGAAGATGCCCGGCACCCTCATCTTGGGAGCTTGCAGACCGCAGACCTGCTCGGCGCATTCGAGCAGCGCCCTCATCGAGAGGTTCTCACCACCCATGATGTAGCTGCGACCCTGCCCGCCATGCTCGAACGCCAACAGATGTCCCTGGGCGAGGTCGTCGACGTGGGTGACGTTCATCGCCGTGTCGACATAGCCCGGCATGGCCCCGTTCAAGAAGTCGAGCAGGACCTTGCCCGTGGGGGTCGGTCTCACGTCCCTCGGGCCGACCGGGAACGTCGGGTGGACCAGCACGATCGGTGCGCCCTGTGCTGCGGCGCGCAGAGCTTCGTGCTCGGCGACGTACTTGGTCTGCTTGTAATGGCCGTAGAGGTGGTCGACCTCTGCGGGGACCGTCTCGTCGGCCGGAAGCCGCCCGTTCTTGTGGAGCCCGATGGTGGCGACGGTGCTCGTGTAGACGACCCGCTCGCACCCCTTGTCCATGGCGGCATCGATCACGTTGCGGGTCCCCTCGACGTTGATGGCGTAGAAGGACGTGGGATCCTTGGCCCAGAAGCGAAAGAGCGCGGCCGTGTGGAACACCGCCCGGGTGCCCTCGAGCGCGCTCACCAGCTGTCGGCGGACGCGCACGTCGGCCGGGACGACCTCGACGTCAATGTCCGCGAGGTTGGCCCGTGACCCGTGTGGCTCGACCAGCGCGACGACGTCTACACCCCTTGCGATCAGGGCACGTACGATCGCCGATCCGATAAAGCCGGTCGCTCCGGTTACCGCTACGCGGTCGCCCGCGGCAAAGGGGGCGACCGCCGTCACCCCGGCTCTGTCAACCTTGGGCGCCCGAGGAGGCGCCTGCGCGCTCGGCCGCGCGGTTGGGCCGATGGCGGCCTCTGCGACCCGCCAGCGCTCCCTTGGCCATGGTCGTGCCCAGGGAGAAGACGAGGCGGGCTCCCTTCTGGGCCTCCTGGAGGACGTCGTCGAGCGCCTCCACGAAGTGGTCGACCTCCTTGTCTCCGGCGATTAGCGGGGGAAGGAGCTTGATCACGTTCACGTTGTCGGCGGCCACCTGGGTCAAGATGTGATGGCGCTCGAACAGCGGCACCACGAGCGCCTGAGAGAACAGGCCCGGACGTAGCCGCTCCACCGCATCAAAGCGACGCCTGAGCGACGGTGTCTTGGGTCTTGCGAACTCGAGGCCGATCATGAGCCCGAGCCCCCGAACCTCGGCGAAGTGCTCGTAGCGCTCCACGAGCGGCCGGAGCTTGGCCATGAAGGACGCGCCGGTCGACTCCGCGTTGGCGACCAGGTGCTCTTGGTCAAGAGCGTCCAGGGTGGCTAGGCCGGCCACCATGGCCAGCTGGTTTCTTCCGAAGGTGCTCGAATGGACCATCGCCCGGTCCATCGAGCTGAAGACGCTCATGTAGACCCTCTCGGTGCACAGGACAGCTCCCACGGGCACGAACCCGCCGGAGAGGGCCTTGGAGACCGTGATGATGTCGGGCTCTAGGCCCCAGTGCTCGTGGCAAAAGAAGCGACCGGTGCGGCCGAGCCCGGTCTGGACCTCATCGGTGACGAGAAGCGTCCCGTAGCGCCGGCACACCTCCTGGAGCTCCCTCCAGTACTCAGGCTGCGCGAGATTGACGCCCTTGCCCTGGACCGGCTCGACCACGAAGGCAGCAACGTCTGCCCGGTACAGCTCGCGCGTCGCGGCTTCGATGTCACCGAAGGGCACCGGCGTCGAGGAGATGAGCTTGCCGAACCCACGCTTGAACCCGGTTCCGCCGTTCATGGAGAGGGCTCCGGTGGTCAGACCGTGGAAGGCGTGCTCGGCGTACAGCACGCGGTTGCGTCCGGTTGTCGCCCGTGCGAACTTGATCGCCCCCTCGACGGCCTCGGAGCCCGAGTTGCAGAAGAACACCCGCTGAATGCCCGGATGACAGCGCTTCACCAGAGCCTCTGCCAAGACGCCGGGCAGCAACGCGCAGTCGAGCTGCACCATGTTGGGGAGATCGAGGTCGAGCGCCTCGTGCAGTGCCGCCTTCAGTCCGGGGTGCGAGCGCCCGAGCGCGTAGACCCCGAAGCCCGAGAGCATGTCCAGGTAGCTCTCGCCCCTGTCATCTGTGAGGTAGCACCCCTGCGCGCTCACGTAGAAGCGGTCGAGCCCCAGCGTGTTGAGGACCCTCGCGAGTTGGGGGTTCATGAACCGCCTGTGAAGGTCGAAGTTCTCTCCGTGCCTGTCGACCAACAGCTTGGCCAGCTCCAAGGTCATCTCGCCTCCATGCCCGCAATGCTGCTTCAAAGGGTACTTGCTTCACCAGTCGACCACACACAGTGTCAACTGTGGTTACCGACCCGTCACCATAGGCACGGTCCCCCACTTCGTCGGCCACACACGGCAAGATTGTGGTCCGGAGCCCGGCTGCGACCGCAGCCCGGGGGGTGGTCCGCTCCCAAGTCGTGAGGATGGACCGATGGCGAACCACGCGAGAACATCACCGGACACCGGGTCGCTGATCTTGAGCGGCGAGCCCGCGCTCGAGTACCAGCCGCTGGTCGACCTCTCGACCGGAAGGCTTCTCGGTTTCGAGGCCCTTCTGCGCTGGCACCACCCCGAGGAGGGCTTCATCATGCCGGGCCTGCTGCTCCCGTGGCTGGAGGCCAACGGGGACATCGTCCAGCTCGGTGAGTGGGTCCTGGCCGAGGGCTGCCAACAGGCGGTGGGTTGGCCCAAGCGCGTCCAGCTGGCGGTCAACCTCTCGATAGTGCAACTCCGGCGCGGCGTCGGTTCGGCGGCTGTGGCGCGGGCCATCGAGCGTTCTGGGATCGAGCCGGACCGGCTCACCGTTGAGGTGACCGAGCACGCTCTGGTCGAAGACGTGGCGGTCGCCGACCTGCGCGCGATCGGCTCGCTCGGGGTCGAGCTCGCGGTTGACGACGTCGGCACCAGCTGGACGTCTTTCGACGTCCTGCGGACGATGGCGGTGAACACGGTGAAGATCGACCGTTCCTTCGTTGGGTCCCTGGAGGCTCAGCAAGGGGTCAACCGCCTGATCGTCGAGACCGTGGTCTCCCTCGCCCACTCCGAGGGGATCTCAACTGTGGCCGAGGGGGTCGAGACGGCGTTGCAGTCGTCGATCGTTCGTGGCTTCGAGTGCGATGCGGCGCAGGGCTACTTCTTCGCGCCCCCCCTGCCGATCGAGCTCGCCAACCAGCTCGCGACCGCGCCCGACTACACCTTCTCGTTCGAGGGGGCCGGCTGGGCGGCGCGCAGGTCGGCCGTCCAGGACCAGGCGGCACCGGTCTCCCACATCCCCTTCCAGATGGCCACGCAGGCGAACTGAGCGCGCCGGACCCCTATCGGCTCGGCCCCGAGCTGATAGAAACCTCCCGTGCTGCTGGCGGTACCGGCCGAGACGAGGGCCTCCGAGCGCCGGGTCGCCATGGTCCCCGACGTCGCCCGCCGCCTCGTTGAGGCGGGCTGGTCGGTAGCCGTCCAGGCAGGCGCAGGCGAGCGGGCCGCGTTCGACGACTCCTCCTATGTAGCAGCCGGGGCGCAGATCGTTCCCGATCCTGAGGCCCTGCTCGACGGCGCCGACGTGGTGCTGGCGGTCAATCCACCTGACAAAGGCACGCTTGTGACCCTTGTTGACGGCGCTTCGGTGGTCAGCTTCCTGCAGGCCGCCGCCCAGCCCGAGCTCATGGCCGCGCTCAGTGCCAAGAAGGCCCACGTGTTCAGCTTCGACCTGGTCCCGCGGATCTCGAGGGCCCAGTCAATGGACGCTCTGTCCTCGCAGGCGACCGTGGCTGGGTACAGGGCGGGGCTCTTGGCAGCCGGGCACCTCACCAAGTTCTTCCCGATGTTCATGACTGACGCTGGGACGGTCCCGCAGGCCAAGGGGTTGTTGCTGGGGGTGGGGGTGGCAGGCCTGCAGGC
>JBOGFX010000316.1:0-6882 GCA_050743805.1 Acidimicrobiales bacterium
CGGTAGAGGGCGCGACCGGACTTGTTCGAGACCTTGCGATCCATCTGGTCGACGAGCGTCGCATCCTTCTTGAGTGGCCCGCGCCGGCCGGTGCGCGCGATCTGGTTCTTCTTCATGTTGCGCGTGACGACGTAGGTGTCGGGATCGTCGTCGTCCATGGCGGCCAGGTTCTCCTCGGAGCAGTAGCCGGCGTCGACCAAGAGCTTCTCCGGCCGATCTTCGACCCCCGCGTCGACGAGCGAAGCCTCGGTGGCGTCGATCATGGGGTGGAGCTGGCCCAGGTCGTTCTGCTCGTCGGTCACCTCAGCACCGACGATCACCTGCTCTTTGTTCGCGACCGCCTGAGCGTTGTAGCCCTCGAGGTAACCCTTGGCGGTCGACATGACCTTGGACTCGGTGTCGGTGGTGGTTGATCTTCTTCTCCTTCGCCCCGGCCTTGTCCTTCGGTGCCTTGGGCTTTCGGCCGCGCAGCTTCTTGCCGCGCCGTTCCTCTTCTGCCTGGCGCTCGGCGAGATGGGCCTCGTGGGCCTTGCGCTCCTCCTCCAGTTCCTTGTCGAGGAGCTCTTTGGCCTGCTTGAAGCGACGGCGGTGGTCCGCTCGCCCGCGAAGGGTGGCCGGCGGCTCGTCCCCGCGTGCGTCTCCGAACCTCGCGTCCTCGGCCTCGTCGGTCGCCTTGGCATCGGCGAACATCTCCTCGACCGCGTCGTCGATGGTCTGCTTACTTATGCGGTTGGCGGACATGGAGGCGTTGGCGGCCATCTTCGTCCCGTCCAAGGCCACGATGCCGACGCTCGTCACTTGAGCGTTCTTCGTGACGCTGGCGGAACCGGGCGATCGTCGTGTGGTCGGGGAAGAGCCCGGCGCAGATCACCCGGAAGCCGACATCGACGTGGCAGGCCCGCTCGATCTGGCGAGAGCGGCGCACGCCCAGGCAGCAGGCGTAGACGAGTAGGGCGATCCTCGTCTTTGGGTGATGGGCCGCTCCTCCCCAGCCGTCTTCGGGGTAGTCGGCGTAGAAGGCAGAGAGGTCCATCTCCTCGACGCTGTCGAGGACGCACCACGCTAGGTGATCGTCTTCCAGCGAGTCCGAGAGCGACGGCGGCAGCAGGTAGAGCTGATCGCGCTCTGGGGAGACGAAGTTGTATGCCATGGCCCAATCGTGGCCATCTCGCAGGGTCACGTGGTGGATCTCACGCGCGCGCTACCAGGGGTTTCGCAGATCGGTCGGAGGTTCGTGCAACAGGCTGCTGAGCGCCGGTAAATCACGCTCCACCGCCCACTCCCCCCTCCAGCCAGTAGAGTCATCTTTCCCGCGCGGTCTTGCTCAATCTACAAGCCACACATCAGGGCGATGCGATCTAGTTCCGGTATCACATCTGCCCTGTCGCCACTTCTTACCGAGAAGACTACTCTGTCAAACCCCAGTCTCGACAACGCTCGAAGGCTCGGCTCATCACTGGCGGCCCCAAACGCCGTTACCGGCAGCCAGCCACGGTCGCCCTCAACGCCCCGTTGATGAAGATCACGTATCCGGGCTGCCAGAGCCCTAAGGTCCGCAAAATCATTCGGGAACCAGCCGTCACCATACGAAAGCACTCGATCAATCACGGACGGACCATTTCCTCCGATCATGACAGGTGGCGAGGGCCTTTGCACCGGCTTTGGCCACGACCAGATTCTATCAAACATGACATATTTTCCCTGGAAGGTTGCCTCATCATTCGCCCAAATAGTCTTCATGGCTCGAACACGCTCGCCGAGAAGCATTATTCGGTGACGCGGGTCTGTACCATGGTTCCTCATCTCTTCGCGATTCCAGCCAGCACCAACTCCAACGATAATGCGTCCCCGCGATAGGTAGTCCAAGCTTGCGATCGCCTTTGCCGTGATGATGGGATCCCGCTCTACTATTAGACAGATGCCCGTGCCGAGTTTCAATTCTTTTGTCGCAACAACTGCAGCCGAGATGGCTACGAACGGATCGAGGCTATGAGCATTACTGATTGGCATCTCTTCAGCTAGCGGATACCTAGAGATTCTGACGGCCGGGATGTGAGTGTGCTCCGGGAAAAAGAGCGATTCGAAGCCTCGCCCCTCGACCTCCACCGCTAGTTCCTGTGGCATCATAGAACTCTCCGTCACATAACTCATAATGCCGTAGTCCATTTTGAACTCCTTCTGCCCATCACCTTCGACGAACGGGCAACCGGGCCGAGCAGTTTGTCACCAGTCACCCCGGAGCCCTGCGCCGATGAGCTAGCACCACGACTACCCTTTCTAAAGTCATCTATCGTAACGGTTACACTGCTGCACTAACATCACGACTATGTACCGATCCTATCTAGGTACAAACCTGTCGAAATCTGTTCGAACTTACCCGCAACTGCTATTACACCCTACGGAGCACCTGGGCTTCGATCACTCCCCCCGTGACGCTGAAGCGTAGACTCAACGCGATAGATAACGCGCGTGTTCCAAGCGATCGACGTCGCCCAAGGCCCCCAACCTTCAATGCGCTTATACTGTTCTAACTCGAAGACCTCAGCGGAGTCGATATCATATAGGGCAAGATAACATCTGTCGTCCGATCGGTGCTGAAAGCGTTCTGCACGCCGCAAACCCGGGACTCTCAATAGGTCAGGTACGTGAGTATTATCGTACCAGGCATTCCAGCCATCCAAATCCGCTTCATCCCTCAGGCGCGCACGCACCACATAAAGAAGAGAGCTTTGTAGTCCATCATCCATGAGTTATGCCCATAACCTCGTCATCTACACATCTTTCGTATACACCCTCTTTACCGTACATCCCAGCGGTGCCTCCGGGGGGCCGTCAACTCGTCAGGCCGTCGACGCCCTCGCCGATGTCCGTCCATCGAACAGACACGCCCGTCGGATTCCTTCCACAGTCAGCTCTGCGCGTTGCAAAGCCTGCACAACTCCACCATTCCTCATCACAAGTGCGCGGTCCGCTAGCGACACGACCTCCTCGATGTCAGACGAAGATACGAGCACTCCCTTACCGTCAGCAGCTAGCTCGCGAATGACACGATAGATATCCTCTCGACCTGCCACATCCACGCCTTCGGTTGGTTCGTCGAGGACGACGAAGCAGGTACCTCGGGCCAGCCACCTCACAAGCACGACCTTTTGCTGGTTTCCCCCACTTAGCGTTCTCATTGGTGCTCGGAGACCCGGGTGCCGAACCGCCATCTGCCTCAGCGCCTTGTCAACCTGACGGCGTTCACGTCTGCCTCGAATAAGAGGCGATCCAAGCAGCTTATGATCCTTCAACGAAACTATCGTTGCGTTTTCAACTACAGTCATTCCGGGGAACACCCCCTGATTCGCCCGTTCCGCTGGTACATACGCGAGCCCTCTCTTCATCGCCTGCTTCAATGACCGCGGTCTGTACGCCATGCCCATTAGCCACATCGACCCGCACCGACTTTTATGTACGCCACAAACAATATCCATCAGGCGCGATCTGCCCATACCCACCAACCCGGTGACACAGACAATCTCCCCTTCTTCCACGGTAAAACTCGAGGTGCGTCCTGCTCCCAGACCACCCAGCCCCCTGCATTTAAACACTGTCTGCCGCTCTGTCGGCGCTTCTTGGACGTACCTCTGTCCGTCTACGGTTACTCCGCTTCTCACCATTTCAATGTGTCGCCCCGCAACGAGGTCTACCAGTTCGGCATATTCGAGGGTGTCCGTGCCTCGAAGAGCTACTATCTCCCCTCCTGACAACACAATAATGCGGCTCGCAAGATCACGTACCTCCACTAACCGGTGGGACACATACACGACGGACGAGCCGTCCCGCGCCAGTTGCCGCACGGCAGCTAGGAGCCGTTCTACTGTGTCACCCGAAAACGCGGCCGTGGGCTCGTCCAACAGAACCACCTTCGGTTGCCGGACTAAAACCTGGCCTATCATTATCAGCCGCTGTTCGGTAGCACTGTGCTCTCGTACCGGAGCGTCCAACCGACTGATTCCCAATGCTAAAGCGGTGGCAGCAATTCGCTCGCGTCTTTCCGTACGCCTTGATACGGCGTGGGCTAGGCCCAATGCCATCTGCTGCCGAGCCGTAAGACTGGAAACCACTGTTAACGCCTGCGGTATGACGCCCACTCCCAGCTTAATATGAGTCCGAGCATTCCCTGACGACACACGTCGTCCATCTATATAGATCTCTCCTGAGTCGGGAGCCTCTACGTGTGCCAACAGCCGCCCCAGGGTGGACTTCCCCGCCCCGTTATGTCCTACAAGGCCTACGATTTCGCCGGCTTTTACCTCCAACGACACACTCTTGACCACGCCTACCCCGTGATATGCCTTCGACAGCCCCACAGCTCGGAGCCGGGGTATGGGCACCCCTGACCGGTCCCCTTCCAAACTCGCCACATCCATATGAGCCTCTCTTTATGAGCTAAGCGCCGCGGTACGTGCCTACGAGACGTCCAAAGGCGATAGCTGCGATAAGAATTCCGCCTTGAAAGAAGTACGTTACGTAGCTGCCGACGTTCGCCAACACAAGTCCGTTCGCCACTTCCTGTGCCAGAACAACTCCAACAACTGTACCGGGGATGTTAAACTCGCCCACACGAAACATCGCCGCTCCGATAAAGCAGGCGGCAAAGGCAGGCAACAGGATACTAAGTCCGCTGAGTGGCTCAACAATTGCCTCGGAGCCCGCATATAGCCCGCCCGCCAGGCCACACAAACCTCCAGAGAATACAAAGCCAAGAAGTATCATCCTCTTAACGTTGATCCCGGCATACTTGGCCGCGACAGGATTATTCCCAACCGCCCGCATGTACCGACCAATGGTAGTATGGTCCAGCAGCAACCACAGGAGAACAGCGATAACCAATGCCACTATTGCTATGCTCGGCACGGGTCCAACCGTGCTCCGCGCGAAGGCGACCAACCCGCCGGAGGGGGGAAGAGAGATCGTACTTGCCACCTGCCCAACGGTAGTAAATTGGGCACCCTGAGCCAGCGACTCTACTCCAATTGTAACGATGAAGGCTGCGAGGCCCATGTAAGCCACCAATACCCCGTTGAACACGCCAATCAGGCAGCCGACAGCGAGACCTGCTCCCAAGGCTGCGAGAACGGGAATACCCTGATTCACGATCAACGCGGCCGCTACCACCGTACCCAGTCCCGCCACTGCCTGGATGGAGATATCGTACTGATTGACCGCGAGGACCATCGTGAGACCCAGCGCCGCTACTCCGGGTAATGCAGCCTGCTGAAAGAGAGCTTCCAGGTTTCCGCCAGACAGAAACTGGCTATTGAGCGCCTGGAATACCGCTGCTACTGCGACCACAACTACCGGCACCGCCCATGGTCCAAGCCTCGAAATAATTGCGGCGCGACGGCTAACCTTCGTAGGGGAGACGCGAGCCGTTGCCCTCTGTCGCCGCAGCAATCCGTACGGGAGCACCGTTCCCCCCACACGTGGGGCAGCTTTCGTTGCCTGTCCCGCTTCGTCCTGGTCCTGCCGGCTCGCGTCTCCCTTTGTTCTCACCTTTGTGTTCTCACCAATCTAGCCTGAGGGCGTCTTATAACGCTTGACCGGTTATTCATCTAGGGTGGTGCTCCCCCTCGTTGACATTTATCACAGTCTATACTGGCTCTTCCACCCCTTCACCAAGGGCTCTTTCCACGCACCGTCTAGAAAACTCCAGCCGAATCCCCCTGCGACTCCCTTACCTTTTGCGGTGGTCTTGGCATTCGCTTTTGTCAGCATCACAAATGGCGTTGGCGTCTCATATTGCACAAGCGGGCCAGGGTTATGTCCAGCAAAGTACTCCAACATATAGTTCACCAGATAGTAGCCTTGCCAATCCCAATCATCCCAAGGCATCGCTATTATCGGATTTCCTGGCTGGCCTACGTCGATCAAGCCTGGCTTCTCTGCGTCATTTGAATACACCCTGATGTGAGGTCTCCTTGCGGTGAGAACGGCCGTCGCAGCGGCGGGTCCCGATGTCGGGTACGAGGTCCAAATCGCTTTCAGGTCCGGGAACCGCGAGAGAAACCCTCTGACGATCGTTTCGGTACTGCCGTTGATATCGCTTGATTCCGCAAAGGCACTGGCCACAACTCTGGCCAGAGGGTGAATGGACTTGAGTGCGTTTAGCCCGAGCCGTCGTTGCTTCAGTACGGCAAATGTGCAATCCACCACAGCGATCTGGTATCCCTTGGGATAGCGCAAATCAAGTTGGTTGAACATGTAACCGCAAAGAGCAGCTGTGCCCGTCATTGGGGTAGCCTGGTAGTTGAGGGTCAAACCTTTGAAAATAGGTGGGTAGCACCACAAGCCAAATACAGGAATACCCTTAGCCTTGGCCTCCGCAAGTTGTGTAGCCACGGCAGGCGGCGCTATGGTCCCCAGGATGATCGCATCCACCTTGTCGTCGATGAAGGCAGTGATAGCGGCAGCCTGCACCGACGTGGTGTTTTCTCCATCTACAAGCTTGAACCTCCAATCGAGGCCGGCTCGTCGGTTGGCCTCCTCGATCGCCAACGTCCACAACTCATTATTTTGGTCGGCACTGGTATAGTTGAGAAAGCCTATCTGCTTGTGTCGAAGTTTTCTTGCGCTAGGACCGTTGTCGATTCCCTTGCCTGGCCGAGAGGTATTCGTAACGGTGGGCGCGGCTCCCTTGCCCTGGTGTGCAGCCAATTCCCCGCCCAGGCTAGTCCGAGCGCCGAAGACCCCAGCGGCCAATGAAAGCCCACTAGCAGCCCCCGCGAACCGTAGAAATTTCGCTCGAGTCAGCGGTTGACTCACCAAGTCCTGCACTGGGAGCGTCGACTCCGGTTCTGCCTCTTCTTCACGTGGCTCTTCATCACTGTTCATGTC
>JBOGFX010000317.1:0-2182 GCA_050743805.1 Acidimicrobiales bacterium
TCCCAGATCTCCTCGACCATCTGGAAGCTTCCGGATTCGAGGCGCAGCGACGGCTGGGCGGATCCCTCGAGGGCCACGCCTTCGACGGCGGCGTTGAGCGCATCGACCCATTCGGTGGAGAGGAACCGCACGTCGTTCAGGGTCGCCGCGCGGCCGCCTCGTTCGCGGAGACCTTGTGCCTCCGCAGGATCTTGCGTCCGAGCCAGGCGATCGGGTCGTAGGAGGAGTCGACCACCCTCTCTTTCATCGGGATTATCCCGTTGTCGGTGATCTTGATGTGCTCGGGGCAGACCTCCGTGCAGCACTTGGTGATGTTGCACATCCCGATCCCCCCCTTGCGACGCACCAGCTCGCGGCGGTCGTTGGTGTCGAGCGGGTGCATCTCGAGCTCTGCGAAACGGATGAAGAAGCGAGGGCCTGCGTAGCTCGGCTTGTTCTCCTCGTGATCGCGGATCACATGACAGACGTTCTGGCACAAGAAGCACTCGATGCACTTGCGGAACTCCTGGCCGCGTTCGATGTCGACCTGGGCCATGCGGTAGCCGCCCTCGGGGCGTGGCCCGGGCACGAACGGGGGGATGGTCTTGGCGACCTCATAGTTGAACGAGACGTCGGTGACCAGATCCCGGATGATCGGGAAGGTGCGCATCGGGGCGACGGTCACCGCTCCGGGGGGCAGCTGGTCGATCCGGGTCATGCACATGAGGCGCGGAGAGCCGTTGATCTCCGCCGAGCAGGATCCGCACTTGCCTGCCTTGCAGTTCCAACGGCAGGCGAGATCCCCCGCTTGGGTCGCCTGGATGCGGTGGATCACGTCGAGGACCACCTCGCCGGGTTGCTGGACGATCTGGTAGTCGACGAAGTCACCCCCCTGGTGGTCCCCGCGCCAGACGCGCACGGTCAGCTCGTAGGCATCGGCCATCAGTGGTCCTCCTCGAAGAGCCTCTCGAGCTCCTCGGGGAGCTGGGGGATGGGCTCGGGGGTCACCTTGATCTCTGCCTGGGTGCCACCTCCCGACAGCTGACGCTGCACCAGGTTCACCTTGCCCAGCTCGGGATCCGCCCTGGGGTAGTCCTCGCGCGTGTGACCGCCGCGGCTTTCCTTGCGCTCCCGGGCCCCCAGGGTGACACAAAGCGACACTGCCAGCATGGCCGGAAGGTCGGTGGCCAGGTTCCACGCCGGGTTGTACGCCGGCCCCCCGCCCACCGACAGCTTCTGGGCCCGCGCGCTGAGCTCCTCCAAGCGCTCCAAAGCCAGGTCGAGGTCGTCACCGTTGCGGATGATGCCGACGAGGCTCTGCATGGTCTCTTGGAGGTCGTGGTGGACGTCGTAGGGGTTCTCCCCGCCCTGACGGCCCAGCGGTGAGCGGGACTCTTGCTCGATGGCGTCGATCTCGGTCCAGTCGAGGTCGGGCCGGGCGCGCCCCGAGGCCAGATCCGCGGCCGCCTTGCCCGCGCGCCGGCCGAAGACCAGCAGATCCGAGAGGGAGTTTCCCCCCAAGCGGTTGGAGCCGTGCATTCCGCCTGCGGTCTCGCCCGCCACGAACAGGCCGGGCACCGTCGCCGCCGCGGTGTCCGCGTCCACCCTGACCCCTCCCATGATGTAGTGGCAGGTCGGGGCCACCTCCATGGCCTCTTTGGTGATGTCGACACCGGCCAGCTCCATGAACTGGTGGTACATGGAGGGGAGCCGCCGCCGGATGTACTCGGAGCTGCGGCGAGAGGCGATGTCCAGGAACACCCCGCCGTGCGCGCTGCCCCGGCCCGACTTGACCTCGGTGTTGATGGCGCGGGCCACCTCGTCCCTCGGGAGCAGCTCAGGTGGGCGGCGGCCGGCGGAGTGGTCCTCGTACCAGCGGTCGGCCTCCTCTTCGCTGTCTGCCGTCTCGGCTCTGAACATGTCGGCCACGTAGTCGAAGGTGAAACGGTGCCCCTGCGAGTTGCGCAGGACACCCCCGTCCCCCCTCACCCCCTCTGTGACGAGAAGTCCCCTGACCGAGACCGGCCACACCATCCCGGTGGGATGGAACTGGACGCACTCCATGTCGATCAGATCCGCTCCGGCCCACAGCGCCATCGCGTGGCCATCACCGGTGCACTCCCAGGAGTTGGAGGTGTACTTCCAAGACTTGCCTGCGCCGCCGGTGGCGAGCACCACGGCCTTCGCGGAGAAGGCCATGGTC
>JBOGFX010000318.1:0-2811 GCA_050743805.1 Acidimicrobiales bacterium
TCGGAGGACCTTGCGCGGCATCGGCTTCGTCGAGCATCGGATCACAACGCTCGTTCCAAGGCTCTCACCGAGCTCCAGGTCGCACTCGGGCTTAGCCAGGCCCCCCTTCGAATCGAGTGCTACGACATGAGCCATCTCCAGGGCACCGACTATGTCGGTTCGATGGTCGTCTTCGAGGACGGGCTCGCCAAGAAGTCTGACTACCGCCGTTTCATCGTGCGCGGAGTCCGGGGCAATGACGATTACGCCGCGATGGAGGAGGTGCTGACCCGGCGACTCGCGAGTCTTGTGGCTGAGCGTCAGGGCCGGTCACCGGCGCGTCGAGAGGATGACGTCGATGAGATAGCTCGGCGGCGGAGCGTCGCCCGCCGACGGTTCGCCTACCCACCGCAGCTGATCCTCCTGGACGGAGGCAAAGGACAGCTTTCGGTCGGAGTCCGGGTCCTCCAGTCTCTAGGGTTGAGCGAAGAGGTGGACATGGCTGCCTTGGCGAAGCAGTTCGAAGAGGTGTACAGGCCCGGGCTCTCGGACCCGGTTAGCATCGGCCGAGGAAGCGAGGCTCTTTATCTCCTGCAGCGACTCCGCGATGAGGCTCACCGCTTTGCGATCGGATTCCACAGGGAACGTCGTGGAAAGCGCATGACCCATAGCGCGCTGGGGGGGATCGACGGTCTAGGGCCCAAGCGTTCCAAGCGCCTTCTGACCAGCTTTGGCAGCGTGAAGGCTGTCCGAGCGGCAGAGCTCCAACAGCTCCAGGCGCTGCCATGGCTACCCGACCGGGTCGCCGCCGCCGTGTTCGAGCGTCTTTCCGGAGGCACGATCCGCGAGCCGCCGGAGCGCATCGAGGACGCTCGAGAGACGAGTTATTGATAAGACTTGGCCACACATGGGAGAGATCCTCGTCGTTACAGGGATGTCAGGGGCAGGCAGGTCGACGACGGGGGCGACACTCGAAGACCTGGGTTGGTTCGTGATCGACAACCTGCCACCGACGCTCATGACCAGGGTTGCGGACCTGGCAGGGCGCCCAGGCTCAGAGAGCCACATTGCCCTGGTCATCGGCCGGGCCGGATCCGAGCCTTATGACGACGTCCCGCCGATCCTCGACACCCTGCGCCGGTCGCAGCACAGGTTGAGAGTCCTGTTTCTCGATGCTCCCAACGAGGTTCTCGTCCGGCGTTTCGAGGGTACCAGGAGGCGCCACCCCTTGGCAGCGCGCGGGGTAGAGGAGTCCATAGCCGACGAGCGACGTCGCCTCGCGGCGCTCCGTGACGAAGCTGATGTGGTCATCGAGACAGGAGAGCTCAACGCCAATCAGCTCCGGGCCCGCATCTTGGAGCTGTTCGGAGTGGAGCCGGGAAGCACCACGATGCAGACCTCCATCGTGTCCTTCGGTTACAAATATGGCGTTCCTCTCGACGTCGACATGCTTTTCGACTGTCGCTTCCTTCCCAATCCGTATTGGGTGGAGACCTTGCGCGCGCTGAGCGGCAGTGACGACCCGGTGCGCGAGTACGTCCTTGGACAGCCCGAGGTCAAGGGCTTCTTGGACAAGGTCGTGGATTTGGTTACCTCGCTCGAACCCTCTTTCGTTCGAGAGGGAAAGTCCTATCTCACCGTGGCGTTCGGCTGCACCGGCGGCAGACATCGCTCCGTCGTGCTCGCCGATGCACTGGGGGCACGCTTGACCGATACCGAAGTGACCGCGACCGTGTTCCACAGGGACGTGGACCGTTGAGGGCCGAGCAGCCGTGACGGCGACCTCTGCCCGGGTCGTGGCCATCGGCGGAGGGCACGGGACGGCGGTCACGCTGGGCGCGGCCCTGGGCTACGCGGGGACCATCACGGCGATCGTCTCGGTCGCCGACGACGGCGGCTCTAGCGGCAGGCTCCGCGAGCTCCTCAGCGTCGCCGCGCTGGGAGATCTCCGCAAGTGCCTCGTTGCGCTGAGCGACCCGGCGAGCGCGACCGTGCGCGCGTTTGGCCATCGCTTCGCAGAGGGGGAGCTGTCCGGCCATGTTCTCGGCAATCTGGTTCTCGCAGGCCTGGTCGAGGCCACCGGAGACCTGGTTGCGGCCGTCGACGAGACCGCTCGGCTCCTGGGTGCACGGGGTCGGGTCCTCCCGGCCACCACCGAACCGGTGGTCTTGAAAGCCAACTCGTCGCTCGGTGAGGTTGAGGGCCAGGTCGCTGTGTCCCAGATGGGCCGGATCCGCTCGGTCTCGATCGTCCCCGACGCATCGCCTCCTCAAGAGGCCGTGGAGGCCATGTCTTCAGCTGATCAGATCGTCATCGGCCCCGGATCCCTTTACACGAGCGTGCTCGCCGCAGCGTCGGTGGCGGAGATCTCAAGGGCCTTGGCGGCGAGCACCGCTCAGAGGGTCTTCGTGTGCAACCTGCGTCCTCAGATCCCCGAGACCGAGGGCTACGACGTGCAAGCTCACGTGCGCGCCCTGCAGCTCCACGGTGTCTCGATCGATCAGGTTCTCTGTGACACCTCGGCGGGTATGGCGCTTGGGAGGTTGGAAGTGCCGGTCACGGACACATTTCTCATGGATCCAGCTGGAAGGGTGCACGATCCTGGCAAACTGGCGGGCGCTCTGGCGGGCCTGCTCGGATGAGCCCCTGCCAGGCGGCCCCCAAACCGGGAGGCCAGGAGCGATCGAGGTGACGGTGGGAATCAGGGTCGGGATCAACGGGTTCGGTCGCATCGGGAGGAACTTCCTGAGGGCGATCCTGGAGCGCCAGGCCCAAATCGACCTGGTGGCCCTCAACGATCTGACCGACCCCGAGATGAACGCGTGGCTACTT
>JBOGFX010000319.1:0-1784 GCA_050743805.1 Acidimicrobiales bacterium
GCGCTGGTGCGGTCCCCGGACAAGCTCTCGACCGGCACCCCGCACCTCGACGTGGTGATCGGCCAGGCGACGTCGCAGTCTGACGTCAAGTCCGCCATGTCCGATGTTGACGCGGTGATCAGCGCGCTCGGCTCGAACAAGGGGACCGTGCTCACCGACGCCACCCGTGCCATTGTCGCCGGCGCGGCGGACTGCAGAGTGGGGCGAGTGGTGATGTTGTCGTCGTTCGCCGTGCTCCACGACCAGCTCAGCCTCCCGGCCAAGCTCATGGCGCGCTCGGCGTTGAGCGCGATGGTGCACGACAAGATCGCGGCCGAAGAAGAGCTCAAAGCGAGTGACCTCGACTGGACGCTGGTTCACGCGGTGCGCCTCACGAATGGACCGGCTACCGGACGGGCCCAAGTGCTGCCCGATGACACGACCCTGGGCCTGAGACATTCCATTCCCCGCGCTGACGTCGCCGCCTGGCTGCTCGCCGCAGCAACTAGCGAGACATTCGTCCGGCGGGAAATCCTCCTCGGCGCCCACCCCGGTGACAAGGAAGGCAGCTATGACGCTGAGTGAGCGAACACCAATGATCGAGGCGGCCGCCCTAGCCAAGCGCTACGGCAAGGTTCGGGCCCTCGACGGCCTCGACTTGACCGTTCTTCAGGCGGGCAGCGTGCTCGGCCTTCTCGGCCCCAACGGGGCGGGCAAGACGACCGCGGTGCGCGTGCTGGCGACGCTCGTCCGACCGGACACGGGCCACGCGAGCATTGCGGGCTACGACGTGATCGGCGACCCGGCTCGCGTGCGTCGAGTTATCGGTCTGACCGGGCAGTACGCGGCGTTGGACGGCTTTCAGAGCGGAAGGGCCAACCTGGTCATGTTGGGCCGGCTCAGCGGTCTGTCCCGCAGAGCGGCGAAGGCCCGGGCCGGGGAACTGCTCGACCGGTTCGACCTGGCCGACGCCGCGGACCGCGCCTCGGGCGGCTATTCGGGAGGGATGCGCCGCCGCCTCGATCTGGCGGCCAGCCTGGTCGGCCTGCCGAAAGTGCTGTTCCTCGACGAGCCGACGACCGGACTCGATCCCCGGAGCCGGGTGGCACTGTGGGAGATCGTCCGGGAGATCGTCGCCCAAGGCACCTCGGTGTTGCTGACCACGCAGTACCTGGAAGAGGCCGACCAGCTCGCCGACTACATCGTCGTCGTCGACCATGGCCGCTCTATTGCAGAGGGGACGCCGAACCAGCTCAAGGCCACCATCGGTGCCACTGAGCTTGTGGTGACCGTTTCTGCCGACAGCGACCTGGCTCAGGCGGCGGAGGTGGTCAGCCAGAGCGGTTTCGCCAACGGCTCGGTCCAAGTCGACGCGGACGAGCGACAGCTCCGCCTGTCCGCCGCTGGCCGGCCGCACCTGGCCAGCGACCTCATCGCGACGCTCACCGGTGCAGGGGTTCACGTTGACGTCCTCACCACGCGCGACCCCAGCCTCGACCAAGTGTTCCTCACCCTCACGGGTCGGCCCGCACCCACAGAAGAGGCCGCCAGTCCGAGCAAGCCCAATCTTGGGTCCCTCGAGTCCGAGGAGGCATCGGCATGACCTACGCAGCCCCGGGCCTCTCCAACTCCAACTTGCCGATCAGCGTGTCAGAACAGCCCGACGTGGTCATCTTCGGCCTGCGCCGCACCTTCATCGACGCCGCCGTCCTGGCCCAGCGGAACATCGCCAAGACGTTGCGCGAACCCGAGTCGCTGCTCGATGTCACCGTCATACCCATCATCTTCACCCTGCTGTTCGCCTA
>JBOGFX010000320.1:0-2023 GCA_050743805.1 Acidimicrobiales bacterium
CCGCAGCGCCGTGCACGATGCCAGGCACACTCGCGGCCGCTCGTCTCAGGGCGCGCTCCAAGCCGCCGCCGAGCGAGTGCAGGGCTGGTCGATGACAGAGCTCGCCAGTCGCTACGTGGCCATCTACGAACGAGTGATCATTGCCAACGCGTCCAAGGGCCCAGCGCTAGCGTGAGGCGCTGATGTCCAAGTCACCCGGGTCTTCGGCACGCGGTTCTGGTAGAGCGCGTCGGCGGTCTCGTGGCAGGGGGCCCTCGGGAGGGTCCAGAGCCCCCCAGCCGGCTCGTGACCAAAGACCTCAAGGGTCACGGCAGAGGCGCCGCCCGCACAGTGGCGGGACGGGGGCGCCTCATGGACGCCACCCGGCCACGAGTCTGCCAGACCGTGGCCCTTCGGGGACCGCCGGTCAGGGGGCCTTGCCGGTGCCCCCGCTCGTGGCCCCCGCCCAGGTGCGTGCCAACGCTTTGAGGGCGCGCTGGATCGCGCTGGGCGCCGGTCTTGCGCCAGGGGTCGTCGCGGGCGTGATCGTGGGCGCGGTGCTCGGCTCTTGGGTGTGGGGGGTGGTGTCCTTCGCAGTCGTGGTGGTCGCGGTCTGCATTGTGACCCCCGGTGTCGCGACACCGATGGCGTTGGCCCTGTTGTCGGCGAGGACGCCTCACGAGGACGAGCTCGTGAGGGTCAGGAACCTGGTCGAGGGCCTCTGTCCGACCTTCGGGCTCAAAGAGCCTACGCTCAGGGTCGTCGACGACGAGGTCCCCAACGCGTGCTCGCTCGGAAGGCGACCCGACAAGGGCGTCCTGGTGGTGACGGCGGGGCTCGAATCTGTGCTCGAGCAGATCGAGATGGAGGGCATCGTCGCCCACGAGCTTGCGCACCTCAAACGCGGGGACGCGGGAGTCTCGGCGACCGCCCTGGCGGTGCTCGCCCCGATCGGGTGGCTGAGCAGAAGCGACCGGACCCTTCATGTCGCCTTGGGCCGTGGCAGGGAGCTGCTCGCCGATCAGGTCGCGGTCAAAGCGGTGCGTTACCCCCCGGGACTGGCCAGAGCGCTCGGCCGCTTGCGAGGTGCGCCCCGCTCGGAGCGGTCGCGCTTCGTCGGCCGCTACATGGCCATCAGTCGATGGGTGTGGGTGGACCCCGAAGCCGACGGCTCGGACATCGCCGGCCAGACCGGTAACTTGGACCTCACCTCCGTGCGTGTCGCGGCCTTGGAGGAGATGTAGCGAGGCGCTTGCGATCCCTGGTCGGACTGCCGGGCGCCGCGCTGCCGGTAGAGTCTGAGCATGATCGAGTCCTCTGGTTCATCGGCGGGCACAGGCACCTTTGTCGTAAAGCGTGGCCTCGCGGACATGTTGGCGGGCGGGGTGATCATGGATGTGGTCACCGCCGACCAGGCCAAGATCGCAGAAGACGCCGGCGCGGTGTCGGTCATGGCGCTCGAGCGGGTTCCCGCGGACATCCGTCGCGAGGGTGGCGTCGCGCGCATGAGCGACCCCGTCCTGATCGAGGCGATCAAAGATGCCGTGACCATACCGGTCATGGCAAAGGCTCGGATCGGTCATTTCGCAGAGGCTCAGGTACTCCAGTCGCTCGGTGTCGACTACGTGGATGAGAGCGAGGTCCTCACCCCTGCCGACGAGGCCCACCATATCGACAAGTGGGGGTTCAAGGTCCCCTTCGTGTGCGGTGCGACGAGCCTGGGGGAGGCACTACGCCGCATCTCAGAGGGCGCTGCCATGATCCGCTCCAAAGGAGAGGCTGGGACCGGCAACGTCGTCGAGGCCGTTCGCCATCTCCGTTCGATCTTGGGCTCCATTGGCCAGCTGACCGTGGCCGATCGAGCCGAGCAGTACAGATGGGCCAAAGAGCTGGGCGCCCCGATCGGGCTCGTCCAAGAGGTGGCCACTCGTGGCCGCCTGCCGGTGCCTCTGTTCTGTGCGGGTGGGCTCGCAACCCCTGCTGACGTGTCGCTCGTCATGCAGCTCGGTGCCGAGGCGGTCTTCGTGGGCTCGGGCATCTTCAA
>JBOGFX010000321.1:0-6999 GCA_050743805.1 Acidimicrobiales bacterium
CATGGGCCCACCTGTTGAACGACGGCGCCTCCAACTACCTTCCGGGGGTCCTGCCGGCCATCCTGATCGCGCTGGGCGAGCCGGTTCGCCTGGCTGGCGCGCTCATGGCGGCGCTGATCATCGGACAGGCTCTCCAGCCCGCGACCGGGTGGCTCGCAGATCGGGTGGGGGGGCGCAGCATCACCACGTTGGGGCTCTTGTTCAGTTCCATCGGCGGGGCGTTGCTCGGGATCGCCCCTTCGACGGGGGTCCTGGTCGCCCTGCTCTTGGTCATCGGTGCCGGAGGCGCCGCGTTTCATCCGCAAGCCTTGGCTGGTGTGCGGACGATGGTGTCGGCGCGCAGTGCGTTCTACACCGCCGTTTTCCTGGTCGGCGGGGAGCTGGGTCGAGGCCTCTGGCCGACGTTGGCCAGCCTGATCGTCAGCGGCCTCGGTCTGAGATGGCTGTGGTTGGTGGGGGTCCCGGGCATCCTCACGGTGCCCTGGCTGTTCGCAATGGCTCCACGGATGGCGCGTCGGGCCCGCAACGCAAGTCGTATCGCCTGGCGCCAGCATTCCCGTCCGATGTCGGTTCTCATCGGCTATCGCGGCATCCAGGCGTTCACCACCTACGTCCTGGTCACCTTCATCCCCATCATGTGGCACCTGCGCGGCGGGTCGCTGGTCAGCGGTGCCACGATCATCACCACGATGATCACCGCAGGGATCATCGGGAACCTCTTGGGCGGCCACATGACCGACCGGATCGGATGCAGGCCGGTTCTCATCGGTTCGGCGCTGGTGCCACCTGCTGTGATCGTTCCAATCTTGTACCTGCCAGGTGCCTGGGTTTGGGTGTTCGCGGGGTTGGCCGGCATCGGGATCTTTCTCAGCGGGTCCACGACAGTGCTCGTTGGCCAGGACATATTCCCCGAGAACCGATCGATGGGCTCGGGCATCGCGCTGGGTCTCGGCAATGCGATCGGCTCTGTCTTGGTCCTCATCGTCGGGCTGGGGGTGCACGACACGACGGGCGTTCTGGTCGTGTTCTCGGTGGTCTCGGGGCTTAGCATCCTTGCCGCCTTCCTCACGTTCGCCTTCCCCGCGCCTCTGATGCGAGGAAGGGCAGCCCCCGCCGCAAGCCCGTGAAGCCCGGTCCCCCGGTGCCAAGCCGTGCAACCGTCCAGGTCCGTGCACGGCTCCTCGAGGCTGTCCAAGGGGCTCCGCTCCAAGCGGTGCCGAGCCAGGGCTCTTGTTGTTGGCGGTGGGCGCAAGGGCGTGCACCGCAGTCACCGGTAGCCTGGATCTTCGATGTCGGCGCCAAAGGTCACCTCTGTCGTTGCTGGATCCGCCGCGGAGCTGGCCGGGCTCCGCGTGGGGGACGAGCTGGTCTCGCTCAACGGCGAGCAGCCCTCCGACGTCATCGAGTACCAGCAGCTCGTCGACGGGGCGAACCTCGAGATCCTGGTCAAGCGCTCCGGATCGGTGCCCACCAAGGTGAGGGTGCACAAGGCAGAAGGGGAGCCGCTCGGGCTCCAGGTGTCGGCAGCGGTGTTCGACCGTGTCCGGACCTGTGACAACCACTGCGCCTTCTGCTTCATTTATCAGCTGCCCAAGGGGATGCGCCGGAGCCTCTATTTGAAGGACGACGACTACCGCCTGTCCTTCCTTTACGGGAATTTCACGACTCTCACCCGTTTCACCGAGCTCGATGCGGAGCGGGTGATCACCGAACGTCTCGGTCCTGTGTTCGTCTCCATACATGCCACAGATCCCCAGGTCCGCGCGGCGATGTTGCGCAACCCGCGCGGTGCCACCAGCCTGCGTTGGCTGCGGGTCCTGCTCGAGGCGGGGATCGAGGTGCACGGCCAGCTGGTCATCTGCCCAGGGGTGAACGACGGGGAGGTTCTGGAGCGCACCCTTGTCGACATACTGGACCGCTACCCCGCGCTGGCCTCGGTTGGCATAGTTCCCCTCGGGCTCAGTCGGTTCTCGAGCGAGCCCGACATGAGGCCCCACAGCAAGCATGAGGCGGCTCGGGTCTTAGAGGCAGTGATCGAGCACCAAGGGCTCTTCAAGGAGACCTTGGGCCGCAGGATGGTCTTCGCCTCCGACGAGTACTACCTCATGGTCGGCGAGCCGTTCCCCAGTCACGAGAGCTACGAGGGCTACCCCCAGCACGAGAACGGCATAGGCATGGTGAGCGCGTTCAGGCGCGCCTTTCGCGGCGACACCCGAGCCGCCTACGGGGCGCGTCCGGGTTTCTTCGCTTGGGTCGAGGGAGCGCCGGCGACCGGCTACCGATCGCCGCGGGCCGCCACCACTTCTCTGTACCGCAGCGACGCCCCCACCGCGGTGCTCACCGGGAGCTTCGGGGCCGACGTGCTACGCCCCCTGGTCGAACCCTTGGGGGCTCGGGTCATCGCCGTGGAGAACCAGTTCTTCGGGGGCACCATCGCAGTGGCGGGGCTCATGTGCGGCACAGACGTCGCGGGGGTCTTGGCCAAAGAACCGCCCGACCACCGATATCTGCTGCCCGACGCGTGCCTCTCCAACGGGGTCTTCTTGGACGGCGTGTCTCTCGCCGATCTCCCCCGACCCGTCGAGGTCGTGGCCACCGACGGGCTGTCGTTGCGCCGCGCGTTGGAGCCGTCGGGCCAATGAGCACCACCGGGGTGCCTCCCCGTGCAGACGCCCCGGCCGCCGAGCTCCCGACGGTCGTGGTGGTAGGTCGCCCCAACGTCGGAAAGTCCACGCTGGTCAATCGGATCACGGGTCGCCGCGCCGCGGTGGTCGATGCCCAACCGGGCGTCACCCGGGACTACAAGACCATGGTCGCCGAGTGGAGCGGACGCCGCTTCCAGGTGGTCGACACCGGGGGTTGGCTCAAGGGCGGCGACGACCTGGCGAGCAAGGTCTCGCTCAAGACACAGCGCGCACTGGAGCTGGCCAGCGTGGTGCTGTTCGTCACCGACGTGACGGTCGGTACGACCCAGGAGGACCTGGAGACCGCATCGATGCTGCGCTCGATCGGCGCCCCGGTGATCCTGGTGGCGAACAAGGTCGACGACGAACGCCGGGAAGCAGTCGCCTGGGAGCTGCTTTCGCTCGGTTTTGGCGAACCCTGGGCGGTGAGCGCTCTTCACGGGCGCCGCAGCGGCGATCTCCTCGACGAGGTCGTGGCGCTGCTGCCTGAACCGGTGCAACCCGTCGGTTCTTTGCAGGGCGGAGGCGATGCGCCCCGGGTGGCGTTGGTCGGTCGCCCGAACGCGGGCAAGTCGACCCTTTTCAACAGGCTCGTCGGCGATGAGCGAGCGATCGTGTCCGACGTGCCGGGCACTACCAGGGACACCCTCGACACCGTCGTGGAGACCGAAGCTGGGGTCTTCTGCTTCGTGGACACCGCCGGCATGCGAAGGCCCTCGCGCGCAGATGCCGGACCGGAGCGCTACTCGGTCTTGAGGGCGTTGGACGCCTTGGACGCCTCTGACGTCGCGCTGCTCGTGCTCGACGCGTCCGACGGGGTCACCCGCCAAGACCAGCGCCTCGCGGAGAGGATCGCCACGGGGGGGTCTGCCGCGGTGGTGATCCTCAACAAGTGGGACCTGATCGAACCGGCGCTTCGGGAGGAGGTACTCGCAGAGACCCTGGACAGGCTCGCATTCGTCAGCGGAGCGCCCATCGTCAGGGCCTGCGCGCTGAGCGGGCGCAACGTGTCGAAGATCCTCCCCGCCTTGGCGCGGGCGATCGAGGCCTACACCCTTCGCGTGAGCACCGGCGCTCTCAACCGAGCCTTGGCCGACATCCAAAAGAGGCATCCCGCGCCTCGCGGACGCATCCGCTACGGGGTCCAAGGCGCGGCCGACCCTCCGACGTTCACTCTCTTCGCGACGGCAAGGCTACGCAGGGACTATCTGGCCTACGTCGAGAACCAGCTGAGGGAGCGGTTCGGACTGGCGGCCACGGCGATCAAGATCAGGGTGAGGCTGGAGGGGCGCTGAGATGCCCTTCTGTGACGATTGCGATCGTCTCTACGAGGAGGAAGAGCTGGACGAGGAGGGAGCATGCCCCCGATGCGGCGCGGTGCTGGCGGCCCAGCCACCCCGTCACATCCCCTGGACGTTCAAAGCCATGCTCCTCGCATTCGTCGGGTACCTCGGATACCGCGTCTACCAGGGGATCACCTGGGTGGCCCACCACGTCTGAGGGGCTGGCGGTTGTGGCGACCTAGCTCCCAGGCCCAGGGTGGCCGGGACGCCCGGTGAGCGGCCGTGGGACGCGCCCTTCGTAGCGTTCCCTGGTGGCCATTCACAACGAGAAGTTCACCCAAAGTGACCCTGTCGCTCCCAGTCTGGTTGGGGGCGCACGGTGAGAGAGGTAGCCATCGTCGGGATGGGCCCTTGGGGTCTGGCGGCCCTGGAGCGCCTGGTGAGCGGGGCCCTGGAGGACAGGAGCTCGGGCGCCCTGAGAGTGCACGTCATCGAGCCGGGAACCCCCGGATCCGGCGTCTTCGGCGGTGAGCAGCCCGACTACCTGATCCTCAACACGCCCTGCGGACAGCACTCTTTGTATCCGTTTCCCGACGAGGCCCGCCATCGGGCCGCAACGGGCTTCTACGAATGGGCCATCTCTTCGGGCTATCAGTGGGTGGGGGGTCGCTGCAGACGGACCGTGCACGGCCAGCCGATCACCCCCCACGACTTCCTGCCCAGGCGACTCATGGGCGAGTACCTGGCCTGGTTCTACCGCCGTCTCGTCGCCGAGGCGCCGCGGAACATGGAGATCGTGCACCACCCAAGCCGCGCCACCGACATCGTGACCGACACGAACGCCGAGGTTGTGACCCTCAGCGACGGTGGGGCCGTCCGGGCCGACCACGTGATCCTCACGACGGGCCTCACGGCCAATCGCTCGCTGTCGGAGTGCGCGCCGATCGGTGCGTACCCGGTGAGCCGCCTGCAGAAGGAGATCTCCTCTCTGGCCACCGTCGCGGTGAGCGGCATGGGGCTCGCCGCGATCGACGTCGTCGCTGCGCTCACCGTCGGGCGCGGCGGGACCTTCGAGCGCCGTGACGGGCGACTCCACTACCGCCGCAGCGGGGCGGAGCCTCGCATCACGTTGTTCTCGAGGCGGGGCTTCCCTTACTGCGCGAAGTCCATAGGAAGCGGCGACATCACGGGCGTCTACCGCCCTGCGATCTGCACGAGAGAAGCCACCGAGGCATTGGCGAGAAGCCCGGTGGACCTCGGAGCCATCGACGCCGCCAAGGACCTGCTGCCGCTCGTCTTGGCCGAGATGACCGTGGCCTTCTACTCCCAGGCCGCAAGATTGGCGGATGGCCCGGGGGCGGCTCCGGCTGTGAGCACAAGGTTGGCGCAGGCCTGGCACGGTGGCACCTTCGCCCTCGAGGTCTCTCGGTGCGCGCAACGCTTTGGCAGCTTCGACGCCCATGAGCGCCTCTTTCTGGGCGACGGGGAGGCCTTCGTCAGCTCCAAGGACTACCAGGCCCGAGTCGCCGAGATGTTGGAGAGCGACATCGCGTCGGCCGCCGTGCCCAACGGAGGGAGCCCCACCAAGGTGGCCGACGAGGTGCTGCGGGCGCTGCGCGACACGATCCGTGGCGTCGTCGACTTCGGCGCCCTCACCCCATCGTCGTACAGGGACTTCCAGTCCAACATCCGGGGTCGCATCGGCCGCCTGGTCGCCGGCCCGCCGGTTCAGCGCTCGGAGGAGTTGCTCGCTCTCCTCGACGCGGAGGTGCTCGAGACCCCCTTCGGCCCGGGACCTTGTGTCGAAGCCGAGGGAAGGGGTGCCGTTGTCAGTTCGAGCACCCTCGACCGCCCATACGTCGAGCGGGTCGATCACCTGGTGGTCGGGCATCTCGAAGGCCCGAGCGCACAACGTTCCGCCTCTGGGCTCCTACGTCGGCTCGCGGGTCGCGGACGGCTCAATGAGCTTCTTATCTCTGGCGAGCCGGTCGGCTCGATCGGACTGAGCACCGACTTCCATCCACTCGACTCCGACGGCAGGCCCGCGGAGCGCATCTCGATCTTCGGTGCGCTGAGCGAGGGGGCGCGCTACTACACCGCCTACATACCGTCGCCCCTCAGCCGGGTGCGGGCCTTCCTCGATGCCCAGGTCTGCGCGGAGTCAATCTTGGGGGGGCCTGCATGAGCGCAGGGACCCTCCCGACCCTGGTCGTGGCGCACGGGCGGCGGTCCATCCCCGCCCTGCAGATTGCTCAAGCGGCTGAAGGGATCTGCGACATCGTCTGGCTGATCAGAGAGCACGACTCCGAGGTCGAAGTGACCGGGCGTTTGTTGAGACGTTTCGGTCAAGTCATCGAGGTCGGCGGGCTCGACCTCGATGAGGCCGCCGAGCGGCTGGGCGCGACCGGAGCCCAGGGGATCGTCGCATTCAGGGACAGCGATCTGGCTCTTGTGGCGAACATCGCGTCGATGCTGGACCTCTCGTTCCACACCCGACAAACGGCTCTCTGCCTGGTTGACAAGGTCGCCCAACGGAGGCGGTTGGCGCGCTGCGGTGTGGTCGTCCCTGCCTTTGCTGGCCTTGAACCGTTCGCGAGCGAAGACGAGCTGGTCGCCATCGAAAGCCGGCTCGGCTACCCCTGCGTCTTGAAGCCGCGGCGGGGCTCGGGGAGCAGGAACACCTTCGTGGTCGCCGATCCCGATTCCTTGAGGAGCCATCTGCGACACCTCGGCAGGGTCACGGCGGACACCGAACCGATGATCCTAGAGCAATACCTGGCGAGCTGGTCGGGGGCCGAACAGGAGCCATTCGCCGACTACGTGTCGGTCGAGAGCTTGTGGACCGGGGCCTCTCTCGAGCATGTAGCTGTGACCGGAAGGACTCAGCAGGCCCATCCGTTGCGCGAGACCGGTTTTTTCATACCCGGCCGGCTCGGAGCGGAGCACGACGCAGTGCTTGCATGCGCTAGCGCCGCGCTGGAAGCCCTCGGCGTACAATCGGGCTGCACCCACACCGAAGTCAAGCTCACCCC
>JBOGFX010000322.1:0-1999 GCA_050743805.1 Acidimicrobiales bacterium
GGCGAGGGCTCATCGCTCCGAGTGTTGCGCGACCAGAGAGTGTTGTGCTTGTGGCGTTCTGCACCAGAGGCGAGGTGCCCGACGAGGTTGAGTTCGTGAGCTCGAGCCGAGTCACGGAACCCCCTCCGCCGCCGACGGGCATGCGGACCTAGGCATGTGGATCACAGACGGAGTTGACCTACCCGACGAAATTCTCGAAGCGCTCGTCAACGGGCATCTCGTCGTCTTCGTAGGTGCGGGCTGAACCGGCCTGGGTTCGGTAGAGGCTCTTCCGCTTCGCTCACTCACGCCACCTCGACGCGAGCAAGCGAAGCGTAGTAGGCGGCCTCGACCTCAGCTGGGGTCTGGTCGTCGAGCTCAGAGTGGAGCCGTTCCTCGTTGAACCACGACACCCACCCGCAGGTCGCCAGCTCGAGATCATCGAGTCCCTTCCAGGGGCTGCCGTTCGCCGCGAGGGCGGCCGGGTTGCGGTGCAGCTCGGTCTTGAACAGCCCGATGACCGACTCGGCCATCGCGTTGTCGTAGCTGTCGCCGACAGTGCCGATCGAGGGGGCGGCTCCGACGCCGCTGAGGCGCTCGGTGTAGGTGATGGAGGTGTACTGGCTGCCGGCGTCGGTATGGCAGACAAGGCCGTCCACGCCGGTGTGGCGGCGCGTCCACGCTGCCATGTTGAGCGCGTCGATGACGAGGGGTGCGGTCATGGAGCGGGCCGCCTTCCAGCCGACGAGGCGCCGCGAGAACACGTCGATGATGAAGGCCACGTAGACGATGCCCGACCACGTCGAGCAGTAGGTGTAGGGGTCGGGCCGGAGCGCCCTGCCAATCTTTCGACTGGTGGGTTTCTCCGGCCCGCCCTCCGAACCGGACGTGCGGCTTCCACCGCATCCGGCTCTCCACGGGATCATGCCGCTGGTTGGGGCGATCCTGATGCCAAGCTTGCCCATGGTGTGGGGATTCGCTTGCCCCGGTATCGGTAGCGCTCGATGGCGACCGATCGTGGCCGGAACATGTCGACACCGTCGGCACTGATCTCCCAGCCGGGGAGAAAGCGTCGTCGGATGGTTCCCCAGTTCAGCCCGAGGTGACGCTTGCGGATCCAGGTGACGATCTTCCACCAGGTGTAGTGGTCGATATAGCCAAAGGTCTGCTTGCACACGCCGTGGCGGAAGTAGTTACACCAGCCCCGCAGCACCGGGTTGAGTCGGCGCAGCAGGTCAGCAAGCGTTCGATGCAGCCGACGACGGGTGAGGGTCCGCACCCGGTCCATCACCGAGAGCAAGCTCTTCTTGGATGGATAGGTGTAAACCGCCCGTCGCCCGGCTCGACCTCTCCAGGTGCGGCGCTGGATGTGCCACCCCAAGAAGTCGAACCCCTCGTCAATGTGACAGACCCTCGTCTTCTCCTCCGAGAGGCGCAGGCCCATCGGCGCGAGAACACTGCTGACCTCGTCCCACAGCGCTTCGGCGTGGTCGCGGGTTCCGGCGACGAGGACCACGAAGTCATCCGCGTAGCGGACGAGCCTCATGACCGGGCCGCCGGCCCGGCGATGCTTGGCACGTGTCCAGTCCGCTCCGAGCGCCTCGTACTTGTGTGCGAAGTGCTCATCGAGAATTGACAGGGCGATGTTGGCCAGCAACGGCGAGAGGATCCCGCCCTGGGGGGTGCCTGCGATCGTCGCCCGAGAGACGCCGTCCTCGGAGAGGACACCGGCCCGCAGGAACGCCTTCACCAGCGCCAAGATGCGCTTATCTCCGATCCGACCTCGCACCCGGCCCAAGAGGGCCGAGTGGTCGATCTCGTCGAAGCACGCCTTGATGTCCGCCTCGAACACCCACAGGTAGTTCCTGTTGGGCGACGTGAGGTAGTGGATCTCAGCGACGGCATCTTGGGCTCGGCGCTTCGGGCGGAAGCCATAGCTGCATGGCTTGAAGTCCGCCTCGAAGATCGGCTCGAGCACAAGCTTGAGCGACGCCTGCACGACTCGGTCTCTCGCAGTTGG
>JBOGFX010000323.1:0-3697 GCA_050743805.1 Acidimicrobiales bacterium
GACCAACGCTTCGGGCTCCTGCATCACCGGACGGCTGACCCAAGGCACCTCTCGCCTGTCGTGGGGCATACGCCTACCGCTACCCATCTGCTGAGTACCGCGTGGCAGTCTGCGCGGTTCTAAGAGCCCCCAGACGAACCGGCCATCGGACACACCAAGGTTGTCCGCGGTGGCCTCCCCTCCGTGCTGAAGCTCCAAATCGACGAGAGTCGACTTACCAACTCCGCCTGGTCCCGCAACAAGGACAACTGGGCCTTCAGCGATGCCACACACAGACACGTGGAGGGGCGCTCGACCCTCGAGTTGACTCCACCACAGGGCCGGATATTGGAGTAGGACGGCCCGAAGAAGGAGCACGGTCCTTGCCTGTGCAATCACCCTTAAAGCCCTGTGAGTGACGCTGAGTCGCCAGCGGGCTTCAATGCTCAAGGTGTGGTGAACGGCTGAAACTAGGAGATCAAGCCCCGAGGAACAAGCGTCTCGAATGACCATCCTGCCATCTTGGGTGCTCGCGTCACGGGTCAGGACCTCCCATCCCGTCGTGTCGAACGGATCGGTGGTGTCTTGAACGTCCACTCGGATATCTGGCAGTACTGTCGAAGTCGATGAGGCTTCGCCCGCAGCGCCCTCTTCAAGGATCTGGCATAGGCGTCGATCCGCACACTCGATCTGCAGCATTTGCCCTGCGGTCGAAATGAACACCGGATCCGGTCTTCTCAGAACTCGTCAGGATAGGGAGCGCCCGACAAAGCAGCAGACCGCTCATTTGTGTCGGACGGGTACTGGGTGTAGTCAGGCAGAAGGTCAGCTAGGTTCTCGCGAACGAGCCCGTCGCATCCAGCTCTCGCCGCGGAGTACAGACCCTCCACTTGGTCCATAAAGCTCTCTGGTAGTCGCGTCGGGTGAGCTGCCCAAATCGCCGGATCCAAGGTGCGCAGGCGCTCTTCCGTTTCGCTGAAGAGAACCTCATTCAGTTTCTCGCCGGGACGCAAGCCGGTGAAGCGAAAGGTGACGTTGGCCATGTGCAGCTGGTCGGCATACCGACCGACGAGGTCGACAATTTTGATCGGATCGCCCATGTCCAACACAAAGGTTTCACCGAACTCAGCCATTGAAGCGGCAGATAAAACAAGCCCAACGGCTTCTTCGACGGTCATGAAGAACCGTGTGACATCGGGGTCGGTTATCGTGACCGCTTCACCTCTGAATAGCTGCTCGGCGACCACACTGAGCAGCGATCCCCGGCTGCCCAGGACATTTCCAAAGCGGACCGAACATACCCGCGTGGTTCCGAGGGCATACTTTTGGACAATCATCTCCGCGAGCCGCTTTGTGGCACCCAGAATCGAACGCGGGTCGGCTGCTTTGTCGGTCGATATCAGCACGAATCTTTCGACATCGCCTTCGACGGCGGCTCGCACCAGATTGTGCGTGCCCATCACATTTGATTTGACCCCCTCACCGGGATGGAGCTCCAGAAGCGGCAAGTGCTTGTGGGCGGCGGCATGAAACACCACTTGAGGGCGGACGGCAGACATGATCTGCTCTATACGGATTCGATCCCGGATATCAGCCACGATGATCTCAGCGACATCGAGCAGCGCCGCCCCCTCGAGCTCCAATTGCAGCTTGTGAAGATTGGACTCGTCGTGGTCGAGCATGTAGAGCCCACCGGGGTTGCAGCTGCGGATTTGCCGACAAAGCTCCTGGCCGATCGAACCTCCTGCGCCGGTGACCAGCACACGCGCGCCAGTAATGAGATTCATGACGGCCGGACGGAGTGGCGAGCGTTCCTGCCTGCCCAACAAGGCATTGAAGCGAACAACCCTCATATCCTCAGCCCTCGCATCTCGCTCCACAGCGGCGAGAAAGGACGGGAGGTAGCGAACGCGTACACCCGCTGCGGTCACCTTCCGGATGAGCGCGCTGAGCGATGCGGGATGCAGGGACGGGATAGCAATTACCACAACCTCGACCTCGTGCTCCTTCACAACGTGCGAAAGATCACTAAGCCGACCAAGTACCGGCAGTCCCGACACTGAACGGACGCGGGGGTTGTCATCGAGACAGCCGATGGGGTGAAGTCCGTAATCGGGCGAGCTTCTGAGGTCTTTGGCCAAAGTGCTCGCAGCCCCACCCCCGCCAACGATCAGCGTGACAAGTCCCGTATGGTCGTCGTCCTTCGCTCTCGCCCAAGGGGCGATCATCCGGCGACGCTCCGCTCGTTGCCCGTTTGTCGCATGAAGGACGCTCATGAGGCAGACTCCGTCGAACGCGCCCGAGCCTTCGCAAGCTCCTTTTGCTGGGACGAACCTGCAAAGGCTCTCTGATCTTGCTCGCGCTCGGTTCTGCGAAGACGGGACGTGAGTGCCCTTGGATCACCCGTCGTCCGAGGCTGGGTCTTCGGGCCTCTCGCGAGCTCAATCCCCATGACACCAAGGATGGGCCAGCCGGATGCGGAGCTCAGATCCGCTGCCTCCTCCAGCGCGCGCCTGGGTGCAAACTCCGACATGACGACCACCAGAGCGGGGCCCTGGGGACGCTCGCCAGGGATCAGCTCCGGTAGTGCACCGACCCGCAACTCACCGTCATTGGACAAGCCGTCCCTCAGGTCTGTGCGAGCAGGCCCCGTCCCATTGGCGCCGTTCGCCTGCCGGGAAGCACCAGCAACGTCTTGGAAGCCAGGAGGCGGCCAGCCGCGTCGGTTACGGCCCTTCGGTGTTGCCTTCACAAGGCGCTGGTCGAGTTGGGTTCCAAGGGCGGCCAGCTCCGGCCGACTGAGGGCTCCCGTAAGCACGATGGTGCTGATCCCCTGGCGTGCGGCCGAGAGCTGGAGACGAGTGACGAGGTCTGCACCAAATGTCCCGTGGCTCGCGCCGGTCAGCACAGCCCCTCCCAGAAGGACAACCCCCAGGTCTCGGGCCGCTGCCGCCGGATCAGCGACGGTCGGTCGAAGTGACTCACGAATGGTCGCGATGAGTAGACCAAGAACGAGCCCAAGGATCCCAGCGAGGACACAATCGACCACGACGTGGCGGGACGTCGCAACCGCGGTGAACGGCCTACTGATCACGGCTGCGCCCTCAGGGCTATTGGCCAGCGCTTGCTGCTGGGCTGAAAGGTTGTTCGATAGCTGAGTCTCCACAGCATTCAATTCAGCGATCTGTGTTTGAGCCAGGACACTTGTCGTGTCCTGAATGCCAGCGGCTAGCTCCTTCAACAAGGTGTTTCTCGTCGTCACCAGTTGCGCACGCTCCTTCGCCAGGGTCGCGAGCTCCTGAGTGCCCTGCACGCTCAAAGTGTTCAAGTTGGCTGCAACAACCCCAGCCAACGCACGCGTCAAACGGATGGCCACTCCGCGATCCGGATCCGCGACTGTCAGCTGAACCACCGCAGAGCTGTTTAGCGATGTCGTACTTACCTCATGCTTGGCGACATCGACTGGGTTGCGACTGACTCCGGCCTGCCTTATGGCCTGCTCGACGATTCCTGGACTGGTAGCCACTGCCGTGACTCGACTAAGGATCCCAAAGACCTGAGTATCCGCATCTGGGGTCGACGTCTGAGCTTGAAGGTCTGCCGTTGCCGCGTATTGGACGCCCGATGAGAGTCTGAAGAGCCCTACTGCAACGACTGGAACCACAAGCAGCATGACCAATAGCCACCTGTGTCTCCATACGATGCGCTTCAGCGCATC
>JBOGFX010000324.1:0-3961 GCA_050743805.1 Acidimicrobiales bacterium
CGTACTGCCTGATCCGGGCGTACTCGCGTGGGTGTGCGGCCGTCCGTGGTTGCTTGGTGAGTCCGTCCAGGCAGACGATACTCGGACCCTCGAGCTGCTCCGACGTGCGGGTCAGCAGACAGAAGAGCCGGTAGTTCACGCCGCCTCGCCGCTCGCACCGCCGAGGTGGCCCTCAAGGTCGAACCCCAACCCCGACGCGTGCTCGACGTCGGATGCGGAACCGGCCTTCTTCTCCGACTCCTGGCCGAACGTTGTCCCGACATCGAGCAGCTGGCAGGAATCGATGCCGCAGAAGGCATGATCTCCGTGGCCAACGCAACCGAGCACCCCAGGCAAGCCCCGCCCAGCCGTCGTTATCCAGTACGACCGCTTTGACGCCACCGACTCGGTGGCCGCCTGCGCCTTCACCACCGATCCCACCGAGGCGCCGATCTTCCGCCTGCCCATAACGCCGAGCCCGCAGAACGGGCTACATGACGTCAGCAGTCTCATGGTCGACAAGATCACCACCATCCGGCGAGCCAAGCTTGGAGAGCGGGTCGGGCGGCTGTCTAGCGAAGACATGGTCCGGCTCGACCGCGCGATCGTTGTATTCCTCGGACTTGCCGGGTCATGAGAAGAGCGCACCCAGCAACCGGCTGAGCTGGTCGCGCAACTGGTCGGGGACGCTCCTTTGTGGTGTCAAGTCGGAGTTGGGGTTCCTTCCAGCAGTCGGTAGAGCTCGCGTGACACGTAGCGCTTGAGGCATCGCTTGATCTCTCGATCATTCTTGCCCTCAGATCGCCGCCGCTCGGCGTAGATCCGCGTGGCGTCGTCGCAGCGCAGTCGAGGAGCACGACCGTGTGCAGTGCCCGATTGAGCTGGCGGTCGCCATAGCGGTTCAGCCGGTGGCGGGCGGTCTGGCCACTGGAAGCCTCCAGTGGGGCCACCTCGCCGAGCTTGGCGAACGCGGCTTCTGAGCGGCACCGCCCTGGATGCGACCGGGCACACAGGACGCTGGCGGCCACGATGGGACCGACGCCGGTCAGCTCGAGCAAATCGGGTCGCATCGTTCGGACGAGTGCCTTGATGGCCGCCTTGTGCGCCTCGGCCTCGGCGATGAGCTCGAGCGCCCGTCGGGCCAAGGATCGCAGCACGGTCGCCGTCGCGAGGGTCTCTGGGTCGGCATTTGGATCGATCCGCAGTCGGGGGGCGGCTCGGGGCATCGGAATACCGCCGCGGCCCCGGAACATGGCCGCCAGGGTCTCGGGTGCCGCCACCACGAATGCCTGGAGCTGACGCTGCGCGTCGGTTGAAGCCTTGACGGCTGAACGACGAGCTCCCAGCAGCACGGCCAAGCCAGCTCGCTCGGTGCCCGATCGGGGTTCAGCAAGCTTTTGGCGACCGAGCGGCTCGCGTGCGGCACGCACGGCGTCGATCGAGTCGGACTTCGCGCCGTCTCTGCGACGAGACCGCCACGGGCGGTCGAGCTCGATCACTCGCTCGCCTCGTGCCGTGAGGAACCGAGTGAGCCCGGCCCCGTGCCCAACACTCGCAGTTTGAATAACGACAACGCAGGACCACCGCTACGGTTGCTATCAACTAGACTAAGTGATAGCATACATTGCGTGAAGCAACTGCTTTTAAGAGTGCCCGACGAGGTCCATCGCCGGTTGACAGCCCGAGCAGTCCGGGACGGGCGAAGCGTGAACGCCGTTGCCACCGAGATCCTCGACGCAGCTGCCGACGCGGACCAGGGTGATCGGCGAGCTCGGTTGCGAGCGCGCGCCGCGACCCTCGGTATCATCCGAGCAACGCCCGCCAAACCCGTAAGCGCCTCTCGACGCCGGCGTATCGTCGCTTCGACCAGAGGGGTTGGAGCGGTCTTGGATCAGCTACTTGCCGAGGAACGCGAGAGGGCGTGATCGTCTATCTCGACTCCTCGGTCTTAGCTCGTGTCTATCTCAGCGATGAAGTCGGACACGACGAAGCTGCCGCAATGCTCGAGAACCCTGAGCTTGGTCTGATTACAGGGACGTGGACGAGGGTCGAAGTCTCAGGCGCTCTCGTGCGCGCGGCGCGAGCAGGACGAGGCGAAGAGAGAGGTCTCCTGGCCCTCCTCGACGCTGACCTAGCGGTCGAGGGTCCGGTCACCGTCGTCGCTGCAGCTCAGGAAGACGTCGAAATAGAGGCACTCGCCCTCGTACGAGCGCACGCAATTCGAGCGATGGACGCCTGGCACCTTGCCACCGCAGAGCTCGTCTCACCGAGCTTGGTGGAACCAGGCGAAGAGGTAGGTTTTGCGACGCGCGATCAGGCCCAGTCCAATGTTGCCGCGCACTTAGGACTACTAGAGTTGTAGGACATCAACGAGTGCTCGACGGTCTCTGACAGCGTGGTCATGCGTTCAACTCCTTTGCCGGATGGGCGTAGCTGGTTCCAGTCTCGGAGGAGGCGGCAGGACTGTGACGGGACAGCCCAACGCCGGGCGGTCAAGCTCCTAATCAGGCCAGCAAGTCCAAGCGGGCCGGCACCGGTGGCCACGGGCGAACATGCCCAGGAAAGGCACGAAGCCAGTTGGAATGGAGCATGAACCTTCCCTGTCCATCCTGGCACGGACGGCCCGACCTCAACTCAACGTCCCCCTTAACGGATCTTGGTTTGCGGCTCGTCGACCCTTGGCACTCAGCGGCGCCCACGCGTCGATAGCGGAGCGGAGCGCGCGCTCGAGCAGCTCGGCTCTTGGGCCTGGCACCGTCGTTCGGGGGTCCGGGCACCAGCGGGAAGTTGATGTTCAGTCAGATCACAACGGTCATTCAGCGATACTCGACCACATAAGTGGCAGGATCATCGCCAGGCCTCGAGCCCCACGACGCCTCGGGGTCCACGACGTCCCGGTCGAACCAGAACTCCTGCACAGCAGCTCGTATCTGTTCGGGATCCTGCCGGTCGAGCAGGTCGAAGGCTCCAAGATTGTCACGCGTCTGTTCGAGGGTGCGCGAGCCGACCACGACGCTGGACGTATGAGAGTAGGTGAGGGGAAACGCGATTGCTAGCTGAGCGGTGGTTGCCCCTAGGTCCGCCGCTGCCTCCTGGAAGCGACGCACTGATTGTCTGATATGGCTTTGTGTCTCACCAATGTTCCCGCCGATCATCCGAGACGTACTGGTGCCGAAGATCAGCCCGCCTTCGAATGTGTCCGAGGCTTGGATCGTTATGCCCGTGCTTTCGCACACGGTGCGAAGAGGCACGCCCTCGGCCACCGAGCGGCGGGTGAACCCGTACTTGTGTTGTGCATATTCGAGGGTTGGTAAGGCCATCGCAATGCATTGGTTGGTGACGGCGGTCAGTTCCCCTGCAGACCAGTTGTTGACGGCCCAGTGTCGGATCTTGCCGTCATCGAGGAGCGTGCCTATCTGATCCAGAATCACCGAGAAGTCGTCAATTTGGCACATCAAATCTCCTAGGACGAGGAAGTCCGCGTGATCGGTGTCTTGGTGCATCAGATGCGCATCTACCTGAGAGATGAGGTCGACCGTGTCGGCATCGCTCTGTGGTATCCATCCTTTGACGGCGAGCAGCACGTCTTCGCGCCGGATCCCTGCCGCCTTCATCGCGCGAGCGAAGATGAGATCTGTCGACTCCTTGACGCTCTGCTCGGCGTGTCCGGGGACCGTCCTACCGTACATCCCGACGTCAAATAGAGTGACCCCCGCGTCATGGGCCGTGCGGAGGACGGCAACAACTTCCTCGAAACTCGTCCGATCCCATGTGTGCCAAGACCCGAGGGCCAGTGCAGACACCTGTTGTCCTGACGGCCCGCTCGCGCGCTGCGGCACCTTGATCATCGCGACGCAACCCCTAGTTGTTTTCAACCCCCTACTGAGGGCGGTCCCACAATGGAACCTTCCATGGGGACCGCTTCGGCTCCCCTCGTGGCCCGACGAGGAACCATGTCTCGCCAGAGCCTGAGGTTCGGTCC
>JBOGFX010000325.1:0-2627 GCA_050743805.1 Acidimicrobiales bacterium
ATCCCGACCTTGGCGAAGTGCGGGGTGAGGGTCGAGAAGAAGTCACCGATGTAGATCGAGGTCAGGCCGATGAAAAGGCCAGCCACGGGAACATCTCCTGCCTCGAAGAACGTGATCATCCCGAGGACGGAGATCAGGGTGTAGCCGACCGTCATCCCGGTGTTGGTACGGGAGTCCGCACCGTTGAACCGGTTCCAGCCGATACCGAACCAGTGAACTCCATAAGCCGTGAACGCCAGGGCCGCAGCGTAGAGAGGCTTATCCGTGTAGACCCCGAGCATCAGCCCGGTGAAGAGGAATAGACCCGTTATGAGCTGCATCAGGCCGGGAAGCCATATGCCCCAGACCCCGGTTCCGATGTCGACGCTCGGGCCCCGCTTCGGCCACCCGAAGAGCTCCTGAGAGAAGTAGATCAAATAGCCGGTGCCCAGTCCCATGAACCCAACTGCCAGTGGCGGCAGGGATGACGTGGGAAGCGAGAACACCGTGCCGAGAACAGGTACCATCTATCCCTTCCTTCTTCTTCATCGTTGTTTTTGTTGTGTGCTGCCCTTTCTGGTCCAACCACCGGTTCCTGGAGGAGCGGAACTGGTTGGAAGGTATACCACTACGCCTAAGCCCGAGCGAGTGATTGGCACGCGGGTCCGATCAAGGACGGTGCCCTGCATCTGCGGGCTCGCCTCGTGTGAGCTGGATTCACCCGCTGGGTTGACTTGCTCGAGACACGCTCGCTGAGGGACAACCACTGTTCGAGGTCGTCCCAGTGGTCCGGGAGAAAGACGCCAGTGCTGGATCCGACCCGAGCTGCGACGATCGCACACCGCCGGCCGCGGCCGTCCCTGCGGGGCGCCACCCGAGCCCGGCGAGCACACGGCTGACTTCATCAGCCTCGCTGCGCCAGCCGAAGTTTGCCCTGCCGTGTGCGTCGGTCGTGACTCCTGGTGAAAGGCTCCGAACGCGAAAACGAACGCTCAGGCCCTGGGCTCACGACGGCCCCGGTCGCCCTCCTCGGAAGCCGAACG
Organism: Acidimicrobiales bacterium; assembly: GCA_050743805.1. Taxonomy (GTDB): domain Bacteria; phylum Actinomycetota; class Acidimicrobiia; order Acidimicrobiales; family RAAP-2; genus Palsa-461. Next base: position 1,023 of record JBOGFX010000325.1, read on the forward strand.
CGCCGAACTGTGACCCAGAGCACCCTCCAGCGCCCGCCGGCTGGATGCTTATCGAGCTCGCCGTGATCGCCCCCTTGCCCCGCGGGGCCCAGGGCAGTGGTGCACAACCCGACCCCAAGTTCGACGAGGTGGCAGTGGTGGCCGTCGTAAACCGGATCGACGGCTGGAAGGTCGCGGTGGTCTTGACCTCTTTGGTCCGGAGCTTTCCCGGCGCCGAAAGGCGATGACCGCTGGCGGTCTTCGACTTGCGCGACCTCACAGGCGTCGGAGATTCGCTCCGTAGCGGCTCGGTGACCCGCACGATATCCAGCTGCCAACAGCTCGGTGCCGACGTCTCCACGATCTCGAGGCTGCCCGCCATTCCGGTTCAGGGGATACAACAGCACTGGAGCCTCGCGTTGCAAGATTTGAGAGAAGCCGCAAAGGACTGCGTCTCCAGCGTGACAAATCCGGCGGAGAGCAGGCTCAGCGATCGCTACGCCTCCTTGGTGAACGCAGCGGTCTCACAAGCTGACGCCGCGACCTCATCGCTCAAAAAGGAGCTGGGCTCCAAGTCCTCATAGGCCCGACGTCATGGCCATGCTTCGGGGTCGGTGTCGGAACAATGGCGGCCGCTCAGACCCTCAAATGCTGTTTAGCGGCCTCAAGAACCTTAGCCGCATGGCCATCGGCGCGGACGTTGTACCAAGAACGGACCACAACCCCGTGCCCGTCGACCAGCAACGTAGACCGGATGACTCCGGTGGTCTTGCGGCCGTAGAGGGTCTTCTCCCCGAAGGCGCCGTAAGCCTCCATCGCGGTGTGGCTGGGATCGCTCAAGAGCGCAAAGCGCAGGCCGTACTTGTCCGCAAACGCCCGGTGCTTTGCCTGGGAGTCCGGCGAAACCCCCACCACAGAGATCCCCGCCTCGTTGAACACCGACAGGTTGTCGTTGAACTGGCAGGCCTCCTTGGTGCAGCCGGGGGTGTCGTCGGCCGGGTAGAAGTAGACGACGAGCGGGGAGCCCTTGAAGTCCTTGAGCGCGACCTTCTTTCCGTCCTGGTCCGGGAGGCTGAACGCGGGGGCCCTGTCTCGGCTCTCTAGCTGGGCCATGGTTCTCCTCCTCGCAGATGGAATCCTCGTCAAAACCCGGCGAAGCTCTTGGACATGAGCCACGCGATGTCGACAACATTAGGGCGATGACCACAGCCTCCAGATCGGTTCCGCGACCCAAGGTCCACCTCGTCGACGGGACCTACGAGCTGTTCCGTCACTTCTTCGGTCAGCCCCGGCGTCGCAACGACGCGGGCCGCGAGGTGGCGGCCGTGTCAGGGGTGCTTCGGTCCATGCTCTCTATGCTCGCCTCGGGTGCCACCCACATCGGCGTGGCCACCGATCACGTCATCGAGTCGTTCCGCAACGACATGTGGCCCAACTACAAGAGCTCCCAAGGTGTGGATCCTGAGCTGCTCGGCCAGTTCGGGCTCTTTGAGGACGGTCTTGCGGCCATAGGGGTCAAGGTGTGGGCCGCCGTGGAGCTGGAGGCTGACGACTACCTCGCCTCGGCGGCGACATGGGGCTTCGGGGATCCCGCAATCGAGCAAATCGTCTTGTGCACACCCGACA
>JBOGFX010000326.1:0-2745 GCA_050743805.1 Acidimicrobiales bacterium
TGGTTGAGCACCGTGATCGTGTAGACGGCCTCGTAGCTAAGGCCGTGTCCGAGGCTCACGGTCGGGATGCCAGCGCTGCGAGCCTCCACGGCGTACAGGAAGCCGGCGTCGAGCTGGCCGCTCTGGAGGCGACCCACCAGGCCTGCCTCGTCGAACACGTCGGACTGCGAGGTGGCGAGGGCGCCCAGGGCGCCGAGGGAGTGCTCGGATTGAGCGCGCCTGAGCGCGCTGACAGCGAGGATCCCCTTGGGGTCGGTCGCGGGGTCCGTCCGGCCGAGCCGGAACCCGTTCTGGGTCACCACCTCGTACCAGGGCTTGTCACGAAGCTCGCGCGCGAAGCGGCTGGAGGGGTTGTAGCCGAGCACCAGAGGCGAGGTGGCGAAGGTCGCGTACCACGACGCCCAGCCACCGTTCGAGCGACCCTCCAGGGTCGAGTTGACTCGAGGGCTCGCGCTGATGAAGACATCGGCACGCACCACGCCCCCCTTTATCTGGTTCGCCAAGCCGAGTGAGCCGCCAGGGAACCCCGAGATCGTGTAGCCGGAGTGCTCCAGGAAGCTCGGAGCGATGGTGTCGTTCATCGCGTCGACCAGCGAACCTGCGTACAGGACGGTCACCGCGCCCTTGGAGGTGCTGGCGGAGGACCGCGCGGCCGGGATGCAAACGGCTGCGACTGCGGCGAGGCCGAGCGTGGCAGCGATCCTGAGAACAAGGCTCACCGGGAAAGGTTAGCCAGGAAATGCGGTCGGAGCGGTCAAAAAGCTTGGTAAATGCGAGGTTAGGTTTTGGGCGTGATGCACGGGACCAGCGGAGCCCACAAGCTCCCGATGTCCTGTGCCCGCGGGCCCTTGGCGTCGTCTCGGGGGAAAGAGAGGTGTTTACACCTATGGTGTGTTCTGTGGTCAGCGGCGAATGGATCGAGCTCACAGCCGACACCTTGCCGGTGGCCGAGGTCTCCTCGTGGGCGATCCGACCGCGATGCGGCGCGCTCGACGTCTTCGTGGGGACGGTGAGGGACCACTCGCAGGATCGCCCGGGGGTTCGTCGCCTGGAGTACGAGGCCTATGAGGCAGGGACGATCGCTCGTTTCGAGGAGATCGCGACGCAGGCACGGCGGCGGTGGCCCGAGATCGGGCGGATCGCGATCCTGCACCGAACCGGCCCCCTGTGCGTCGGCGACGCGGCCGTGTTGATCGCCGTGTCCGCGCCCCACCGCGCGTCTGCGTTTGCAGCGACCAGCTGGTGCATCGAGACGCTCAAGGCGACCGCCCCCATCTGGAAGCTCGAGACATGGGACGGCGGGCGGGCCTGGGGCTCGGACGCACGCCAGCTCACCGAGGTGGCCGAGCTGGGTCAGGTGCCGTGACGAGCGTTCCTGTCGCAGTGACGCGAAGGGCGCGCTCCTCGCCAGTCGGCCAGGGAGATCGCCTGGTGGACTCCTTCGGGCGCGTCCATCGGGATCTGCGGATCTCGATCACCGATCGCTGCAATCTGCGCTGCGTCTACTGCATGCCCGAGGAGGGCATGGAGTTCTTGCCCAGGACCAAGATCTTGAGCTACGAGGAGCTGGCACGGGTGGCTAGCGTGGCCCGCTCCTTAGGGGTGGAGAGGGTGAGGGTTACCGGCGGCGAGCCGTTGGTGCGTCGTGGGGTCGTCTCTTTCGTCGGCATGCTCGCGGAGATCGGCTTCACGGATCTGTCCATGACCACCAACGCCACGGGTCTGGTGCGCCTCGCGCAGCGCTTGGCGGACGCTGGCCTCGATCGGCTGAACGTGAGTTGTGACTCGCTGCGCCCCGGCCGTTTCTCCAAGATCAGGCGCTTGGGGGACCTCGAGTCTGTTCTTCAAGGGATGGATGCCGCAGAGCGAGCGGGCCTCAAGCCGCTCAAGGTCAACGTGGTCGTCATGGCAGGCGTGAACGACGACGAGATCGTCGACTTCGCGTCCTTCGCGCGCCGGACCGGTCGCGTGGTCAGGTTCATCGAGTACATGCCCTTGGACGGCGCTGGTCGCTGGCAGAGAGAGGCCGTTGTGCCCGCGGCGCGGATCTTGGACACCATCGGCTCGGTGTTCGAGCTCGAGCCCCTCGATGCGCTGGCATCGGATCCCTCCGCTCCCGCGACCCGCTACCGCTTCCGCGACGGTCAGGGAGAGATCGGGGTGATCCCGACGGTGACCGAGCCGTTTTGCGGATCGTGCGACCGTCTGCGGATCACTGCCGATGGAGCGGTACGGAACTGCTTGTTCGCGACCAGTGAGACGTCGCTTCGTGACCTGATGCGCGCCGGGGCTTCCGACAGCCAGATCGGGTCCGCTCTCATGGGCTCGGTCCATGCCAAGCTGCCCGGCCACGGCATCAACGACCCGGGCTTCTTGCGCCCCCGCCGCTCCATGTCGATGATCGGAGGCTGATGGCCCGAGTGCTGTTCTTCGGCCCGGCTCGCGAGGCTGCGGGCGAGACGTCGGCACAGATCGAGGGAGACAGCGTCGGAGAGATCCTGGCTCACATGCGGGCCCGCTACGGCGACGGTCTCTGCGCGCTCCTTCCGACCTGCCAGCTGTGGCTCAACGGCGACCCCGTGGGGGCAGGTGCCACGGCGGCGAGCCATGACGAGCTTGCTATCCTCCCGCCGGTATCGGGGGGCTAGGTCAGGCCCGCGACGGTCCCCTCTCGCCATGTCCAGGATGTGCGTCTCGTCCCCCCCCCAAGAGGGAAAGGGCGTGGGGCAGGACGTCGATCACGGC
>JBOGFX010000327.1:0-5372 GCA_050743805.1 Acidimicrobiales bacterium
AGGCACAAGACTCGTCGGCATCCGATCTAGGCCTCTTGTGCGTCAAAACCCGAGATTGACCAGCTCGTAGTCGGGTAGACACTCTTCTAGAGGGCAAGATAATCAACAAGGCAATAAGGACCAATAAGGGAATGAGGAGAGCCCAGATGGGACGACGACGGATTTCGAACCAACCGATCCGGCTGGCCGCCGGCGCGTTCATCTTGAACTCCGGGCTGGAGAAGCTTCACGCCGAGCAAGACAGGGCAACAGGATTGCATGGGATGGCCAAGGGCCCGTTCCCCTTCTTGGAGACGCTGTCTGCTAATCAGTTCGTGAAGGGTCTCTCGGCGGTCGAGCTCGCGGTCGGTTCGGCGCTCGTGCTCCCGATCGTCCCCGATCGGTTGGCAGGCCTCGCCCTTGCTCCTTTCGCTGGCGGGCTCATGTGGCTCTACGCCCAGACCGACGAGTTCCATGAGCCAAACAGCCTTAGACCCAAAGGGCGCGGCATCTACTACCTGAAAGACCTGTGGCTTCTAGGGATCGCCCTGACGCTCCTCGCGAGCGGCCGGGGCCGGGGGAAGAAGAAGGGCGCCCACCGGTCCTAGAGCGGTTCCAGCCTGCCCTACATTCTCGATGTGGGAGTAGGAGCAAGTCTGTTCCAGGTGGTCCCCTGATGGGTGACGCAGGGCCCGGTGGTACGGCCCTTGGCGACCTCGACAGAGAGCCTGCCGGCGCGCTTCTTTCGATCACCCAGCTCTACGACAGGGTCGACGGGGCGCTCAAGCGCGAGTTCCCGCCACGAGAGCCGATCTGGGTCCGTGGCGCGATCCAATCGATCTCCGACAGGACCGGTCACTGTTACATCGACCTGGTCGAGCCCGAGGCCCGTCTCAAGCGCCAATCACCTGTTCTCAAGGTCCGCTGCTGGAGGAGGGAATGGGGAGCCCTGCAGGGAAAGCTGGCGCGGGCAGGGGTCGTGCTGGCGGAGGGGATGGTGGTGAACCTCTTCGGCAGCATCGACTTCTACGCTGCGCGCGCCGAGGTCACCTTCAGGCTCTCCGGCCTCGACGTCACCGCTCTTCTCGGCAAGATGGCGGCCGATCGAGCCGCTCTGATCACGGCGCTGCGCACGGACGGCCTGCTCGACGCAAACGCAGGCCTCTTGGTCCCCGCCCTCGTGGTCCACGTTGGTTTGGTCGCGAGCCCCGACACCGAAGGCTTCCTTGACTTCACACGCCAGCTCGCGGGGTCCAGCTTCGGCTTCACCGTGTCCGTGGCTCGAGCGGCGGTCCAGGGTGCTGGCGCTCCGCGAGCGATCGCTCGTGGCCTGCGCAGGCTTGAGGCCAGCGGTTGTGATCTGGTTGTCGTCGTGCGAGGCGGTGGATCCAAGGGCGATCTGGTGGCGTTCGACTCAGAGGAGGTCGCCCGCGCGATCGCAGGTGTTCAGATCCCGGTTTGGACCGGGATCGGCCACTCTGGAGACGAGTCGGTCGCCGACGTCGTTGCGAACCGGGCGTTCCCGACCCCCACGGCTTGTGGTCACGAGCTGGTGGCAAGGGCCGAGGCGTGGTGGCAGCAGAACGTGGTCGGGCCGAGCCTGCAGCTGGCTCGCCGATCGCGCGTCGCCCTGGACGATGGCGCGGGAGGCTTGCGAACCTCGAGAGGCAGGCTGTCGGCGACCGCTCGTCATCAGGTTCGCCTGCACTCAGAGCGGTTGGACCGAAGGGGGGAGTCGATCGCAAAGGGTGCGGCGTCCGCGGTACCGAGAGAGCAGGCTCGGCTCTCGGCCTGTTCAGAGCGAATTGTCGTCTCGACCCGGCGCTCGATCGCTGGTTCCGAGCAACGCTTGGCGTCCTGGAAGCGCCTTCTTGGCGCCTTTGACGTCGAGCGACAGCTGGAGCGGGGTTACACGCTCACGCTGGACGGTGCGGGCAACATCGTTCGCTCGGCCCGAGCTCTCGGGCAGGGATCGCTGCTGGTCAGCCGTTTCGCAGACGGCACCGCGACGTCAGTCGTTCGCCAGGTGGACGTCGACAAGGTAGACAGGGTTCCATGAGCGAGGGGCAAGCAACGTCGGGTGAGCGCGCACCCGCCGATCTCGGCTACTCGGAGGCGACAGCCGAGCTCGACGCCATCGTTGCCTTCTTCGAGCAGGGAGATCTCGACGTTGACCAGCTGGTGGGAAAGCTCGAGCGTGCCAGCGCGATCGTCGAAGAGCTCGACCGCCGCCTGCGGCGCACGAGGACTCAGGTGGAGGAGCTTGTTCCCCGGCTCGAAGCCGCTGCTCGCTCAGACGACGAATCTGACGTTGCCAAGGAGCCGGTCGACGAAGAGGTTCCGCCGGGTCTTTTCTGATGGCCCTCTGGCCAGAGAGGGCAAAAGATGCCAGCTAGAGACGATCCCTTACCTCTAGACGGCGCCGTGGTCGTGGTCGGGGGATCGCTCGCGGGCCTGCGGGCGGCTCAGGAGCTTCGCACCGGGGGCTTTCGTGGACGGCTCGTCATGGTCTGCGAGGAGCGGCATCTTCCCTATGACAGGCCCCCGCTCTCCAAGCAGGTTTTGGCGGGCAAGTGGGAACCCGAGGCCGCAACCCTCGTGGGGCCCGAAGATCTCGAGCGACTTTCGCTAGAGGTGCTGGTCGGTCACCGCGCGATCTCCTTGGAGTCGATCTCGCGCCGGGTCGAGCTTGACGATGGGGGGTGGCTCGGCGCTGACGGTGTGGTCGTGGCTACCGGCGCCCGGCCCCGAAGGATATTTCAGGACCAGGGGGTCCTCGTTCTGAGAACCATCGAAGACTGCTCACGGATCCGCAGCCGCGTCTTGTCGGTGGGGGAGGGGTGCAGGCTCGTGGTGATCGGCGCCGGCTTCATCGGATCCGAGGTGGCCGCCACCTGTTGCGGCCTGGGTTGCTCGGTGACCTTGCTCGAGTCCCTCGACGCCCCCTTTGCTCAGGCGCTGGGCCGGGAGCTCGGGGGGGCCGTCGGGGCCCTCCACACGGCCAACGGCGTGACCCTAGAGACGAGTTGCTCGGTCAGCGCGGTCCATCCACGGCCGGACGGGACGAGCCGGGTGCAACTGGGCGATGGGACCATGCTGACGGCCGACCTCGTGGTCGCGGGCGTCGGCGTGGTCCCCGCAGACTCCTGGCTGAAAGACTCTGGTCTGGCGGTGCAAGACGGGGTGGTTTGTGACGAGCACCTGTTCGCGGCCGACGGGGTGGTCGCGGCGGGAGACGTTGCCCGCTTTTCGTTCAACGGTGAGCTCGCGCGCATCGAGCACTGGCAGACGGCCGCCGATCTCGGAGTTGCCGCGGCGCAGTCGCTGATCGCGGGGAGGGCTCGTGCCGAGGTGGTCCGGCCGCTCGGGTACTTCTGGTCCGATCAGTACGGCAAGAAGATACAGGTCCTCGGCCGCCTTTGCCCCGATGACGAGGTAGTGGTGGCAGACGGGGCTCTCGACTCGAACTTCGTCGCGCTGCTGCGCCGGGGTCATGAGCTTCGAGCTGCGGTATCTCTCGGTCGCCCCCGCCAGCTCATGGCGCTCAGGCCCCTCTTTCTCACAGGCGCGTCCTTTGAAGAGGCTCTGAGAGCTATGCGCAACTGAGTCGCCATCGAAACCTGATCTCCGCGCGGTCCAGGTGCGCCGATGGAGGCGCACAGAGCTCGTCAGAGCGAATGAGCCGATCGGAGATGTTGTCTTCCGAACGGCCACGGAACGTCGCGCAGCACGAGAGCAACGGCTATGCCCCAGGAGATGCCAAGCACCATCCCGAAGGCGACGTCGCTGAACCAGTGGACGCCCAGCACCAGCCGGGAGCATGCGACGAAGAAGGCGAGGAGGGTCAGGAGCAGGGCCGGTAGCCAGGCCACCGCCGCTCTCCAGGTGATCAGGGCGAGCACGGCGAGCCCGATGAGGACGGCCACCGCCGCGGTGGCATGGCCCGAGGGATACGAGAAGCTCGTCTCGTGCACACCGGGGATGGCGTAGGGGGCAGGGTAGTTGGCGGTGGGCGGCCGAGGTCTGGTGATGACCTGACGGGTGATGAGGACGAGCGCCTCACCGCCGATGTAGCAGATGATGGGTACGAGCGCCCGCATCTTTTGGCGCAAGGCGAGAAGGATGACGGTCAAGGCGATCGAGATGATCCCCAAGGCCGGCGCATCCCCCAACGTCGCGATCACCTTGGACACGCTCACGAGATGGGCTCGGTGCCCTATCCACCATTGCTCCACCGTGTTGTCGAAGCCCTGGATCGCACCTCCGCCATGGCGGCCGACCACAGCGAGCCCGAGGACGAGGGCGACGATCTCGAGCACGATGAATATCCCGACGCCGCTCAGGAGGGCCTTGAGGGTGACCAGGGAAAGGCGATCGGCGAGCCCTGGCTCGCGGGGCCGGTCGGCCGCCGCCGCACGCTGAGGATCGTAGGGGTAGCGCTGGGGTGATGCTTGGGCGGGGGGGGTGCGTCCGCCGGTGGCGCCGAGCTCCTCGTCGTAGGGCATCGTTCCCTTTCGTGGCTCCGTGAGTTGGGGTGCGACGGCGGACCGGGCGCGCGCAAAGATGTCCTTGAGCGAGGTGCGCGTCTCGGCCTCGTCACAAGGATAATCGACCGCCCATGGGGGTCCGCGTTAGGGATGCCCAAGTGCTCGTCTCAGATCGCACCGAAGGTTCGTGACCCTATATCGGCGACACCACAGCCTTGCGAGCCGGCTCCGGCGCGATCTGTTTCAAGGGCATGCTCAGATCGCAGACCAACGTTCCCGCTTCTACGCTGCGCTGGTCGGCGATCAGCACCTGGCGTAGCGGTCCGCTCGGATCCCGGGTGATCGCGTGCCCAGCCGTACAGGGCGTCATAGATTCCATCCAATGGATCGCCGAGCTTGCACAGAGCTCTGGTTGCATCTTCAAAGAAACGCATCGGCTTCAGCGATGGTCACGTGGCGATTTATTAGCGCGATCTCGCGATCCGGCTGTCTGCTTGAAAGCGCCCGCGCAGGTACGTGACGAGGGCTCTGCGCTCTTCGGTCTCCCTCTCCGTCATGGACCACCACTCTGTCAACATCTCGGCCCCCGGCGCACCATCGAACTGCAGGAGCGCCGCGATGGTGGCCAGAGGCATCTCGAGCCGACGCAACCAGCCAACGAGCCTGGCTCGCTCCGGCTGCGACTCGTCGTAATAGCGATATCCGGTGTGCTCGGGTTCCCTTCGGAGGGAACGACCACTCCCAGAGTGCCATAGAGGCGCAGGGCTTTAGGTGACAGGCGCACCAGGTCGGCGAGCTCGCCGATCGTCATCGGTCCCACGTTCAACCTCTTTCCGGCCGTCGTTGCTTGCCCCACGGAAAAGGTCAAGCGAGCCATCTCGGTCGGCAGGTCACAAGGAGCATCTC
>JBOGFX010000328.1:0-8950 GCA_050743805.1 Acidimicrobiales bacterium
ATCCCGGTGAGGACCTCGTAGGGGATCGTGCCCAAGAGCGCCGCCCAGGCGGCCGCCGAGATCACCTCGCGGCCCTGACGACCGATGAGCACCACCTCGTCGCCGCACGCGACATCGTGGAGGGGTCCACAATCGACCACGATCTGGTCCATCGTCACGGCCCCGGCCAGCGACCGCCGCCTGCCGCCGATCAAGACCTCGCCGCCAGCCTCGAAGAGCCGCCGGGGAACGCCGTCGGCATAACCCAGAGGTACCGTTGCCACCAGAGATCTCTGAAGCAGCGGTCGAAGCCTTCCATAGGAGGGCCGGTCCCCTGCTTCGAGCTCGCGAACGGCGACAACCCGTGCCTTGAGGGACAGGACCGGCCGGAGCCGTCCGCCGGCCGTCTGGGCGCCGAGGGAGCGAGCGAGCCAAGGCGCAGGCAGCTCCCCGTAGAGGGCGATGCCCAGACGAACCATGTCCAGGCGCGAAACGGGACAAGCGATCGCCCCGGCCGAGTTGGCCGCGTGACGCACGACGCCAGCGTCGACCGAGGCCACCACCGACGCCAGGATCGAGAGCTGCCTGGCGGTGAACTCGACCGCCTCCTTCTCCTCGCCGTCTGCGACCGCAAGGTGCGTCCAGACTCCCTCGAGCTTGGCGGAAAGGGAAGTTTCGAGCCTCTCCAGCGCCTCGGGTGCCTCCTTGGGGTTGAACCCGAGCCTATGCATCCCGGTGTCCACTTTGAGGTGGGCGCCGAAGCCGCGGAGATCATCTCGGACATGCTCGAGCGCGGCCATCCCCTCGGCGCTCGAGACCGTGGGGGTGAGCCGCGAGGCGAGAGCCTCGCTCAGTGCGTCTCCGGTCGCCTCCGAGAGCACCAGGACGGGCGCCTCGATGCCCGCTTCGCGCAACTCAATCCCCTCGTCCACGCATCCGACCGCGAGCACTGGGGTGCCCGACTCCACCAGCGCCTTGGCGCATCTCGGCGCACCGTGCCCATAGGCATCGGCTTTTACCACCGCACACACCCGCGCCGGCGCAACCAGAGCGCTCAGCAGCTCCAGGTTGGCCGTCAACGCAGAGACGTCGATCTCCGCCCAGGCCGGGCGCCTCGAGGCCTCAACCATCCCCGCCCCTCGCGGACAACCAGTCTGCGACCAGCTCCGGCACGTCGGGGGACACAAGGCCCCAGCGCTTCCCCGCAGAGCCCGCCGACCCCTCGATGTGCGCGGCCAGGCCTGCGGCCAGCGCCGCTTGGACTCCACGCGCGAGCAACGCCCCGAGAACCCCGCTCAGCACGTCCCCGGTTCCCGCTGTCGCCAGAGCCGGCCCACCAGGGGTCTCGGCGAGCAGGACGGGCGTGCTGGGAGCACAACCCTGCGGTGAAGCGACGGCCGTCAGCACCCCCTTGACCAGCACCACGGCTCCGGTCGATGCAGCCAGGGTCCGAGCAGCCGCTATCCGGTCGACCCCGGGCGCTCCTCCGGCCAATCTGGAGTACTCGCCGTCGTGGGGCGTGAGCACCACGGGCCGCTTCGACGTTTCGATCACCTGGCGCGCGCGGATCGCATCGCCCAGCGCGAACAGCGCGTCGGCATCGGCGACAACCGGCACCTGCGCACGGGCGATCACCTCCCGCACGCAAGCCGCAGTCGCCTCGTCGCGGCCGACTCCCGGGCCGATCACAAGCGCCCGGCACCGATCCAGCTCGTCGAGGACCTGGGCCGCCCAGGCCCCCTCTTGCACCGAGAAGCCGACGCATTCGATCGGGAGCCCGAGGTCTCTGCTCTCGCGCAGAGCGACCCGGACCATCCCCGCCCCGGCGCGCGACGCCCCCCGGGCGCACAACCAGGCGGCCCCGTGCATGCCGGGCGATCCGGCAACCACGCACACCCCGCTCGCCCACTTGTGGGCATCGCGCGCGCGTCGAGGGACGAGAGAGAGGTCTGCGTCTTCCACGAGGGCCATGCTTGGCTCACCGATCGTGACCCCGATGTCGGCCACCGTGACCCGGCCGCTGTGCACCGGCCCCTCACCCATGAGCAGGCCGGGCTTCAACGCAGCGAAGGTGACCGTGTGATCGGCGAACAATGCGCCGCCTGGAACCTCACCGGTGTCTCCACGGACGCCCGAGGCGATATCGACGGCCAGGACCCGCTGACCGTCCTTCACCCTGGGAGGTGTGTACGCGCCGGCCAGGCCCGTGCCGTACGCGGCGTCGATCACGAGGTCGCAGGCCGGGATCGCAGAATCGGTGTGGGCTGCGTCGAGGACCTCGACCCGGGCCCCCCTCTTTGCCAGGGCGCCCGCCGCGACCCTGCCGTCGTTGCCGTTGTTCCCCTTGCCCGCGACAACGGTGACCCTGCGCCCGTAGGCGCCTCCCATGATCTGGAGCGCCTTGGCCGCAACCGCGGTCCCCGCCCTGCGAACCAGCTCCTCCACGCTCACATGGGCGAGGGCCGCGGCGTCGGTCTCCCTCATCTCTTGGGTGCTCAGGACCGGCCGCACGGTCAGGCGGCGCCCGTGCGCTCTGCAAGCACGACGGCCAAAGCCAGCGGACCGCTGTGGGTGAGTGAGACGTGGAAGTGGGTGACGCCAAGCCGGTCGGCCACTTCGGCGGCCTTGCCATGGAGCGCCAGCATCGGAGGTCCGCTGGGCCCGGCCACGCCCGGGGCGCGGACGACCTCGACCTCTTTGAGAGAGAAGGCACCGATCCCTGCGGCCAGCGCCTTCATCAGCGCCTCCTTGGCCGCAAAGCGCGCCGCGAGGTGCTGGGGGGGGTAGGCCCGCTGTGTGACCTCGGCACGTTCCGCGTCGGTGAACACGCGCATGGCAAGGCTTGGGCGGCGGGCCAGGACCTTTGCGAAACGTTCGATCTCGACAACGTCGATGCCGATGCCGCAGACCGCGCAAGGCACGGTCGGGCTTGCCTCGCTCACTCGACCGTGACCGTCTTGGCCAGGTTCCTCGGCCGGTCGACATCTTGGCCGTGGAGGCGGGCAAGCCGGTACGCCAGCAGCTGCAATGGGACGATGTCCAAGACGGGGGCCAACAGGGGCGCTGCCGTGGGCACCCACAGGACGTGGTCACCGAGCTTGGCCGCCTCCTCGTCACCGTCGTTGGCAACGAGGACGACGGTCGCCCCACGGCTCTTCACCTCTGTGACGTTGGAGCGGAACTTCTCCCAAAGGGGGTTCCTCGTCCCTATCCCGACAACCACGGTCCCGGGCTCGATCAGGGCAATGGGGCCGTGCTTGAGCTCACCCGCCGGGTACCCCTCCGCGTGCAGGTAGGAGAGCTCCTTCAACTTGAGCGCGCCCTCCAGGGCCACCGGGAAGCCCGTGTTGCGGCCGAGATAGAAGAAGTCCCGTGCTTGACCCAAAATGTCGGCCACGCGACTCACGTCTTTCTCCGTCGAGATCACCGACTCGATCATCGCAGGAAGGTCCTCGAGGCCCCGGGCGATCCCCTCGGCCTCTGTCGCAGCGAGCGCGCCCCGCGCCTGGGAGAGGACGAGGGCCAGCAGATCGAGGACCACGATCTGCGCGAGGAGAGTCTTCGTCGCCGCCACGCAGATCTCCGGGCCTGCGCGGGTGTAGAGAACCGCGTCGGCCTCACGCGCTATCGACGAGTCGACGACGTTGGTGACGGCCAGGACACGAGCGCCTCGCTCTCTCGCCGCTCGCATGGCCAGCATGGTGTCCAAGGATTCCCCCGACTGGCTTACCCCGACGGCCAGGGTTCCTGCGGCCAGCACCGGATCCCGGTACCGGAACTCGCTCGCGATCTCTGCTTCGGCCGGCAGCTTGGCCCAGTGCTCGATGGCGTGGCGCGCCAACAGAGCCGCATGAAAGGCCGACCCACAAGCCAGCAGGTGCACCCGGGTGACCGAGCGGAGGTCGTCCTGGCTGAGCGCGGTCTCCTCCAGAACGAGCCGACCGCGATGGTGGCGGTCCAAGAGGGTGTCGGCCACCGCCTTGGGCTGCTCACGGATCTCCTTGCTCATGAAGTCTTCGAAGCCGCCTTTCTCGGCAGCCGCCCTGTCCCAGCCGATGTCGAGCCGGGGGGCCGAGAGCCGCTCCCCGGAGCCGGCCGTGACCGAGAAACCTTCGGGACCCAGCTCGGCCAACTGGTCATCACCCAAGCTGAACAGGGCGTCTGCTCGGTCCAACAGGGCAGGGATGTCCGATGCCAACAACGTGGCGCGCTCGGCTCGGCCCAAGATGAGCGGCGTGTTGCGCCGCGCGGCAACCAGCCCGTCGGGCTGAGACGATGCCACGGCGGCTATGGAGAACGACCCGCGCAAGCAGCGCAGCGTTTGGCGCAAAGCCTCGGCCAGGTCTCTGCCTTTGCTGAGCTCCTCCTCCATGAGGTGAGCGATCACCTCGCTGTCGGTGTCAGAGGTGAGGGTGTGGCCGTCGGCCAACAGCCTTTCCCTGATCTCGACGTGGTTCTCGATGATCCCGTTGTGGACGACGGCCACCTCCCCGGTGCAGTCGACGAGCGGGTGCGCGTTGTGCAGCGACGGAGCGCCATGCGTCGCCCATCGGGTGTGGCCGATCCCCGAGCGGGCTCCGGGTGCCAAGGTGGCCGTCGAGGCCCTCAGAGCCGCGACAGATGTGGTGCCCTCGGCGCGGCGCGTGCAGCAGATCTTGTCGCCGTAGCAAAGGGCGAGCCCCGCAGAGTCGTAGCCCCGGTACTCGAGACGCTCCAAACCCGAGACGAGCACCTCGGCCACGTCGGTGCTCCCGACGACGCCCACGATCCCGCACATAGTGAGATCGAGGCTACCGGGGCTGGCGTCGCACGCCCGACCTAGGCCGGGGGTCGGCCGAGGACGTCCTGAACGACCTCGGTGAGACTCTCCATGATCCGAGCAGCGACCGCCTCGTCTTGGGTCTCGACCATCACCCTCACCACTGCCTCGGTGCCGCTCGCCCGCAGCAGGACCCTGCCCTGGGCTCCGACGGCGCGCTCGGCGACCTCGACCGCCTTCCACACCTCGGCTGCCTCGCCCAAGCGTTGGGGCTCGAGCACCGCCACGCTGCGCAGCAGCTGGGGCACTCGCTCGATGATCCCGCTCGCCAGCGCAGCCAGCCCGAGCCCCGAACGCATCACCAGATCCGCGAGCAGCAAAGCCGTCAAGATGCCATCGCCGGTCGTAGCGAGGTGCCGGAAGACGATGTGACCGGACTGCTCGCCCCCCAGGTGCAGGCCGCCCGCCTCCAGCGCTTCGAGGACCGCGCGGTCACCCACGGGGGTCTGGAGCGTCGCGATCTGTCGCTTGGCGAGAGCGGCCTTCAGTCCGAGGTTCGACATCACCGTGACCACCACGGCCGGTCCGGGAAGCATCCCACGACGCTCCAGGTCGAGGGCGAACAGGGCAATGAGAGCGTCGCCGTCAAGCACCGCACCCCGGTGGTCAACGGCGACCAAGCGGTCGGCGTCGCCGTCGAAGGCGAGGCCGAGCGCCGCAGCCCTTGACTCCACGGCCGCGGCCAGGGGGCCAGGGTGTGTGGACCCGCAGCCGTCGTTGATGTTGGTGCCGTCGGGTTGGTCGAAGAGCGCCTCGACCCTGGCTCCCACCGACTCGAAGATCGCCGGGGCGACCCTGCTGGCCGCACCGTTCGCGCAGTCGAGCACCACGTGCAGCCCGTCGAGACGCCTGCCCTGCAATGCCCTCACCACACCGTGGCGGTACTCGTCCTGGGCGCGGACGTCCTCCACCACGATGCCAACGCCCCGGTGCGATGGGCGGGCCCCGTCGCGCTGATTCGGTGCGCGGTCGCGCGAGGTGATCGAGGCCAGCTCCCGCTCGATGGCCAGTTCGGTCTCCTGGGCAAGCTTGGCGCCCGCCGCGTCGAAGAGCTTGATGCCGTTGTCGAAGAAAGGGTTGTGCGACGCCGAGACCACCGCAGCGGGCACTCCACGCCTCTGGGCAAGCATCGCGAGAGCGGGCGTCGGCAGCACGCCCACGTCGCAGACCTTCGCCCCTTCAGAGGCGAGCCCGGCGCAGAACGCAGCCTGCAGAAGAGGGCCCGACAACCTCGTGTCGCGTCCCGCGATGAACGACTCGGCACGAAGGACCCTGGCTGTCGCACGCCCCAAGCTGAGCGCGAGCTCCGCGGTGAGCTCGACGTTGGCCAGCCCACGAACCCCGTCGGTGCCGAAGCGAACGGGGCGCACCCCTACCTCTTGGAGTACTGCGGGGCCTTGCGCGCCTTTTTCAGGCCGTACTTCTTGGACTCCTTCTCACGGGCGTTGCGGGTGAGCAGTCCGGCTCGCTTCAGGGCCCCGCGCAGCTCGGGGTCGAGCACGCAGAGGCCTCTCGCGATCCCAAGGCGCAGGGCTCGCGCTTGGCCGGAGACACCCCCGCCGTCGATCGTCGCGTCGATGTCGTAGGACTCCGAGGTGGAGGTCACCCGGAGCGGATCGGTCGCCGCCATTCGGTGGCTCGCCGAGCTGAAGTAGCTCTCGAAGCTGCGCCTGTTGATCGTGATGGTGCCGGTGCCAGGGCGGAACCTCACCCTCGCGACCGCCTCCTTGCGCCGCCCGGTGGTCTGGCTCAATGGGGCCGGCACCGCTACCTGCCCGCCCTGTGCGCCGGGGCGATCACCAGGGCCTTGGGGTCCTGGGCTCGATGGGGGTGCTCTGGGCCCGCGTACACCTTCAGCTTGTTTAGCTGGGCCCTCCCGAGGGCCGTCCGGGGGAGCATCCCGCGCACGGCCCTGCGGACCAGCTCTTGGGGCTGGTGCTCTGCGAGCGACGCATAGCTGGTTGCCTTCAGGCCCCCAGGGTAGCCACTGTGACGGTAGGCGAACTTGGCGCTCGCGTTGCCCGACATCGCCACCTTCGCCGCGTTGATGACGACCACGTAGTCACCGGTGTCGGTATGGGGGGCGAATATCGGGCGATGCTTGCCGCGCAGCACCTTGGCCACCTCGCTGGCCAGGCGACCGAGAACCGCTCCCTCGGCGTCCACGAGGTGCCAGGGGTGGTCGATCTCGACAGGTTTGGGCACGTAGGTGGTCAAGGGAGGTCCTCCGGAGGGCCGGCCACGAGACGACCCAACTTCACGAACGGGGCTCCACAATAGGGCATCACCGCCCGGCCCGCCACCGAGGAGGCCTCCCGGGCCGACCTCACCTTGGCCAGTCTGCGCGCCAGCCCACGGGCACCGCGAACGGCCTGGTCACCGCCCGGTTGGCAGGCGGGGCTCCCTCGGGGTAGCTCACAGACACAAGGCACAGACCGTGGGGGGGCGCGGGCTGGGGCAACCCGGCCCGCGTCTTGGACCCGAGCGCCTCGACCACCCGTGCCGGGTTCGTCCGGCCCTTTCCCACCTCGACCAACAGGGCCACGACGGAGCGCACCATCTGGTGGCAGAACGAGTCGGCCTCGATCTCAAAGCGGAGCAACCAGCCCTCTTGGGTACCGTCCCCCGGCACCGCCTGCGTCCAAGTCGCCCTTCTCACCCTTCGCACCAAGGGCTCACCTGCAGGCTTCGAAGGCGGCCTCCTGCAGAACGCCGCGAAGTCGTGCGCTCCAACCAATGCGTCGGCCGCGGCGGCCATCGCGCGCAGCTCGAGGGGCACTGCGACGTGCCACGAGACCGGCGCGAGCAACGGGTCGGGCACGGCGGCCGCGTAGACCAGGTACCGGTACGCGCGTGCCAGCGCAGAACGACGGGCGTCGAACCCCGCCCAGGCTCTCTGCGCGCTCTTCACCACCACCTTGGGAGCCAGCTGACGGTTGAGCGCGGCGCGCAGGTCGGCGCCCGACATCGACCGATGCGAGCCGCCGCGGGCGATCGTGGGCAGGTCCTGCGGGAGGTCGACATGGACGACCTGGCCCCGGGCGTGCACCCCGGCATCGGTGCGGCCTGCACAGACGATCTTGGGGATCTCGGACATCCTGGCCGTTCGCTGGAGGGCTTGGGCGAGGGCACCAGCGACGGTCTCCTGGCCGGGCTGGGCCGCGAACCCCGAGAATCCGGCGCCTTCGTACGCGAGATCGATGCGCCACCTGAGGGTGGGCGCTTCGCCGCCCTGTGGGTCCGGCCGCACGCGCCCGGCCCCGGCCACCGGCTAGATCAGCTCGATGCGCGCCATCGGCGCGTTGTCCCCCGGCCGGGGGCCGAGCTTCAAGATCCGGATGTAGCCACCGGGACGGTCGACATAGCGGGGCCCGATCTCTGAGAAAAGCTTGTGCGTCATGTCCTTGTCCCGGATGAGAGAGATCACCCTGCGCTGGTTGTGCACGCCGCCACGCCGTGCCGCGGTGATGCACTTCTCGGCGACCGGGCGCATCGCCTTTGCCTTGGCCTCGGTCGTCACCAATGCCTCAGCCGCGATCAAAGAGGCCACGAGGTTGCCGAGCATCGCCTTCTCGTGGGCAGCGTCACCGCCCAGGCGGCGGCCGCGGGTCGGAGTCGCGCGCACCGGGGCCTAATCCTTGGTCCGGAGGGAGAGACCCCTCTCGTCCAGACGCTGGATCACCTCGTCCAGGGATTTCTGCCCGAAGTTGGTGATGCTGAGGAGGTCCTCGAGCGTTTTGGACACGAGCTCGCCGATCGTGTTGATCTGACCCCGCTTCAGACAGTTGCGGGGCCTCTCGGAGAGGTCGAGCTCCTCGATAGCCAGATCCAGGTCCGGTGAGCCGCTCGTGACCGTCCCCGTCTCGCCCAGCTCGAGCCCGCGTGGCGCGTCCTCCAGGTCGGCGACGAGCCCGACAAGGGTCCGTAGGGTGTCTCCTGCCGACGCCAACGCCTCACGGGGGGAGAGCGTCCCATCGGTCTCGATCTCAAGCACCAGACGGTCGAAGTCGGTGGACTGCTCGACCCGCACCGGCTCGACGTCGAAGGTGACCCTCCGCACCGGCGAGAAGATGGAGTCGACCGGTATGACCCCGATGGTCGCCGACCGCTTGTTGCGGTCGGCAGACACGTACCCCCGGCCCTTCTCAACCG
>JBOGFX010000329.1:0-4297 GCA_050743805.1 Acidimicrobiales bacterium
TCCACGGTGCCAGAGCCGTGCGGGCATCGGGTACGTGCTGCGCTCGTGTGTTGCCGGTCGGTCGTGCTTGGCATGACAGGCGGCGACGTCGGCGACGGTGCCGCTCAGGTCACCTGTCTGCGGTGTCTGGGCCGGCGCGGTCTGTCCTCGGCGTGTCGGGCGCCGTGGCGAGCGATGAACGCGTCGAGTAGGTCGGTGACGGTTGCGCGCTCGGTGTCGTCGAGGAACGTGGTGGCCTCGAAGGCGAGACGAAGCGCCTGGTCGTCGGGAAGGCGAGGATCGTCTCCAAAGACGAGGGCGTCAGTGGTGCACGAGAGAGCAACGGCCAAGCGCCGCAGAGCGGAGAGGGACGGTTCGGATCCGCCGGCTTCGTACTTGCGCAGTTGGGACACGTTGACCCCGGCGCGCTGCGCCAACGCGACCTGGGTGAGGTCTCGGGATCGGCGCAGGTCGGTCAGGGTCTCGGCGAAAGCCATGGTCGGGAACGTTACCGGAGGTCGGGACTGGATGGATGCTGAAATGCGAGGTAGAACCAACCGTAAGGACGATGACGCGAGGGAGGTGGCGTGGGCGACGAGACGAGGCTGGTCGAGCTGGTCCAAGCCTTCGGTCTCTCGCTCCGTCCAGGTGACGCCGGTTTCGTCGCCAGCTGCCCGCGTTGTGACGATCTGCTCGCCGTCGACGACGGGCACTGGTCGTGTGGCTGCGGCTCGGGTGGTCCGATCGAGCTGGTGGCCGTCTTCGGCGGGTTGTCGATGAGCCACGCCGCCGAGCTGGTCCGCTCGGGGTGGCGTCCGGACGGCCCGCCCGGGTTGGTTGCGAAGTCGACGGTGCGTCCGTTGCCGCTGTTGTGTGACCCGGACTCCGACGACGAGGCGGTCATTGACGCCGTGCTGGCCCACTACCAAGGCGAGCGGCGGACCTCCGATCAGGCGAGGGGCTGGCTGGCCGAGCGTGGTGTGGACGACGCGTCGGCCGACGACTTGCGGATCGGGTTTGCCAACCGCACCTTGGGCTACCGGCTCCCCGAAGCAAATCGCAAAGACGGAGCGAAGCTACGTGACCAGCTCACGCGTCTCGGTATCTACCGAAGTTCAGGGCACGAGCACTTCCGGGGCTGCATGGTGGTCCCGGTGCTCTCAGCCGGGGGTCGGGTGCTTCAGCTCTGCGGCATCCGCTTGGCCCAGACTTCGGCCGAGTGTCAATGGGCGGCGGGCCTGTCGGGCGGGATGTTCAACGAGGCCTCAGCCACAACCAACACCGAGGTGATCGTGGCCGCTTCGGTCGACGACGCGCTGGCTGTACGCGGGGCCGGGCACCAGGCGGTGGTCGCCCCCGGCCGAAGCGGCGGATACCAACTCAACGACCTGCGACTGCTGGCCCGCGGCGGGGTGCAGCGCTGCACGGTTATTGGCGACGGCCTCACACGGTTGGCCGAGCGGATCATCGCCGAGGGCATCGAGTGCGCGCTGATCACGCCGGGAACGTCCTTGGCCGCGCTGCTAGGGCGGGCTGGCAACCGGTCTGGCGCCCTCGATGCGCTGTTAGCCACCGCCACATCGCATGGTCGCAGTGACATCTCGTCAGGCGACGCTGTGGTCTCCGCCCCGGTGGCTGGGTCCGACATCGCGCCGAACCTCGCCTCCGACGGAACCGGGGCGCTGTCGGGCAACGCGGCAGAGCTGAACGTCGTCTTCGGTTCTCATCGATGGCGGGTACGCGGTGCCGATCGCAACAAGACGCCGGACACGCTTCGGGTCGCGCTCGCCGTGACCGACACCGAGCACGGCGGGTTCCATCTCGACACCCTCGACCTGTGCCAGGCCAAGGCCCGCAACGTCTTCATCGAGGCGGCGGTCGCCGAACTGCACACCGAGCGGGCCGGCTTGGTACGCGAGCTGGCCGAGGTGCTTTTCGCCACTGAGGCAGCTATCGCCACACGAGACGCCACCGCGCCGGTGGCGGCCATGACCGACGCCGAGCGCGTCGAGGCCATGGAGCTGCTGGCCGATCCGGGCCTGGCCGATCGGGTGATCGAGGACTTGGGCGGCCTCGGGGTGGTGGGCGAGGAGACCAATCTGTTGGTCGCCTATCTGGCCACCATCTCCCGCAAGGCCGAGCGTCCCTTCGGTGTGATGGTGCAGTCGTCGACCGCGGCAGGCAAGTCAACGTTGGCTGACGCGGTGTGCCAGCTGGTGCCCGAGGAGGACCTGGCCTCGTATTCGGCGGTGACCGGCCAAGCCCTTTATTACGTGGGCGCGGCGGACCTGGCCCACAAGGTGCTGGCTGTGGCTGAGGAGCAGGGCGCGGCTCGGGCCTCTTACGCGCTGAAGTTGTTGGTGACCGAGGGCAGACTCTCGATCGCCTCGACCGGCAAGGACACGACCACCGGCAAGCTGCGCACCCGCAGCTACCAGGTGGCCGGGCCGGTGGCGCTGGTGCTCACCACGACGGCCACCGACATCGACCCCGAGCTCGCTAACCGTCTGGTTGTGCTTGGGGTTGATGAGGACCGGGCTCAGACCCGGGCCATCCAGGCCGCTCAGCGCCAGGCGGCCACCCTCGATGGCCTGGTCGCCCGCCTGCGGCGCGACCGCATCGTGGCCCGGCACCGCAACGCTCAGCGGCTCATCGAGTCCCTTCCTGTCGTGATCCCCGACGCCTCCGAGATCGAGTTCCCCGACCACGCCATCCGGCACCGGCGCCCCCACCAGAAGCTGCTCAGCTTCATCTGCGCCTCGGCCCTGCTCCACCAGCACCAACGCCACCAGGACACGATCGAGGTCGGGGACCACACTGTCCGCTACGTCGAAGCTTCACCGGAGGACGTCGCTCTCGGGGTGCGCCTAGCCGAGCGGGTCCTCACCCGCGGCGGCGACGACCTCGCCCCGCAGACCCGTCGCCTGTTGGCTGCTGCTCAAGCCCATGTCGCCGCCGTTACCGAGACCGGCAGGGTCGCTCCCGAGTCGGTCGGCTTCACCCGAAGGGAGCTGCGAGAGACCCTCGGGTGGTCCGAGCACCAGGTGCGCATCGGTCTCGCCCGCCTGGTGGCCCTGGAGTACCTGATCGCCGTCCCCGGCGGAGTGGGCCGCCAACACCGCTACCTGCTGGCCGACGCTCCGTTCGGTGAAGCTCGCGACACCCCGCGACCGGTGCGCGATCACAGCGTGCGGGGTGAAAACGGCCAACATGCTGGCGGAATGGCTGACCCCGCGGTCCGGAGCGACGCGTATGTTGAGGACGGGCGCGCAACCGTAGGCGTAGGCACAGGCACAGGTACTGAGGTAGACCCAGATCGGGGTACCAGCGGGGGAGGCCCGAGGTGGCCATGACCCCGTTCGCGCTCGCCGCCGAGGAGTACCTGGGGTGGCTGGCCAGCCACGGCTACGCCAAGACCACCGTCGCCGGCCGCGCTCATCATTTGCGGGACTTGGTCGAGTTCCTGGGCGCCCTCGACATCACCGAACCGGGGGCGGTCAGCTTCGCCGCCCTCGAGTCCTACCAACGCCACCTCTTCCACCACAAGAAGGCCAACGGTGCCCCGCTGTCGTTCCGCACCCAGGCCCAGCGCATCATCCCCGTCAAGGCATTCTTCGCCTGGCTCGCCGCCCACGGGCGCATCCCCCTCGACCCCGCGGTCGGTCTGGTGCTGCCCAAGGCCGAGCACCGTCTCCCCGAAGCCACCCTCTCGGCGGAGGAAGCAGAGTCCGTCCTCGCCGGACCGGACGTCACCACGCACCTCGGCGTACGCGACCGCGCCATCTTGGAGGTCCTCTATTCCACGGCCATCCGCCGGGCCGAGCTAATCGGGCTCCGGATCTGGGACGTCGATCACGCCCGGGGCACCGTGTTCGTCCGACAGGGCAAGGGAGCCAGAGACCGCCATGTCCCCATCGGTTCTCGGGCGCTCTTCTGGGTGTCCCGGTATGGGGACCTGGTACGACCGAAGCTCGTGGCTAAGGAGACCGACGTGCTGTTCCTTTCCGCCAGTGGAGAACCGCTGTGCGCCGACTGGCTGTCGCGCACCACCAAGGCCTACATCGCAGCGGGCGCTCCGGGAAAGCCCGGCAGTTGCCATCTTTTCCGCCACACTTGCGCCACGTTGATGCTCGAAGGTGGCGCCGACATCCGCTACGTCTCCGAGATGCTCGGCCACGCCAAGTTGGAAACCACCGCCCTTTACACCCGCGTCTCGATCGCCAAGCTCCGGGCCGTCCACGCCGCTACTCACCCGGCCGGCAACGACATGGTCGGAGCAGACGTGCGCTTGCTCCAACCGGTTCCCGGAACCCAGCAG
>JBOGFX010000330.1:0-13231 GCA_050743805.1 Acidimicrobiales bacterium
GCTGCAATCCGAACAGCGTGGACGGAGACACTGAGGCGACTCGCCTTGTCCTCTCGGCCGTGCTCCCGAGCGCGTTTCAGATCGATTACGAGGGAAGCTCGGTCTACGACTCTGCTCTCATCGTTTCGGCAGAGCTGCAATCGGACAACCCCCAGACCGTCGTCTACACCATCAACCCCAAGGCGGTGTGGTCCGACGGCGTTCCCATCACCGCAAGCGACTTCATCTATGCCTGGCACGAGCAACGAGCTCTCCAGCCCGGCCAGCCCGGGGACTCCGTGGTGTCCACGGCGGGTTATGACGACATCTTTTCGATGACCCCGTCTCATCGCGGACGCATGCTGACCGTCGTGTTCTCCACTCCCTACGGTGATTGGCAGAGGCTGTTCAATGACCTCTTGCCGGCGCACGTCCTGGCCAAGAAGGGTTGGGATCCCCACTGCACGACCGTGGACCCGGCGATCGACCTCTCCGGCGGTCCGTTCGAGATCGGCTCGGTGGCACCGGATTCTGTCGTCCTGGTCCGAAATCCGCGTTGGTGGGGGAGCCCAGCCAAGGCGGACCGCATCGTCATCCGCTTCGCCACCTCTTCCACACAGCTCTCGACCTGGCTGGCCAGAGGGGTCGTCGACGTGGTGGCACCCAGCTACTTCGATCCGGCCTTCCTCGCCGCGGTTAGCTCGATTCAGTCAACCAAGAGCAGTGTCGGCATCTCGGACACCTTCTTGGAGATGGAGTTCTCGATGGACGGGGCGCTGACCTCCCAGACCGCCATCCGCCAGGGGATCGCCTACGGAATCGATCGTCAAGAGTTGGTCGACAAGGTCGTCGGCTCTCTCGATGCGGCGATCGCGCCTTCTTCGAGCCATCTCTATTCCCAGGCGCAGAGCGCCTATCCGAGCTCGCCGGTGCCGGTGCCGGCTAACGCCACGACCACCCCTACCAGCACCACGACAACCACCACTGTCCCTCAGAGCACCACCACGACGACACCCATCACATCCAAGACGTTTCCACTCACCGCGGACCCATTGGCTCAGGCGCGCGCGCTCACATCGGCTGGCTACAGCCGTAACCTCTACGGCACCTGGATCGGGCCTTCCAATCACCCCCTGTCGATCCGCCTCGGATTCGATGGCAGCGACGGTTGGGCAGCACAGACGGCGGATTTGGTCGCTGCTCAGCTCGACGCAGAGGGCATATCGGTGGACGCAGTGGAAGAACCCGATGCGGCCGCGACCGGGGAAGCCCTCAGTCAGGCAACCACCGACATAGCCATCCTTCCGCTCCCCGCGACGCCGTACGTGAGTCAGACGGCTTCGTGGTACACACCTCTGCTCGACCAGCCCGGACAGGCGGGGGACCGTGATTCGAGCGGTTACGTGTCTACCTATGTCGACGATCTCTTTCAGAGCGCGTCGACCGATCTGGACCCCGCCTTGGCTGCTCCAACGTACGCAGAGATCGACCAACGGCTTTGGACCGACATGGTAGCCCTCCCACTTTTCGCGGAGCCAGACGCCCTGGCGTTCTCGGACTATGTGACCGGTATGGCCCTGGGGCCTTACCGATCTGGGTTGCTCTCGAGCGTTCTCGACTGGGCTCGCCTGGTGCGGGAACCCACCTCCTATCGTGGAACGCCCCGTCTTCGCGCATAGTTCAGTCTGTAGAGCCCGCGAGGCTCCGAGCGTTACGAGCGGTCCGACTAGAACTAGAGTCCTTGAACCCGCGAAGCGGTCGGAGTGGCGGAATAGGCAGACGCGCCAGCTTGAGGGGCTGGTGCCCGCAAGGGCGTGGGGGTTCAAGTCCCCCCTCCGACACCGAACATATGTGCGTCTTGTCAATAGCACTGACTGCGCAGGACCCAAACGAATCGGCTATCGATTCTCGGCGTCGTCGTCTCGGATCTCTGCTTTGACTAAGGGGACCGTTCACGGAGGCGGCGGACCGCAGACTGCGCTGCGGCATACCCTGCGCCGCCAACGGGTTCGCTTGGCGCTTTGTCTTTCAGCCAGAACACGATCTGGCCCGACGCCACCAGCACGCTTCTCCAGCGGACCATCCCATGAGACCTCGAACCCCTCATCGAGGAAGAACTGAGCCATCTGTCGGCGCACCTGAAGGCGGAGTACCCCATGGCGCACGCCGACGCGTTCGCCGTCGCCACGGCGATCGCCCATGGCGCGACCCACCTGACCGGCGACCACGAGATCCCGGACGGTAATCCTGTGTGGCCGGTCGAAAACCTCCGCTCCTGAACAGCGGGGACCCACGCGGCGAGCGCCAGTTCCGTCCGGAGCACCAGCGTTGGCGTCGAGTGCTGACCGGACCTCCGACGCGCAAAGGCTCACAATCTTGTGCCCGGCGAGACGGCCGATGAGCAACATCGACCCCTAGCGCTGACCCATCGCGACGTCGCCAAGTGCGGAGAACCCGTCGGCCGCGAACAGGCGGGTCGACGGCCCCCAGTCGTTTTGTCCGCTGATTCGCTGAACGACAGCCGGTCTGGCGTGGTGATCGTCGTGCCGTCCACGACGAGACGGCTCGAGCTACCCGCGCATCGAGCTCGACCCGAAGGCGTGCGGGCTCGATGAGGTCAGCTACGCGAAGTGCAAGGACGTGAAGTCGGTGTCAGAGCACCGGCTCGTCGTTCGTCTTGGCGCTGCGAACGACGAAGCGCTCTTTTCCATCACTCGGGCACTCAGGTTTCTGCTGGACGTGTGAGCTTCCCGGTCCATGATGTTGGTCAACGGGGACACTAACACCGTGTCCGGTCATGTGGATTCGGAGACAACAACATGGCGCAAGGGGCCGCCGCCGACGCGAGCTCTGAGGACACCTAGGTCGTTGCTATGCACCAAGCGAACCGCGGGTCTCGCTATGCCCGAAGCCCAAGGCACGGTGACGGTAGTATCCCGTGTCTCATGCACGTGGCTCCAACTGACCCCGAGGTTTACCCGGCGCGGCGAGACGTCGCGGATGCCTAGCTGGGTGTACGAGCTGCGGAGGCTGTGTCACCACGGGTGACTTCGACGGGGAGCGATCGGCGGCGGGCATCGCGCGCCCAAAGATCTCCCGTGGACGATCGTGATGCTCTGCTAAGCGACTGGCCCGGCCGGCCGCCCCTCCGTTCACAGGCCGGTCGGCGGCATCAATGCGTTTGAGCAGGTCAGCGAGAACGAAGCCATTGGCCGTGCTCATTTCCATGCTCAAAAGGCTGGCGCCGCCAACCGTTCGTCGGCTGGCCGGCCGGTTGCGGGGTCAGGGTTTGGTTGGCCTGTTCCACGAGCGATCCAACGCGGAGATCTTCGCGCGTGCCTACAGACGCAACGTTTGGGGGAAGGGGAACCAGCCCTACTACTCGGGCCTCGGAAGTCACGACGCTCGCCTGGTTGATCCTTATATCAGCGCGGTGAGGGTATTTCTCACGGCACAACCCAACCCACTTGATGCCGTAGATCTGGGCTGCGGCGACTTCTCCGTCGGTCGCCAGCTCCGGCCTCTGTGCGGCCGGTACGTCGCGTGCGACATCGTCCCAAACTTGATCAATTGGTTGCGCACCCAGGCCGACCTTAGCGACGTCGACTTCCAAGTACTGGACATCGTAAAAGAGGCACTCCCGACTGGTGATGTGGTCTTCCTCCGCCAGGTCCTGCAACATCTGTCGAACGCGCATATCAGTGCCGTGTTGTCGAAGCTACGGGAGTTCCGCTTCGTCATAGTGACCGAGCACGTACCTCTGGGCGTTTTCACCGCGAACGTAGACCTGTCCTCAGGGATCGACGTCCGATCTAACTTCGGCTCCGGGGTCGAGCTCGGCGAGACTCCGTTCCTATTCGCTCAGCAAGCACACGTGATATGTCGCGTTCCGCTCGATGCGAGTGAGTTGGTCACCACGCTGTATCGGCAGACCGAGGCCGCAGGGGTTAGCGGTTCACGGGACCTCTCGTAGGAACCTTCAAAAGCGCGACTCGGAAGGAAGTCCGCCCGTTCAGCTCAATGCGCGAGCGCATGCAAGAGCACCCTCAGCCTGGCGCGCCATCGAGGTGGTTCGGCGCGTCAGCAGGGCACATGCCAGGCGGAAAAAAGCCCAGTTGGTACCACCGTTTCGCCTTGGTGAAGCTTCCCAACCACCACTGAGGCGCCGGGGGAGGGAGCGCGAAAAGGCGTCGGAGCCCGAGAACGGCGCCTGCACCGTAGCGAATACCGCCGTCCAAGCACAGATGGAAGTCGTCCGTTTGCCTGACTCTGGCGATCACACCTTGCGGGCTGGGTAGCCAGGTGGAGTATTGGCCGTTGAGCTCGAGCATCTTGGTCGCGGGTATGAAGGCGACCCTGCCCGGCTTGGACCGGCTCTCGTCTCGCGCCGCCTGTTCCCACTGCTGCATACCAACCGGGTCATACACGTCCGAGTGCAGGTTTGCCCAGAAGGAGTTTGGAGGGGGCTGGGGTGGTTGGCCCACGAAAACCACACCGGTCACACCGTCGCGGGGTGCTAGCAAGATCTTGAGAAGTGGGGCGAGGACGATCCTTTCGTAGGCCGGGATCCCATGCTCTTGGAGCCAAACATTGTCGTGGGTCCACATTGCCACCACCACCGACGGCCTTGCCTTCTTGACCTCTTGTGTGACCTCGGCGAGATACTTGGCCCCGCGGGGGTTCCAAGCGAGAATCGCCCCTTGGGTCATCGTCGCATCCCCAGACGAGTCCACTCCCGCGCCGATCGCGAGCTCCAACTGATCCATGACCGAGTCGCCTATGTAGAGGATCCGGATCTTGTGTGTCTTCGAGGGTGTGAAGCCAAGGGCGATGTGCCCCGTGGGCGCAGGCAGCGTCACTCCGAACACCGAGCTGGTTGTGTCAGGTGGCAACGAGGTCTTTGGACCGCTTGCCACTGTGTTTGACCGCGACTGCGCGGAGGTCCAGAGCGGCACCGCCGCAATCAGCAGAGCGCAGGTCACAAGGAGCGACGCCGGTAGGGCAATTCGGCGCAACGGAGTAGCGAAGCGAGCCCGGCGAAGTGGAGAATCGATGAGGTAGTAAGAACCCACGGACAGAACGAGGGTCACGACGATATCGAACAGAGCGCGAGGAGCACCTGCGGTGTGCATCGTGTGATCCGCGACGATGATTACTGGCCAGTGCCATAGGTAGATCTCGTAGGAGATCCGACCGATAAAACGTAGCGGCGACAAGGACAACACCCATCGGATGGGCCCCTTCCCGATACCCGATACCAAGAATGCAGCTGTTGCCAGCGCAACGAGAGCCAGGCCGCCTTCGAATATGAACGAGCCTGGCGTTGCGAACACGAATGCTGCTAGGAGACCTCCGAGACCGATCGCTCCGTAGGTTGAGCGCAGCAGGATGTGCACTGCTCGCCTTGGTGCCTCACCGCTGCTCGTGCCACTCGGATAAGGACTCGACGCTCTTGACCACAGCCCGATTGCGGCAAGCGCGCCGACGAGAAGCTCGAAGGCCCGGCATTCGGTCCCGAAGTACGCACCTTCCAGACCGCGGCCACCGTTGTAGACCAACACCATCGCACCGATTGAGGCAGCTGCGAGGATTGCTACTGGTAGGAACAATCGTGCTGTGTCACTGGTGGCCGATGCGGCATCGTGGGGGACCCTCCCTCTGTGGCGCACGATTCGCATGAGAAGGAGCAGTAGCAACGGCCAGACGACGTAGAACTGCTCTTCGATCGACAACGTCCAGGTGTGCTCCAGTGGTGACGGGAGTGAGACAGTTGCGAAATAGCTCTGGTTTGCGACGAGAAAGTGCCAATTCGCAAAGTAGAAGACCGCCGCGAGGCCATCTCCGCGCAGCAGATAGGGGTTGATCGACTCCGGGATGATCATGGAGACGATCGCGAGTGAGCCCACGACGAGGAAGAGACCCGGGAGTAGGCGTTTTGCCCGTCTGCTCCAGAAGCGCCTTAGCTCGATCCTCCCGGTTGCGAGACGCTCTGCCAGTAGGAGCCGCGTGATGAGGAAGCCTGAGAGCACAAAGAAGACGTCGACACCCAAGTAACCACCGGGCAGCAGCGAGGGGTTGAGGTGGTAAGCGACCACTGCCGCGATGGCGACGGCGCGTGCGCCGTCAAGGGCGGGGAGATAGCCGGGGCGCCCCGTCTTGTTGGCAGAGCTCGCAGGTCGGACTTCGGTCTGAAGCTCTACTGCCAATCGGACGTCCACGACCCAGTGATTGTGCCACCTATCAGCCGATCTCGGCTGAGCACGTAGCTCGGGGAATGCCCCCTTGGGTGGGCCTGTCAGCCTGTCAGCGCTGCTGATCTGCCGCCGTGACTTCCTCCTGGGCCCCGTAGCGCTCTCTCTTGACCGGGCTGAGCAGGCGCTCGGCAGCTGTCGTTATGCGGGAACCCCCTCGCGCCACCAGACCTCCTACGATGTCCCGGTTGACGCACCCAGTTCTCAACCGACGCGCCGACGCGCCGACGCGCGTGCGGGATCCGTCTACGGTGCTCTCAGAGGGCCCCGCACGCCAGCTCGACTCTGTGCCCACCCTCGCTTACGCTCCGTCGCTCGATGGCGTGCGAGGCCTCGCCGTCCTTGCAGTCGTGGCGTACCACAGCGGTCTTGCCTTCATGCCGGGCGGGTTTCTTGGGGTGGACGTCTTCTTCGTCTTGTCCGGCTTCTTGATTACAACGCTTCTTCTGAGGGATTGCCAAAGCCTTGGAACGATCCGCCTGCGCCGCTTCTGGTCCAGGAGGGCACGTCGCCTTCTTCCGGCCTTGTTGGCAGTTGTGACCTTTGTGGTCTGCTACGCGGCCTTCGTAGCACCCAAAGGTCTCTACACGACCACGCGAGGAGATGCTCTTTCGGCTCTCTTCTACTTTGCGAATTGGCACTTCATCGCGTCGGGCAGCAACTACTTCGTGCAAACAGGGCCAGTCTCACCTCTAACTCACACATGGTCGCTCGCGGTCGAGGAACAGTTCTATGTCGTCGCGCCTCTACTCGTGCTCGGGTTGTTCAAGGCATTCCGTCGCCTCGGACCTTTGCTGCTGATCCTCATCGCCGGGGCTCTTGGGTCGGCGTTGGAAATGGCGCTTCTCTTTCGCGCAGGTACCAACCTGAGCCGTCTTTACTACGGAACAGACACCCGCGCCCAGAGCCTTCTGGTGGGTGCAGCACTCGCCGTCGGCCTGATCGTGTTGACTCAATGGCGAAATGGTTACCTCCCCAATGCGGGCGAGTGGGGATGGTCGCCAACGAGCAAGACGTCTCGCGTGCTCATTGTCATGGCCGGCTTCGCCGGCCTGCTTATCGACGCGTTCTTCATTTGGCGTATCCCCTACGAGAGCGCGTTTCTATGGCAGGGAGGTTTCCTCCTCGCCGAAGTGGGTGCCGCAGGCGTGCTCCTCGCCGCAGTTGCGACGCCACGAGCCCTCGTGGCGAAGGCTCTCTCCGTCACTCCGCTCCGCTATGTCGGCCGCATCTCTTACGGCGTTTATCTCTGGCACTTCCCCCTTTTCCTCTGGATCGACCAGGCGCACACAGGCATATCCGGGTACCCGCTTTTCGGCATGCGGCTGGCGATAACCCTGTCCGTGGCGACCGTGTCGTTCTTCGGTCTCGAGCAGCCGATACGCAGAGGAAGGTTCTTTCGTAATTGGAGAGCCTGGGTCGGCTGTCCCATCGCGGTAGGGGGTGTGTTGAGTCTCATAGTTCTCACGACGGGGGCGGGGATCCCCGCACCGGTCATTGCAACATCTCGTGTTTTCCTGCGCACCCCGACCGGGGCATCAAACCGAGTTCTCTTTGTCGGTGACAGCACTGCCCTGGCGCTGGGCGTCGACCTCGGGTTCGACACCACGAGCAATCACATCTCGGTGATCGACAAGGGGATCGTGGGCTGTGGTGTCGCGGAGTCAGAGGAGGTATCTACCCAAGGACGAGCAGGTTTGGGACACACCTCGCCCGCATGCAACCCCGCCTCGCCAAAGAGCGCCCAGTGGCCAGCGCTATGGAACGAATGGGTAGCCCAGTACCGTCCTGTCGACGTCGTCATCCTCGCTGGACGTTGGGAGCTGAGTAACGACATCTGGCAGGGCCAGTGGACCAACATCACTCACCGTTCGTTCGCCCTGTACGTGCGGCATCAGCTGGAACGCGCCGTGCGGATCGCCTCGTCCCAGGGTGCCCATGTCGATCTTCTTACGGCGCCTTGCTACTCGACAACCTCGGCACTGTTGCCGGGGCCGGTGGTGAACGATTCCCCGCAGCGTCTCGCCATCTACAACACCATCGTCCGAAAGGTCGCGGCATTGACCTCAGCCAGAACCACCTTGATCAATCTCGACAATTTGATTTGCTCGGGAGGTCGTTATCACGAGCAGCTCGACGGAGTCACCATCCGGGCTCCCGACGGGGTCCACTTTCCATTCTTTTCCGTAAGCGATCCGTGCGCAGCAGACCCGGATACTCTCGCCGAGACCCGACGTGCTGGCCTGTGGCTGGGGAAAGAGCTCTGGCCAGAGATCCTGGCGCAACCCTCTCGAGGAGCCCTGAGGTTGGGTGGGGACCCCAAGTCGCCCAGTCCGTCGGCTGCGAACAAGAACGGCGCCCTATGACCAGGCAGGTAACGGACGCGCACTGACAGGCGGCGGTCAACCCTCGGGAAGTCTCCGAACTGCGGTTACCCGCGTTCCACGGAAATACACAACGAAGGAGGGCCATGAGGGACCGGCGATGGCGAGGCTGGTGTTGGGTCCTCTCGGCTCGTACATGGACGTAGATCCGGGATACCAGCCATCTGTCTGGAGGCGATAGCCGATGGATCTCTCGATCTCGATCACAAAAAGCCCGTGAAGCCATATTTGGCCGGCCGTATGTCGGCCCGGGAACGGGCTCACCATGGTGAGCGCGACTGGTCCCCGAGGGGTCTGTCTTTCGATCGCTTTGGCGGCAACCGTGGTGGCTTGAGTGGAACCATCGGGCCAGCCGATGCGGGGGTTAGCAGCTGATGAGAGCGCTGGAAAGCAGAGTGCACCAACCGCACAGGCTCCGACCAACCCAGCCGTAGCTCGAATTGCCGTGCGTTTCCTCGAGACGAGCTTCGGTAGAAGCATCTTCGCGAGCTTCGCAGCCATCCAAACCACACAAAGCCAAAGCAAGATGCCGATGACCCAGAAAACATCCATCAAATAGCCAAGGCTCAATGCACTCGCGACGGGCACGTCTGTCACTTCGGCGACAAATGCGATGGAGCATGCCAACGTTATGAGAGAGAGGGTCCCCAATGCTCGCCAATGAGCGCACAGGGCTCCAACGGCTACCACAAGGAGAACTATGAGAACACCCACGCCCCACGCCGGACTCATCGAACGGGCCAGACTCGGCAACAGAGAATGCGTGAACGCGAGCGAGGTCAGCCAGATCGGATGGGGCGACCCCGCACTTCCTAAGCTCTGCAGGGCGAAGGACAGGCCCTGGGTACGCGTGTCGTGACTCGCGGATAGCAGCGAAGAGAGATTGCCGTAGGGGCCCTCGATCTGTTGGATGATCGGCGCGAGCCAGCAGAGGACACCAACGACCGCACCTACGGCCACCCACCAGTACCGATGCGCCGTGATGAGCCCTACTACAAGAGCGGTCAAGGAGAGCAGCGCTGCTGGAGCCACGTAGAAAAGATGAGCCTGGGCCTCAACAGACGCGAAGAACACAAGGACCGCCCACCATCCCGGCTGACCGTTGCAAACGAGCCATGCAACCCCGAGAGACGCGATGAACAAGAGGATTGCGAAGTGTGAGTTCCACTCCGGGTCGACCAAGACAGGCGGGTAGAGCCAAAGGAGCTCAAGCAGGACCACCGGGATCAGCACCGCCGCCCACCGGCGTACGCGCAATGCGGCCTCTACGCCGATGGATAATGCGATCCCGCACACGACCAGGGGGCCCCAGAGCCACCCGTGGAACGGGTCTATCCGCAACGGCAAGCCCAGCAAGGGAAACATCAAAGGGCCTGGATCGAAAAGCGGGTGGCCCACTGGTGTCCGGGCCGAGGTCAGCATGCCCACGAGCGTTGGGTGAGAGAGCATGCCGTAAGCGCGTGAAGAGATTGCGGCGTCATCACCGTAGGCATGCAGCCCGCTTGCAACCTCGATCAGCGTGGGGACCCCGAGCGACAGCCAGACCCCAAGATGGCAGGCAACGCGCAGAGCAACGCTATTTCGCTCGCGGACGTGACCCGGCTTGTCATCTCCCACGCGGACCTGGGTAGAGCGACCGGAGCTCTGGGCCAGCTCAGCTCTCATGGGCACCTTCGCAAGGTGACGGGCCAGCACGAGGTCAGGGACCTGTGTTCGATGCCAAGCGGAGGGGCCTCGCTTCGCGATCCCTCATTAGGAGATACCGGCGAGCGCGACATCCACATCGCAAGGATGGTGGTCCGATTGGCTCGCCTACCCAGATGCGGCATACCGCTCGTGACACACGACAGCGAACCTCGAAACAACTCTAGGAAGAAATCCATTCTGTCCGTTACGAGAGCTCATGGAAAGGCCCCTGGGTTTGGGTGAGGTTAGCAAAGGTCGCAGGCTGCCCCAAGGCCAACGAGACCAGTGGCTCTTTGACTTTGCCGATGCGAGACTGACGACATGGACCAGACGCTCCGCCCAGCACGGCGCCAGCGCCGTACCATCAGCAGATCGATACGCCTCTTACGAGGCTTTTTACGCGAACAAGTCGACCCGGACACCTTCTACGAGATGCTTTCGCAGGACGCCGTTGGGTTCCTGGCTGAAAATGTCCGACTCGAAGGTTCTCTGGCGGTGGACGTTGGTGGCGGCGCCGGGTATCTGACCAATGCCTTACGCCGAGCCGGAGCATCCTGTTTTCTCTGCGACCTCGACGTGGCCGAGCTCTCCTGGCGAGGCAAGCCGCTCGACGGTTCCTTGCTCGGCGACGCCCAGCACCTTCCTTTCTCGACGGGATCAATCGATATCGCAGTTGCATCCAACATGTTGGAGCACGTACCAGAGCCATTCGAGGTCATCGACGAAATGGCGCGTACGCTCCGTCCCGAGGGTTACCTCTGGCTCTCCTTCACAAACTGGTACAGCCCTTGGGGTGGTCACGAGACGTCGCCGTGGCACTACCTGGGCGGCGACCGAGCACGGCGTCGCTACGAAGCCAGGGCTGGGCACCCGCCCAAGAACCGCTTTGGCGAGTCACTCTTCGCGGTTCACATTGCCCCTGTCCTGAGACACCTCAAAAACCAGGCCCTGCTCGAGTTGGTCAATGTCCGCCCACGCTACCTGCCTGATTTCTCGCGCGCCGTGGTACGAGTGCCGCTCCTAAGGGAGGTCGTGACCTGGAACCTCGAAGTGCTGGCGCGTCGCCGTCACGATGGCGCCTGAAGCGCCGCCACCTTGGGTCTCAGTGCAGACACGAAGCTAGCGAGTTCACATACATGCCTCCGCCCAAGGGTCATCTATCTCGCCGGCGTGCAACCACCGAACGCTCGAGGACCCGAAAGCGCTCGAGCGCAGTTCGGTCCCATGTGTAATGAGACGCGATACGAACCGCACCCGCCTCGAGCCGGTGACGATATTCGTCATCACCCAGGACCCGCAAGGCTGCAGTCGCGATGTCCTCCACCGTGTTCGCCAACACACCCGAGACCCCGTCAACGATCGCGTCGCGGTGCCCGGTGATGCGGGTCGCGACAGCCGGAGTCCCACAAGCCGCCGCCTCGGTGATCGTCATGCCCCACCCTTCGTGTGACGAGGTCGAGATGACCAGCCATGCTCTTCGATACAGCTTGATGAGATCCTCATCGCTGAGCCGCCCCGAGAGGCTGAGCCAGCTCTCGGCACCGGCGTCTCTGATCTGCGCCTCGAGCTTGGGGCGTTCATACCCCTCACCGACCACGACGGCCAGCATGTCGGGGTAGTCAGCCCGAAGTTTGACGGCTGCCTCTATAAACCAGTCGAAACGCTTTATCGGGACAAGCCTCCCAACAGCCACGATCAAAGGCCGGGGGTGTTTCTCGCGGCCGGGAGAGAAAGACGGGTCCAAGCCGGGTGGAACGACGTGGATGTGCCCGGGATCAAAGCGAAGGCGCTCCACGATGTCTTGCTTTGAGGATTCCGAAACCGTGATGATCGACTGGCGTCTGTAAATCGGTGGTGCAACCGTCGCTTCGACGAAGTTACCCAAATCGCCGAGCCGCCCCCCAAGGACCATCTTCCACATCTCGGCGTGGACATGATGGATGAGGACGACGTGGGGGCACCGAGCCCACAGCGGTGAAAAGAACGGCATGCCATTCCAGATCTCGAGAAGGGCATCACCCGTACCGATCCGACCCGACAGCCCGTTCAGGGCGATGGCCGGGAAAACCGCATAGCGTCCCTTGCGCCGGTTCACCGTGTAACCCCGTCGGCGGACAATCTCTGCCGCACCGTCGACCCGAGAAGTCCACATCCTGACGTCCAGGCCCGCCTTGGCCCAGCGTTGCATGACTCTGTCGGCGGATAGCTCGGAACCCCCCGCTTCAGGGTCATCCAAGTCACGCCACGCCACGACGTCGACGCGGCGGATTCGGGAACGCTCAGCGAGCTCTCGAAGTTCGCCTAAGGGGTCCGCCCGAGACTCGCCAGTCACGATGACACTGCCGCCGGGGCACCAGTGCTCGGCAGATCTGGCCTATCGCGCAAGCATTCCCCCGATCTCAAAAGGATCTACAGAATTCGGGCCGCGACTTTACAGGCTCCCCGTTTCGGTGACCACCTGGAGGCTCGTGCCCCACAGAGGGGCTAACCAGGCGGAGGCAAAAGCTCGGGGTTCGGGGCCCCGTGCGCCGTCTCCCCACGCAGCGGCGGGGCTTCGGCAGGGAAGCGCTGTGGCCTGTGAGCTGGGGGTTTCGGACAATGCGTTACAAGATGGCGATGGGATGACCCGGGCGCGGAAGATAGGCTGCAGGCCAATGTCGGATTTGCCGGTCTGACCGATCGGACCCGGTGGCCTTCAGCTTGGAGAGGACGTGAGCCAATGACCCATGCCCACCTTCTCACGGGCACGTTGGTCGCCGTGTTGTCCGCCCTTCTTTACAACGTGGGTTTCGTCGCCGAGAAGCATGGCCTTCAGAGTCTGCCCGCGATTCATGCCCGGCAAGTGGTGAACCTCGTCACGACGCTCATTTCATCTCCGGTCTGGATTCTCGGCTTTACTCTCATGCTCGTAGGGCTGGTCCTCCAGCTACT
>JBOGFX010000331.1:0-2600 GCA_050743805.1 Acidimicrobiales bacterium
GCCCCGCAGGTGTCGACCGTCTTGAAGGTCGCCCTCACTCCCGCCCGGCGGCGAGCCGTGCGCACCTTGGCTTCTGAGTTGGAGCTCAGATAGCCAATCTGGGCGTCGGAGAACCCTAGCCGCTTCAGCCGACGCCACCATCGACGGTCCAAGGCGGCCAACGGGTCGACACCGCGTTGATCACAAAGCTCAACGAGCTCATCCCTTGCGGTGACGATCTGTGAGATCTGCCGCAGGAACCATGGGTCGATCCCGCTTCGAGAGGCGACCTCTTCGACGGCGACGCGAGAGCGCAGGGCGGCTTCGACCTGGAAGATCCTCTCGGGGCTCGCTACCGCGATCCGCCGCAGCAGCTCGGCCCGCCCGAGGCCGTCGTAGGCGGCCTCCCCCCAGTCGGCGTTCAGCCCCGCCCGGCCTTGTTCCATCGAGCGCAGCGCCTTCTGCAAGGATTCGGGGAACGTCCTGCCGATGGCCATGACCTCGCCGACCGACTGCATCTGTGTCCCGAGCTTGGCCTCGGCCCCTGCCAGCTTCTCGAACGCGAAGCGCGGCACCTTGGTCACCACATAGTCGATCGTGGGCTCGAAGCATGCCGGTGTCGCGGCGGTGATGTCGTTGGCGATCTCGTCCAAGGTGTAACCCACCGCGAGCCGCGCGGCGATCTTGGCTATTGGAAAGCCGGTCGCCTTTGACGCGAGGGCCGAGGAACGAGAGACCCTGGGGTTCATCTCTATGATCACGCGCTTGCCGTCAGTGGGGTCGACGGCGAACTGCACGTTGGAACCCCCGGTCTCCACCCCGACCCTGCGCAGGCATGCGAAAGCCTCGTCGCGCATCGCTTGGTACTCGACGTCGGTCAGGCTCTGGGCGGGTGCCACCGTTATCGAGTCCCCTGTGTGCACCCCCATCGGATCGAGGTTCTCGATCGAGCAAACGACGACACAGTTGTCCGCACGGTCCCTCATCACCTCGAGCTCGAACTCCTTCCAGCCCGCGATGGACCGCTCGACCAGGACCTCGCCGACGGGGCTCGCGTCTATGCCGGCGGTCGCCATGGAGACGAGCTCGCCTTGGTCCGTTGCAACCCCCGAACCCGAGCCGCCCAGGATGTAGCTGGGACGCAGAACGAGGGGATAGCCGATCTCCCCGGCGATCGAGAGCGCGTCGGCGACGCTGCGTGCGAAACCGGACTCGGGGACGCTCAGCCCTATCTCGCGCATCGCATCCTTGAACCGACCCCGATCCTCGGCGGTCTCGATGGCTTCCGGCCGGGCCCCGATCACCTCGACCCCCATCTGCGAGATCACGCCCTGGCGATCGAGCGCCATCGTCAGGTTGAGCGCGGTCTGGCCGCCCAGGGTGGGGAGCAGGGCGTCGGGCCGCTCGCGCTCGATGATCGCAGCGACGATAGAAGGGGTGAGGGGCTCTACATAGGTACGGTCCGCTGTCTCTGGGTCGGTCATGATCGTGGCGGGGTTC
This sequence comes from Acidimicrobiales bacterium, assembly GCA_050743805.1. Classification (GTDB taxonomy): domain Bacteria; phylum Actinomycetota; class Acidimicrobiia; order Acidimicrobiales; family RAAP-2; genus Palsa-461. Next base: position 1,480 of record JBOGFX010000331.1, read on the forward strand.
GAGTTGACCAGGATCACCTTGTAGCCCTCGCTGCGCAGAACCCGACATGCCTGGGTGCCCGAGTAGTCGAACTCGCAGGCCTGCCCGATCACGATGGGCCCCGAGCCGATGACCAGGATCGACTCGATATCGTCGCGCCTGGGCACTCAGACGCTCCTCGGGACGCCGGCGGCCATGAGCCGCTCGAACTCTGCGAACAGGTAGTGGGCGTCGTGGGGTCCGGGGGCCGCCTCGGGGTGGTACTGCACCGAGAAGGCTCCGGCACTGTGAACGGCGATGCCCTCCACCACGTCGTCGTTCAGATCGACATGGGTCAGCTCGACCCCGTCGAGCTCGTCGAGCTCGTCGAGCATCAGCGCGTAGTTGTGGTTGTGGCTGGTGATCTCGATCTGGCCGGTGGAGATCCTTCGCACGGGGTGGTTGCTCCCGTGGTGCCCGAAGGGGAGCTTGTAGGTGGAGCCGCCCAGGGCCGTGCCCAGGAGCTGGTGGCCTAGACAGATCCCGAAGATGGGGACCTTTCCCACCAGGGCCGCGATGGCCTCGACCTGTGGAGCGAGCGCGGCGGGATCTCCGGGGCCGTTGGAGAGGAAGACCCCGTGGGGGTCGAGCGCCAGGACCTCCTCGGCGGGCGTGTGCGCCGGGACCACCGTCAAGGTCCCCATGGTCTCTAGATGCGCCAGCATCGTCTCTTTGACGCCGTAGTCCACGACCACGATCCGCGACGGCCCTGTTCCCCGGGTGAGCGGCACTGGGATGGTCACCGCGCTGACGAGGTCCCGCCCGGTCGTGCTCTGCGCCGCCGCCGCGAGGCGCCGAACCTCGGCCTCGGACACCACGCCCATTGCGCAGGGCAACGCGCCGGCTTCTCTCACGTGGCGCGTGAGCCTGCGGGTGTCGACCCCTGTCATCGCGGGGATCCCCCTCGACTGAAGGAATATTTCGAAGTCCAACTCATTTCGCCAGTTGCTGCCGACGCCGACGAGATCCCTCGTCACCACCCCGGCGCAATGCGCTCGCACGGCCTCGTCGTCGGCGGGGTTGGTGCCGTAGTTGCCGATGTGGGGGTAGGTGAACGCGATCAGTTGCCCCGCGAAGGAGGGGTCGCTCACCGACTCCTGATA
>JBOGFX010000332.1:0-3474 GCA_050743805.1 Acidimicrobiales bacterium
CGCTGGCGCTGTTCAACCGTTAGCCAAGGTCGGCGTGTGGTCATCGTTTCCTCCCGGTCGGATCAACTCAGAGCTGTCGACCCGCCGAGGTGTTGCAGTGATCCCTTGAACCCGCCCCTCAGTGCCGACTCACGCCGAACTCGCATATTCATCCTCGAGGCCGGACGCTGCTCGTTTGGGAGCGATCCACCACGAGGCAGGTACACCTCAGGGCGTCCTAGGCCTGCAACTGGCACCTCTCGCCCGCCAGCTTGACGGGAGCGTCCCGCAGACAGTCAGCGCTCCATTCGTTGCCCAAACAGCTAGACAGCCCGGACTTTCTGAGGTAGGACGCTCTGGCAAGCGTCGTTTTCGGCGACGCCTCCTCCACCTGGGAGCTCGACGTCGCCGACGAGGAGATCGAGCTCGCTGAGACGAGCGCGCCCGAGGCATCTCGTGGACCGAGAAGGTCGCTTGTGCTCAAGGAGTCGTCTGGAACGTGATTGTCCGACAGCGTCCCAGGCGGACTCCCCCCAGATCGATGCCTCAGGGACCTTCGAGCGCTCTTGCCGTGGTTATGAAGCCGGTGTGGGCCACCATCCGGTGGTCGGGCCGAACCGATCTCGACTCAACGTGCCATGTCCGCCTCAGGATCTCGACCGTCTCGGTCAGGCCGAAACCAGACGTAGCCAGGGCCCCGCAGAGCCGTGCGGTCTGGTTGATGGTTGGCAGGTAGGAGAGCAGGATCCCGCCGGGCCTGAGGGCTCCCTTGGCGTGTGCGACGACCTCCCAGGGCTCGGGCAGGTCCAGGACGATCCGATCGAGGTTCGTCTCGTCAATGCCGGCGGTGACGTCGCGGATCTCGATTCGATAGTCGACCTGGTTGCCCAGATATTCGATCACGTTGCGTCGGGCACGAGCGGCGAAATCCTCTCTGATCTCGTAGCCGGTCACGTTTGCGCCGGCTCGAAGCAAGGCCATCGAGAGGGCTCCGGAGCCAACCCCGGCCTCAAGCACAAGTGCCCCGGGGTAGATGTCGGCTGCTAGGAGGATCGCGCCCAGGTCCTTCGGGTAGATGACCTGAGCGGCCCGAGGCATCTTGAGAACGACGTCGGCAAGCGTGGGTCGCAAGATGATGAACTTACGACCGGTCGATGCGCACACCGTGCTGCCTTCGCGAGCCCCGATCAGGTCGTCGTGGGCGAGAATCCCCGCATGGGTGTGGAAGGACGCACCGGCGTCGAGGGCCACCAGGTATCGGCGACCCCTCGGGTCGATCAGAAGGGCCCGCTCGCCAGCCGCGAGCCGGGCGTCTCGGGTCAAACCGCTCAGTCGCGGGCGCCCGATTGACCGCTTCGCTGTCCGGGCGCCCTCAGGGAGAGCATCAGGCCCTCTCCGGCCGTCAACCGGCGCGAGTAGACCACCGGTTCGGGTTTTCGGATGAGTCGACGGAGCGCGAAGAACCCGGCCGCGGCCAGGAACCAGGCCCAGTGCTCGCCCCGAAATCCGCGGCGGGCCGAGATGCCCACGAGCCGCCGCAGCAGGTAGTCGACCATTGCTACAGCCTCCGGATCTCTACGATCGCCGAATCCTTGCGACCGCCCCTGCGTCCCAGCCCGAAGGCGACGGCAGCGATGCCCGCTGCCCCTGCGATTGCGAGCACCAAGATCGAAGGCAGGGATGCCTTGGCGGATCGCTGGCCCTCTCCGATCGCCCTTTGAAATGCAGCTCGCAGGTCATCGCGCCCGATGTGGGCGCCGTTGGTCCCGACCGCCATGAGTCTCCCGTCCTTGCCTAGTCGCTGCTCTTCGCTGCCCTGCGCCGAGCCGCCGGCCCCGAGGCGATCCTCCACACGGCCAGGCCCACGACGGCACAGCCGATCACCGCCACGATCAGGTACGGCAACCAGGACAGGTCACCGTGGAACGCTCCGGTCTCGGTCTGCAGGACACGCAGGATGGCCACCAGGATGAGGATCGTTCCAAATCCGATGGCCGCCGAGCCCACGGTCCCGAAGAAGACGAAACGCACCAGACCCCGAAGGGGCTCGATCGTCTCCTGTTTTACGTAGGCGATGACCAGAGAGATCGCCTCTTTGCGTGAGTCACGGGCTCCTGAGCCCTCGCGGCTGAGGAGTGCCCGGATGCGCCGCATGCAAAGACGCTAGTACCTGGTGGCGCCACGACCGGGAGGATCGTGCGACGTCCGGAGCACCCGCTTCAATGACGCCTGCCAGGTCCAAGGTCGATAGGGTGAACATGTGGCCACCTCAAGCCAGGCTTCCTCGGAAGAACTGGCCATAAACGTGATCCGGGGCCTGGCGATGGACGCCCCGGCCCGGGCCGCCTCGGGCCACAGCGGCACGGCCATGGCCCTGGCGCCGCTAGCCCACGTCCTTTTCACCAGGGTCATGAGACACGATCCGGCCGACCCCGCCTGGCCGGACCGGGACCGCTTCGTCCTGTCATGCGGACACGCGTCGATCCTCCTGTACTCGATGCTCTACCTGTGCGGCTACGGCTTGACGCTGGAGGACCTGAAGGCTTTTCGAACCGTTGGGAGCAGGACCCCCGGTCACCCGGAACGGCGTCATACCCCCGGGGTCGAGGTGACGACGGGCCCGCTAGGCCAAGGTGTGGGCGATGGGGTCGGCATGGGGATCGCCGAACGCGTGCTCCGCCACAAGTTCGGTCCCGATGTATGCAGCCATCACACCTTTGTCATATGCAGCGACGGCTGTCTGGAGGAAGGCATCTCCCATGAGGCCGCATCGCTGGCGGGACACCTCGGACTGGGGAGGCTCGTCTACATCTACGACGACAACCACATCTCCATTGACGGACCCACGGAGCTCGCCTACAGCGATAACGTCCCGGAGCGCTTCAGTGCCTATGGTTGGGACGTCGACGCCATCGGCGAGGTCGCGAACGATACCGGGGCGATCGAGGCGGCCCTGCGCCGCGCGATGGCGGTCGAAGACAAGCCCTCGCTCGTCGTCCTACGAAGCCACATCGGTTGGCCGGCTCCGGACATCATGGACACCAAAGAGGCGCACGGGAACCCTCTCAAAGACGACGAGATCCGCAAGACCAAGCTGATCTTGGGCTTGGACCCGGACAAGTCCTTCGACGTCCCGACCGAGGTTCTCGACCTTTACGGACGCTTGATGGAGCGAGGGCGGGCCGAGCGATCTGCTTGGCAGTCGAGGTTCGATGCTTCAGATGTCGACCGGGCGGCTTGGGCCGCGGCTTGGGCAGGACATGGACTAGCCGGTTGGGACGCCAAGCTCCCCACCTTCGAGACGGGCAAGTCCCTCGCTACCCGCAGGGCAATCAACGCCTGTGTCAACGCGACCGCCCCCATGCTGCCCGGGCTGGTGGCTGGGGCGGCCGACCTCACGGGGAACACCGGCGTGGCCCTCGATGATGCCGAGCCACAATCCAAGGAGAACCCTGGGGCCATCCAGGTTCACTTCGGGATCCGCGAGCACGCGAT
>JBOGFX010000333.1:0-1685 GCA_050743805.1 Acidimicrobiales bacterium
ACACCCGACAAGGACCTGGCGCAGTGCGTCAGGGGCGAAAGGGTCGTGCAGCTCGATCGCCGCCGATCGAGCGTCTTGAACGAGGACGGCGTCGGGGATCGCTTCGGTGTACCGCCGACATCGATCCCGGACTGGCTTGCGCTGGTGGGTGACTCAGCCGACGGCTTCCCGGGCATCCCCCGCTGGGGCAAGACGTCCGCATCGAGCGTGCTTTCTCACTACGAGCACATCGAGCAGATACCGCCCGATGCGAGAGACTGGGACCGCTCCGTGCTCTCCAAGACCCGGGGGTGCGAGTCTCTCGCTCGGGAGCTCGATTCGAGGCGCCCCTTGGCGGCGCTCTTCAAGGATCTCGCCACGCTTCGTACAGACGTCGCTGGCACGAACAGCACAACTGAGCTCCTCTGGAGGGGCCCGGACGACCGCCTGGCGGAAGTCGCCTACTACCTGGGAGACGAACGCTTGACCGAAGACGCCACCCGTCTCGCCTCGCAACGATGATCGCCAGCGACGCTGCGTGCGGCGTCGGTGCCCTTTTCCGAGCTGTCGAAGCATCGGTCCGATCGAAGGGCTCCAGGACTCGCAAAGTCGAGACCCAAAACATCAATGTGCCAGCGTGCCGCCAGTTCTGCGCCCGAGTGGGTTGTGCCCCTGGCAGATGAGACAGGGCTGCTGTGGCCCAGGGATCTCGAGCCGGGCGATTCCAACGAACCGCCATCCCTTGCCGTGATCCCCTGGCGAGCTGGCTAGGGTTGGGCGTGCCTCCCGAGAAGCTCCACTGGGCCCACCTCTACCAAGAAGTGGTTACCTCCGGCCTGTGCACCGGATGCGCGGCGTGCGTGGTCGTGTGCCCCTACGACGTGCTGGGCTACGACGACGGTGACGGCCGTTATCGACCATTCCACGTAGCAGAGGAAGGGGGCACCTCCGACTGCACCTACGGGTCGCGAGGATGCACCCTGTGCACCAGGGCCTGCCCCAGGTTCAGAGACTGGGAGCCCGAGGCCGACAACTACCTGTTCGGTCGCACGAGGTCCGAAGATGAGGTCTCGGGGATCTCGGCCGACGTGGTCCTGGCCCGGGCCACAGACCCTCAAGCTGCGGCCGTCGGCCAGGATGGCGGCTTTGTCTCCGCGCTCCTCGCGTGGTGCCTCGAGCGCGACGAGATCGACGCCGCTCTCGTGTCGGACCTGGAAGGAGACGGGAGCACTTGGAGGGCGGTTCCGAGCGTCGTCCGTACCAAGGAAGAGGTTCTGGCCACGGCCGGCTCGCGCTACACATACTGTGCCAACCCGCTCGCGTACTCCGACGCCGTTGCAGAGGGTGCCGAGCGGCTCGCGTTGGTCGGCATGGGCTGCCAGACCTCGGCAACCGCGATCATGTCAGCCCGCAAGGCAGGAAAGGTCGCGCGCCGCTTCGGGCTGTCGATAGGCCTGCTGTGCTCCAAGACCTTCGACGACAGCATCTTCGAAGAGCTCTTCGGTGGCCGGTACGGGATCGAGCGCAAGGACATCGCCAAGATGAACATCAAAGGCGCGTTCCAACTTTGGACACGCGACGGCTCCTACCACGAGATTCCGCTCAAAGAGGCTCGTGAGTGGACCCGTGAAGGCTGCAAGCTGTGCCCGGACTTCGCGGCCGAGCACGCGGACATCTCAACAGGGGGCATCGGCGCGTTCAACGAC
>JBOGFX010000334.1:0-18377 GCA_050743805.1 Acidimicrobiales bacterium
CTGCCCACCACGACGATCGGCTCCTTTCCACAAACCGTCGAGCTGCGAGCAGCTCGAGCGGCACGTAACGCGGGGCGTCTCGACGAGGCCTCGTACCGCTCCGCCCTCGAATCAGAGGTCGACCACGTCATCTCCCTCCAAGAGGACGTGGGTCTCGACGTCCTCGTGCACGGCGAACCCGAGCGTGACGACATGGTCCGCTACTTCGCCGCCCAGCTCGAGGGGTTCGCGTTAGCCGGGGCCGATTGGGTCCAGTCGTACGGGTCGCGCTGCGTCCGTCCCCCAGTTCTGTTCGGCGACGTGCGTCGGGCGCATCCGATGTCGGTCGATTGGTTCTCCTACGCGCAGTCCAAGACCGACAAGCCGGTCAAAGGCATGCTCACGGGCCCGATAACAATGCTGGCCTGGTCCTTTGTTCGAGACGACCAGCCGCCAGCGGACACCGCCGCCCAGATCGCCCTGGCGTTCGCGCAAGAGGTGCAGGCTCTGGAGGCGGCGGGCGCTGGCATCATCCAAGTCGATGAGCCCGCGCTGCGCGAGCTCCTACCGCTCAGGAGGCGGGAGCGACCGGCCTACCTCGATTGGGCGACACGTGCCATACGACTGACGACGGCGGCGGCATCTCCAAGCACCCAGGTGCACACCCACATGTGCTACGCACACTTCGCCGAGATCGCCGGTGCCTTGGCGGACATGGAGGTCGACGTGATCTCCTTCGAGGCCGCCCGCTCCAAGCTCGCTCCCATGCAGGGGATCGTCGCCGGCCACTTCGAGGGCGGCCTCGGGCCGGGCACCTACGACGTGCATTCGCCGCGGGTCCCGACAACCGACGAGATCGCCGCGCTGCTCCGCACGGCCGCTGGTGTGCTGGGCCCAACGAGGGTCTGGGCGAATCCGGATTGCGGGCTGAAGACCCGTGCGTACCCCGAGGTCGAACAGTCGCTCCGCAACCTGGTCGAAGCCGCCCACCAGGTGCGCGAAGAGCTGATGGCTCAATAGGACCACGAGAGCCCCGCGCGCTGCCTCTCAGGTGCGAGGCTTTGCGGTGTGTGCGGAAGATATGTGAGCACCACAGCGGACCCCGAGCTGGCCGCCCATTTCAAGAGCATCGAAGCCGTCGGCGATCCGCCTGCGCCGTCGTGGAACGTGGCTCCCACCGACAGGGTCCGGATCGTCGTCGAGCGAACGGCAAGTCCAGGCCGCGTCGTCAGGCAGTTGCGATCGGCGCGCTGGGGCCTTGTGCCGAGCTGGTCGCGCTCGCCTTGGGGAACCAAGATGATAAATGCCCGTAGCGAGACGGTTTCGCACAAACCTGCCTTCAAGGCAGCGGCGGGGCGCCGGCGTTGCCTCGCGCCGGCGAACGGCTACTTCGAATGGAAGAAGGAAGGCACCACCAAGATCCCTTTCTTCCTCCATGACCCAAGTCAGCCGATCCTCGCCATGGCCGGCCTGTACGAGATCTGGAGCGACGAATCGCTGCCTGCGGATCACCCGGACCGCTGGCTGTGGACGTGCACGATCATCACGAGGCCTGCACATGATGCCTTGGGCGCGATCCATGACCGGTGCCCCGTCTTGGTTCCACAAGCCCTCTATTCGCAATGGCTTGACTGCAGCGATGGAGACGCTCTTGTTGCCGAGGGCCTCTTGGGCTCGATGTCCGAACCCCACCTTCACCCGCGCCAAGTCTCCAAAGACGTGGGCAAGGTAGCCAACAACGGGCCCGCCCTGATCGAACCTGTTGGCGAAGGCGAATGATCTTGCGCTGAGCTCGGTCGACTCAGCAGAAGTTGCGCGCCGAGGTCGCCGCAGCCAGCCTGAGAGGCCAGATTCTCTCGGCCACGACGTTGACCACCCCCCCCGAGGACTCCAATCGACCCTGAACGACCAGCGCACCCGAGCCGTTGGCAACCTTTCTGTGCCGGAGCCACATCCCTGGCGAGCAAACCACGTTCACCAGACCTGTCTCATCCTCCAGACTGACGAAGGTGATCCCGGCTGCGGTCTCGGGCCGCTGTCTATGAGTCACGATCCCGGCCACCTTCACCCGGGAACGATCCGGGAGCTTGGACAGGTCGGCTGCCACCGTGACACCCATCTCATCGAGCTCTTGCCGAGCCAACTCCGTCAAAGAGGAGTCCACCGAGATCCCAGTCGCCCAGATGTCGGCCACCGTCTCTTCGGTCCTGTCCATGGGGGGGAGCAGGGGTGCCTCCACACCAACGACGATGCCCGGAAGCCCACCGGATGCCGCTACGAGTGGCCCGGCTGCCCATAGAGCTGCCCGTCGTGAGGCTCGATCGAGGCCGGCGGTCGCCCCAGCGGTTGCCAAAGCCTCGATCTGGGGGATGCTCAGCCCGCCCCGGCGCGCCAGATCTTCCAAGTCACGATAGGGACGGCCGGCTGCGACTCTGGCCGCGGTCGCATCTCCCAGGGTCCGCACCCCTGCCAAGCCGAGCCGGACCGCAGGGCAAAGCGGATCCTCGGTCGGCTCCAAGATCGCCTCCGCAGCGCTCGAGTTGACCTCGGCTCTGCGGACCTCTACCCCGTGACGCCGCGCATCGGCAACCAGGGTCCGCGGCGCCCAGAACCCCATCGGCTGGGAGTTGAGGAGCCCCGCCAAGAACGCGGCCGGGTGATGCAGCTTCAGATAGGCGGAGGAGTAAACGAGATGAGCGAAGGAGACGGCATGGGACTCGGGGAAGCCGAAGCTGGCGAAAGCCGCCATCTTGGCGAATATCGAATCGGCCAGGTCTCCCATGATCCCTCGCTCGGCCATCCCGGCGTAAAAGCGGCCTCTCAGCTGTTCCATGCGCTCAACCGAGCGTTTGGAGCCGATCGCCTGGCGGAGCCTGTCCGACTCTGCCGGACTAAAACCCGCCACGTCGATGGCCATCTGCATAAGTTGCTCTTGGAAAACCGGGACCCCCAAGGTCTTGGTCAAGGAACGTTCCAAGAGAGGGTGCAAGAAGGTGACCTCCTCCTCGCCGTTGCGTCGCCGGAGATAGGGATGGACCGAGCCCCCCTGGATGGGGCCGGGGCGGATGAGGGCTACCTCTATGACCAAGTCGTAAAAGCACCGGGGACTGAGCCTGGGCAGCGTGGACATCTGGGCCCGGCTCTCCACCTGGAACACGCCCACCGTGTCGGCACGACAAAGCATGTCGTAGACCTCGCGCTCTTGGGGCAGCGCCGAAAGGTCGAGGCTTAGGCCGCCCGATGCCAACAGATCGATGGTCCGATGAAGCGCCTCGAGCATCCCGAGGCCAAGCAGGTCGAACTTAACGAGGCCGATCGCGGCACAGTCGTCCTTGTCCCACTGCAACACGGTTCGTCCTGGAGCGGTCGCCCACTCGACCGGACAGACGTCTACGACCGGACGATCGCAGATGACCATCCCCCCCGAATGAACACCCAGATGGCGGGGGAAGCCATCCAAACAGGCCGCCAGCGCGACGACCGGAGCCGGAATCTGGTCGCCGGCTGCGCTCTTGGCGAGCGAGCCCCGGGCCTCGACCTGGCGCGTCCAGGAGTCGACTACCCCCTGTGGATGCCCGAGAGCACGACCTGCATCGCGCAAAGCAGACCTCGGCCTATAGGTGATGACATTGGCCACCTGTGCGGCGTGCAGACGTCCGTGGCGCTCGTAGACATACTGGATGACCTCTTCACGCCGCGTGCTCTCGATGTCGACGTCGATGTCGGGAGGCCCGTCACGTTCGGGAGACAGGAAGCGTTCGAAAAGGAGCCCGAGGGCCACCGCATCCGCGTTTGTTACCCCGAGAGAGAAACAGACCGCAGAATTGGCCGCCGAGCCACGGCCTTGGCAATAGATGTCGTTGCGCCTACAGAACTGGACGATGTCCCACACGACCAAGAAGTAACCGCAGAAGCCGAGAGAGGCGATCACCTCCAGCTCATGGTCGATCTGACTCCAGGCCCCTGGAACCCGTTCGGCACATCGGGGCCCGTAGCGGTTGCTAGCTCCCTCCTCTACGAGCCTGATGAGGTAGCTCATCTCGTCTATGCCATCTGGCACAGGGAACGGTGGCAATCCGGGGGCGAGCAGGGAGAGGTCGAACGCCAGCTCTTGTCCGAGCTCACCGGCGCGCTCGACCGCGCCGGGGTAGCGGGTGAACCGTCTTGCCTGCTCAGCCGGTGAGCGAAGGTGAGCGCCGGGCCCGGGCGGGAGCCAACCGTCCATCTCGTCCAAGGAACGGCGCGCGCGCACGGCTGACAGAGCCGTGGAGAGACGGTGACCTGAGGGCGTGGCGTAGTGGGCGTTGGCCGTCGCGAGGCAGTCGAGCCCCCGAGGGACCGCCAAACGAACCAGCGCGTCGTTTCGAGCCGAGTCGAGTGGCTGGCCGTGATCGAACAGTTCGACCGCTACGTTGGCTGTCCCAAATCCCTCGATCAAACGGTCCAAGACTCGGGCGGCGGCGGCTGGGCCTTCGGACTCCAGAGCCGCAGGGACGCTCCCCTTGCGACAGCCCGTTAACACCAACCAATGGCCATCGTGCGCGTCGAAGAGCAACTCGGTGCCAAATGTCGGATTGCCCTTCCCCCCCCCTCCCAGCTGAGCGGTGGCGATGGTCCGGGAGAGCCGCGCGTAGCCCTGTGGATCCCTGGCCAAGACGACTAGATGTGTTCCTTCGGGATCTGGGATCCCGTTCTGTTTGCGCGAGAGACCCAGGGTCACCTCGGCTCCGAAGACGGTACGAAGGCCATGTACCTCGGCCGCCTCGGCGAAGCGAACCGCTCCGTACAAGCCATCGTGATCGGTGATGGCTAGCGCGCAAAGTCCGAGGCGTGCCCCCTCGACCACGAGCTCTTCGGGATGCGACGCCCCGTCCAAGAAGCTGAAATTGGAGTGCGCGTGGAGCTCCGCGTAAGAGGGCGTCCTAGTCATAGGTCGCCTCCACCCACCAGGTCCCTCGCTCTATGAAGCACAGGTAAGCGGCGCCGTCTGTCGCCAGCTGGAACCTCGCACGACGACGGCCACAGGCCGGGTCCCACCAACGCTCGTCGAACAACCAGGGGCCGGCCCAGCCGATCAGGTCCCTGAAAGGACCTCTCTCTGTAGAGATCCGAGAGGGAGCTGTGTTGAGGGCTCCTCTGGCGTCCACTCCTACCGGACATCCGTCGCCATCGATGACCTCAGCACACCGGACTGGGACATGGACAAGGGCTGGAGCTGGGGCAGGGTGGCGCCCGGGCCACGGAGCCGATGCCACGGCGGTCGGCTTCTCACCGTGGGCCAACAAGATGACCCGCTCATGTGGCCCCCGACCGCCGGCAAGTGACCCGGTCAAGACGGCTTGTGGGCCGAGCATCCCCGCCACCCGATCGATGCCCTGCATGGCACGAAGATCGGTCGCAGGTAAGCCCCATAGGCCTGGCTGCCTGCTTCCAACCGGCTGCGCCTCCGATGCACGAATGGATACGCGAACGATCCCTGCGCTCGGAGTCGGCTGTGCCGTGGTCCCGGCCAACCAACCCTCGAGCTGCCAGCGAAGCCTCTCTGCGATCGCGACAGAGTCGAAGACATCGGACACTCGCCAGTTACGACTGAGGGACTCTCCATGAGCGGTCTCGGCACCAATGGTCAGCAACGTGCATTCGAGCCCGTGTGCAGCGAGCTGCCCACAGAGCTGCGCTCCCAACCTGCGGCCGGCGAAAGCAACCATGTCCAATCGATCGGCGGGTGGGTCGAGGATGGTCACCGCTTCGAGCTCTACCGACGGAGAGTTGGGACACAGAGGTCGCTTATCCAGCCCACGGGCAAGCCGGTGAGCCAGGGCACCGCAGGGGCCGAAGCGACCTGCCACGCTGCTTTCATCGAGAGCGGCGAACGCCCCCAGAGTCTGTACACCCAGACGTACAAGAAGATCTGCCAACTCCGGTTGGCCGAGGACAGAGACCGGGAACTCCGCCAAGAACCTGGCGCTCTCTCGCTCGGGGACCAGAACCCCCCGGCGGGCAGCGAGGACCGCGGAAAAGGCTCCGTCTGCGATCCCCACCAGAACCCCTGATGCACCATTCGTACAAGAACCGAGCGCGCTTCGTGAAACCTCGACCACCTTCGTGCGAAGCGCGCACTCGCCTCCGAAGTAACGGGCCGGACCGTGAGTGGCCAAAGACAGGACGCCCGGTCGAGTGACCTCAAGCTCGGGAGCGATCTTGGCTACTGCCTCGACCACCGGATAGAACATCCGCGCTTCTTGTGGTTCGTTACGCTTCATGACGATCAGATCCGCGCAGCACGACTCTGCCACCCGTCTGCGCATCCCGGTCGAGACTCCCCTCTCTCGAGCTCCCTGCGAACAAGCGATTACCTGTCCATTCAGCAGCACGACTACGAGATCCGCTGATGAAAAGCCAGCCGCCGTGACCGGCCAATCAGGGAACCAAGCGACAAGGGTCCGGGTCACCCCGCGCACGACATCTCCTGTTCGGGCTCCAACATCTCGACCCTTGAAGACATAATCGACTCTCGTGGAGACAAACGCCCATCGGTTCCCGGTAGCCAACAATCGACTTTCCTGGGCGTCCCTGCTCTCCGACCGGAAACCGTGACGGTGGCCGGTCGGCGCTTCAAAGTGCCCGACCCCAAGCCGAGTCCCTCCCAGGCACCCGCAACGACGATGAGATCTATGTCGGGGGTATCCGGCCATCCCATACCCCCGGTCAACACGAGGATCGACCCTTGCTCGCGGACCCTGGCCGCAAGGCGGCGAGCGACCTGCGGGCGACATCTAACCGGAGGTCGAAGGACGACGAGATCCAGGCTCCCGAGCAGAACGGTGACCACGTCTGCCCAGCCGGACCCCGGGCACGGGATCAGGGCGAGCCTCTCCATATCGACCCCCATGGCCGAGGCCGCCTCTAAACCCAGATCCGGCGGCCCGACCACTGCTGCCCAAGAACCCTGGGCCAACCACTCGACCAAAAGAGAGAACAAAAGAGTCGTTCCCCCCGCACCGGAGACCCCTACCAGGCTTCCACGCTGGATGCCGCCTTGCGGCAGCCCCGGAGCCAGCGCCAGAGGAGTCCGGAGCAGACCCTTGAAAGCTCCTGTTGCGCCTCTGTCGACCCCGGCAAGAAGGGAGCTCACGCCGCCGAGTGTAGCGAACACATGTTCGCTCCCCAAATCCTGGGTCCGGGCCAAAGGAGCGTTTTCGAGCCTTTTAGAACGGGTAATCGCAGTCGGCGGCGGAGCCGAGCCCCACGTACGCACGTCCCGGAGGACTATCCGATGGCCACCAAGACAGCTGCAGACAACCTCTGCGAGAGATTGCTCGAATGGGGAGTCGACACGATCTACGGCTTCCCGGGTGACGGGATCAACGGGATCCTGGGTGCATTGCGCCGGTGCGAGGACCGCTTGCGCTTCGTTCAGACGCGCCACGAGGAGATGGCGAGCTTCATGGCCTGTGGTCATGCCAAGTTCACAGGCAAGGTGGGGGTGTGCATGGCCACCTCTGGCCCCGGTGCCATACACCTCCTGAACGGGCTCTATGACGCCAAGCTGGACCACCGGCCCGTGGTCGCCATCGTCGGTCAGACCTTCGTCCGGGCTATGGGCGGCGACTTCCAACAAGAGGTCAACCTGCTGCAGCTCTACTCCGACGTTGCGTCGGCCTACTTCCAGCAGGTCAACACCCCATCAGCGATCCGCCACAACATCGATCGGGCCATGCGCATCGCCCAGGCGGAGCGGACGGTCACCTGCGTGATCGTCCCGGCGGACGTCCAGGACATGGACGCTGTGGAGGAGCAACCGAAGAAGACCCACACCGTGCACTCAGGGGTCGGGTGGTGGCCGCCTCGCATCATCCCGTCCTCGGGACAGCTGCAGGCGGCCGCGAGCATCCTCAACGCCGGCGAGAGGGTCGCCGTCCTGGTGGGCCAGGGGGCCCTGGAGGCTACCGACGAGGTGCTCGCCGTGGCGGACACCTTGGGGGCGGGGGTGGCCAAGGCGCTTCTTGGAAAAGCGGTCGTCCCTGACGACGTTCCCTACGTGACCGGTGCGATCGGGTTGCTCGGGACCAAGCCTTCCTGGACCATGATGCAAGAGGCCGACACTTTGTTGATGGTGGGAAGCAGCTTCCCATACTCGGAGTTCCTGCCTACGACCGGGAACGCCAAGGCAGTTCAGAACGACATTGCAGCTCGCAATCTCTCCATTCGGTACCCGATGGACCTGGCGCTGGCTGGCGACGCCAAGGACACCTTGACCGAGCTCCTCCCGCTGTTGAAGCGCAAGCAAGACCGCAGCTGGCAGGAGAAGATCATCAAGGCAGTCGCTGACTGGTGGCGCCTCATGGACGATCGAGGAAAGCCATCGGACATGCACGGGCGCATCCGACCTCAGGGTCTGTTCTCCTCGCTGTCCCGCCATCTGCCAGACAACGCGATCCTGTCGTCAGACTCGGGGTCCGCGGCCAACTGGTACGCACGCCAGATCAAGATCCGCCGAGGGATGAAGGCGTCTCTCTCGGGCAACCTGGCAACAATGGTCCCAGGGGTTCCATACGCCATTGCTGCCAAGTTCGCGTTTCCCGAGCGAGTGTCGGTAGCCATGGTGGGCGACGGGGCGATGCAGATGGGTGGCATGGCCGAGATGCTGACCGCTCTCAAGTACTACAAGACGTGGTCTGATCCCCGACTGGTGGTCCTAGTGCTTAACAACGAGGACCTCAACCAGGTCACCTGGGAGCAGCGAGCAATGGAGGGCGACCCACGCTTCGAGGCGTCCCAGTCGATCCCGTATATGCCCTTCGCTCAGTACGCCAACCTCATCGGGCTCAAGGGGATCGAGGTGACCAGCGCCTCACAGATCGAAGGAGCCTGGGAGGAGGCGTTCGCGGCCGACAGGCCGGTGATCGTGGACGCTCGTACCACCCCTGACGAGCCGCCCATCCCGCCCCATGTAACCCTCGAGCAGGCTCAGGCGCTGATGAAATCGGTGATCGCAGCCCCAGAGGCCGGGTGGCGAGGGGCCCTCGAGGGTTTCCGGGAGATGGCTACCGAGCTCCTCCCAGGGCGATGAGCACCATCGTCGCCAGGTCGCCGAGTCACGGCGAGGCCATCGGAGAGCTCACCCACCTGATCGACGTCGCCTTTCGCGACGTGCGGCACGGCCGATTCGAACGTTCGCTCTCGGGGTTGACCGCCCTGGCGGCAGCGATCACGACATTGGAGATCTACCTCGAGCACTACCGCGCGAGCTTCGGCAACAAATGGATGTGGAGCCCGATCGTCGTGACTCCGCCGGTTGTTGTGGCGGGCATGGCTGGGGTGTGGAGTCGGCGATGGGCCAAGAGCGTGCTTCCGGTCACTGCTCTCGTCTACACGTTGAACGGGCTCTTGGGCGAGTACTTCCATGCCCGCGGGGTTGCCCGCAAGCCCGGGGGCTGGGGGCTCGCTTCCTACAACGTCCCCATGGGGCCGCCCATAGCTGCGCCCGGCCTCATGACCCTGGTGGGGGGCATGGGCCTTCTCGCTGCCCTGTTGCGCCGCGAGGATTGAATGGGCGGCCTCGACCCCGACGATGCTGCCAGAGGTCGGGACCTGTCCCGCCCCCATCACTTGCCGAACCTGCGCGCGGGCAAGCAACCTCCTCACCCGTCATGGTTGCCGCGTCAGCGTCGAGGAACGACGCCACAGATGATCGGCCGATATCCCGACTTTGACGTTTTCGATGCCCGCGACACTTGGGACGCCGCAACCGCCAGAGTCATCGACGAGCGCATGGCCCTAGTAGCGGGCGGTCCACTGTCGTTCTTTCACCCCGAGGAAGCCGCCACCGCGCGGGCATTCTGCGACCTGTGCGTGGCCAATGACGCGGATCCGAGGGTCCCGGTGACGGAGCTGATAGACGAGAAGCTTGCCGCTGGGCACCTTGACGGCTACCAGTACGCGGACATGCCGGACGACCGTGACACCTGGCACCTGGTCCTCGGCGCGCTCGACGAGATCGCCAGCTCCCGCTACGCCAAGGACTCCTTCGCCGACCTCGACGGCGAAGCCCAGTTCGCCCTGGTCGCCCAGATGTCCGAAGGAAGCCTGAAGAGCCCGTCGATGGACGTCCTCAACCCGAAACGGGCGTGGTCGGTCTGCATGCGCATGATCTTGGCCGCGTTCTACTCGCACCCGTGGGCCTGGAACGAGATCGGCTTCGGAGGCCCCGCGTATCCCCGCGGCTTCATGCGCCTAGGACCGATCAGCACAAGGGAGCCATTCGAGCGCCCGGGGGCCACGTCGGAGGATCCGGTACGCGCGGCAATGGACCTGCAAAGTTGATCCGACACCTGCTGAAGGGGGCGATCGGGCCAACCGAAAATGATTCGCGCTTTCTGATCGACGTGCACAGGCGTGATCTGCCTGGCGAGGACACCATGGTCCGATACCGAGATGACGACGAGGTGGACCTGGTGGTCGTTGGGGCCGGAGCGGGTGGCTCCGTCCTCGCGCAGCGACTGGCGCGCCGCGGCTGGCGGATCGTCATCATCGAGGCCGGCCCGTTTTGGCATCCGGACGAGGACTGGGTATCCGATGAAGCGGGATCGCACCAGCTCTACTGGACCGAGAAACGCGTCATAGGCGGTGACGACCCAATCGAGATGGGCAAGAACAACTCCGGGAGAGGAGTCGGCGGGTCGATGGTGCACTACGCCGGGTACTGCCCTCGGTTCCACCCCTCGGACTTCCGCACACTGTCCCTCGACGGTGTGGGTGCCGATTGGCCGATCACCTACGACGAGCTGAGAGATCACTACCGCAGGGTGGAGGCGGAGCTGCCAGTGGCGGGCCAAAACTGGCCATGGCCCGAGCCCCACACTTACCCGTTCTCACCTCACCCCATCTCCGAGGCGGCATCGGTTTTGTGGCGTGGCGCTCACAAGCTGGGCATTCAAATGCGCGTCGGCCCAGTCGGCATAGTCAACGGCACCTTTGGCAATCGCCCACACTGCATCTACCGGGGTTACTGCCTTCAAGGCTGCAAGGTCAACGCAAAAGCCAGCCCCTACGTGACGCACCTGCCAGACGCGCTCGCTCACCGGGTGGAGATCCGCGCTGGATGCATGGTTGCTCGCGTCGAGCTCGACGCTGCTCAGGCAAGCGCGATCGGCGTCACCTACATCAAAGAAGGGGAGGGTGCCGAGCGGCTGCAGCGCGCGAGGCTGGTCGCGGTGGCCGGCTACTCGATCGAGACGCCCCGGCTGTTGCTCAACTCGGTCTCGACCCGCTTTCCCAACGGGTTGTGCAACAACGAAGACCAGGTAGGTCGGTACGTCATGGTACAGGGCGCTTCTCAGACGGCGGGCAGATTTCCCGACGAGCTGCGCATGTACAAGGCGCCTCCGCCAGAGGTCTCCTCGGAGGACTTCTACGAGACCGATGAGAGCCGTGGGTTTGCCCGGGGCTTTTCGATCCAGACCGTGTCCCCTATGCCCATCGGCTGGGCCGAGCACGTTCTGGCCGACGGCCACTGGGGTCGACCACTCCGTGAGTACATGCGCGATTACAACCATTGGTCCTGCATTGGGGTGCTCAACGAGCTGTTGGCGCTTCCTGACAACAGAGTCACCTTGGCCGACGAGAAGGACCGCCACGGCCTACCGGTCGCCCGCTTCGACTACAGCCAGTGCGACAACGACAGAGCCAACATCGAGTACTCCACCAGAGTCATCACAGACATCCTCTATGCAGCCGACGCCCAGGACGTGCTCACCATCCACCGCTACGCGCACCTGATTGGAGGGGCCCGCATGGGGACCGGCCCGGACACCAGCGTCGTTGACGCCAACCAACGCAGCTGGGCCGTTCCCAACCTCTACCTGGCCGACGGCAGCGTGTGCCCGACACAAGGCTCGGCAAACCCGGCACTCACGATCATGGCTCTTTCGTCACGTCTCGCGGCTCACCTGGATCACGACCGACCAGCCGTGCATGCCCGCACCTGAGCGAAGGAGGCGTGGGAGCTCAGCCGATCTGGGCGATCCGCTTTTGGCGGTCAGAACCGTCGACGGGGCGACGACTTCTGCTCGGCTCTTGATCTCTCCGCAGAGGCAGGCGAGGCTGCCCGAGAAAGCTACCGTTTACATCAACGATGAGGTCCTACCTCCTATGGACGCGCATCCGCTGGCTGGGCCGGACGTTTGCTGACAGGCAATGTGGCCGAGCGCAGGTGCGTCGTGCACGCCTGGTTGTTGCCATCTCTGCAGCGCTGGGGCTGTTCGGATTGGTCGCTCCGTCGGCTGCACGGGGCGCGGAGAAGCCACTAGGGGGCGGGAGCTGGACCGTGTATCACGGCGACTCCGAAGGTCATGGGGTTGGCGCTCAAATGAGCCTCAAAAATGCTCATCGTCTCTGGAAATCACCGGAGCTTGACGGAGACCTCTACGGAGAGCCCCTCGTGAGCTCCCACGAAGTTGTTGTCGCCACCGAGAACGACACCGTGTACGCCCTTAACGAAAGAACCGGGCACGTTCGTTGGTCGACCCACCTCGGGCGCCCGGCGGCCGCCTCGGATCTACCCTGCGGGAACATCTCACCCGCACTCGGGATCACTTCTACCCCGGTGATCGATGCTGCCCGCCATGAGGTGTTTGTGGTTGCAGACATAATGAGCGGGGGTCAAGCTTCTCATCAGCTCGTAGGTCTCAACTTGAGCGACGGCTCGGTCATGTTGCGCGAAGGAGTCGATCCAGCCGGGATCGATACACTCGCCACCCTCCAGCGCGTCGCCTTGAACCTGGACGGCAGCGATGTGGTTTTCGGCTACGGAGGCAATTTCGGCGACTGCTCCAGCTACCACGGATGGGTTATCTCGGTCCCCGAGGCTGGTGGCCCTATCAGCACCTACGAGCTCGATCCCGCCCCAGGCGATGACCAAGGGGCGGTTTGGATGGGTGGAGCAGCCCCCGAGATAGACAGCGAAGGCAACATCTGGGTTGCGGTGGGCAATGGGTCAGTGCACTCGAGCACGGACCCTTACGACGGCAGTGACTCGGTCGTCGAGCTCTCAGCCTCCTTGAAGGTGATCCAATACTTCGCGCCCGCCGATTGGGCTGCCGACAACGCGGGCGATCGGGACCTCGGGTCCAGTGCCCCCGCGCTTTTGAGCAACGGACTGATAGTCCAGGCAGGCAAGTCACAGACCGCATATCTGCTCTCCCAAGCCAAGCTCGGGGGTGTCGGCGGCCAACTGCTGAAGGTGAGCTCGTTCTGCGGGAGCGACGTGGACGGTGGTGATGCTGTCCAGGGGTCCACCGTGTACATGCCGTGCGTAACTGGAATGATGGCCGTCCAAGTCAGAGCTTCCCCACCGTCGCTGCATGTCAAATGGCAAACGACGCTCACGGGGGGACCACCGATTATCGCTGGAGGCCTCATCTGGTCCATCGCACGTGGCGGAGTCCTGTACGGATTTAGTCCTTCGGGAAAGATGGTCGCGAACTTTGCGATCACGCCGCCTGCAAATGACTTCCCAACCCCATCTGCTGCGGGGCAGATGCTGTTCGCCCCCGGGGCTCGGCGCGTATACGCGTTCGGGCGATGAAGCTCCGGCTCAGACGGAGTTGATCAGGGTGCGCGAGGACATCTCGAAGTACTCGATCATCTGAGCCTCGATCTCGGCGGAGACTCCCGAGGTTTTGACGGCGTCGACCATGTGTCGCAGCCATGCGTTGCGTTCGTTCAAACCGATGACAAAAGGAGCATGCCGCATCCGAAGGCGGGGGTGGCCTCGCTCGTCGCTGTAGGTACGGGGCCCACCCCAGTACTGGCCCAGGAACCAAGCGAGATGACGCTCGGGACCGCCGAGATCGTCTGGGTACAGGGGGCGCAGAACCGGATCTTGATCGACGGCCCTGTAAAAGGCCGCGACCAGGCGGTCGAAGTACTCCTGGCCACCAACCTCCTCGTAAACGGTCGCCATGGTATGGACCGTAGACGATTCGCGGGGTCCAGACGGCCCGAGGCGCCCCACCGGCATCACTACTATTTGAAGCTGATCGCGGGCGTAGCTCAATGGCAGAGTCCCAGCCTTCCAAGCTGGTCATGCGGGTTCGATTCCCGTCGCCCGCTCAAATTTCCGCGGTGAGGCTGGTCAGATCCAGATAACGGAGGGATCGTCTCTAAGGCAATGACCTGTCTCTGGATCAACGTGCTCATCCAGCCACAGATCCTCCACGGCCCGTCGGATCTCTTCTCCACATCTTTGGAGAACGGCAATACTCCCTAGGTTCTCGAGGAACTGATCGTAGGTGCTCGCGCCGAACAGGACGTTGCTCGTTGCCTCATTTTTCAGACAGAAAGCAATCGCAAGTTGAGCGGCTGTCGCGTCAAACTGCCGGGCAATCTCTCGAATCTTGGCCGCCGCGATCGGGATCTTGTCTCGGATGTCCCCAGGGTCACGACCCATGCCGAGCTCCGTTTTGCCGGCCAACGCGCCCTGCTCCAGGACATCCGACGCTTGGATGGATATCCCACAGTCTTCAATGAGTTGCCGATATGGCGCCCCTTCGGCTTGGGAGCGTCGAACGATGCTGTACTTCAACTGAGACATGTCAGGTCCCGGGATCCCGGCTGCTTGCGACAACTCGCATGTTCGTCGCAAAAGACCCGCTCCCCAGTTATTTACCCCCCATCTCCGCACTCGGCCATCCTCGATGAGTGGCCGCATGCTATTCACGAGGCCTTGAACATCGACGTATTGGAAATGAGGATCGCCTATCACGACGAAATCTGTATACGTGGTGCCGACGCGTCCCAGAAGATTCGACAACTGGTCGGCTAGTGATGGAGCGCCCGGGATATGGATCCAAAGCTTCAGGGACAACTGATATTCGTCCCGGGCCACCGCGGCTACTTCTATCGCGCGTCCGAAGATGATGTCAGTTGTCGTGCCAATCGACGTAGTCCCTCGCGGGTTGTCTCGATAGCCGCCGTAAAAGCCAACGTCAAAAAAGTTGACCCCGGAGTCAACGGCATGCCGCAGCATGCGAACCACATCAGGGAAAGCCATGCGATCGTACGTGTGGGCGGATCCAAGCGACAACACAGGAACTGACGGGCCGTTTGTACTAACTGGCCGTTGTGGCACTCTTGCCATGACGCCCACTCCTAAGGATTACCGCTTCTCACGTGGATCACGGCCCACGCTTAGGTGATCAAACCATAAAGACAAGGACGCTTCGGTTCTGCGGCACCGCTCGCTCATTTCAGATGCCCGAACGGATATGCAGGGCGACGACCATCAACGATCTCTTGGGTGTGAAGTGTGAAACGCTGAGCCCATTCTGGATGGGTCAAGATATAGAAGGTGTTCGTACGTATTCCCTGTACAACGCGCTCGGCGACCTCGTCAGCGCTCATGCGCTTCCGACCTGAGCTCCTAAATCCGCTCGTCAGCTTGATCCCCGCATCGGTCGGCTCTGGACGATCTGGCCCTGGCGGACGGTTTCGTGCCGAGGCCCCGAGCTGCGTTTCGACTCCCCCGGGCATCAGAACGGAGACGCCGACATGTGGATGCGAACCCTGAAGGTCGATTGAAAGGCTTTCCGTCAAGGCAACGATCGCATGCTTCGACACACCGTAGGGCCCGTCGAAGCCGGCAATCGCGCCAGCGATCGATGCAGTATTGACGATATATCCGACCGGCTGGTCGATTAACAGCGGCGTGAAGGTGATGACCCCGTTCAGAACCCCTCCGAAGTTCACTCCCATGATCCAGTCCCAATCGAACCTCGACGTAACCCACGTCGGCACTCCCATGACCGAGCTGACTCCGGCGTTGTTACATACCAAGTGAGCCGCACCGTAGGCACCCACCGCAGCTTCTCTCAACCGATACACCTGATCGAGGTCCGAAACGTCCGTTGGAACCCCTGTGACCCGATGACCATCTTCCCTGAGATTTGCCACTGCTTTTTGAAGGGCTGGCTCCTCCACGTCTGCAAGAACCACTTTCATGCCTTCATGCGCAAAACGCTTAGCCAAGCCGAATCCAATTCCACTCGCCGCACCAGTTACGACCGCGACATTTCCTGGCGCAATCACGCCATCGGCACTTGCTGTGCCTGCATCGCTCACGTTGCTGGTCCTTTCTCCCGTTTGATGTCTATGCCGCGCGCAGCTTAACCACGGCTTCTCTGAGCTCGCAGGCCTCTCGGCGACACTCCCTGCGTGGAAGCCAACGACAACTGTTGTCGCGCATTGAGGTGGCGTGGCACTTCCACGCCTATGTCGCGACGACTCTCCAGATTTTGAGCTCGTTGTCAGGAAGGCGGATCGCGAAGGTACCGTCAGGAGAGCACTCTGCCAGCACTCGGTGCAGATGAGTCTCGGCTCCGACAGAGGCGAAGAAGTCGCGCGTCAGCGGGCGTCGCCGCCGGTGGCGCGGGTTTCGTGGAGGATGCGGTCTTCGCGGAGGACGCGGACGCTCCGGGGACGTTGAGGATTATCAGATAGGTCATCGAACTTACGACGCAGACCACTAGGCGCCGAGGTGAGCGCGGGCAACGACGGTTCCTTGCGCGTCGACAATCCACGCAGACCTTACCTCATCGGCGCGAACTGCCAGCGGCGAAACCCAGCTGCCCGAGCCTGCGCGCAGCCAGAAGCTTCCCACGGTCAGTCTCTTGTTGGAGTCGGTCGAGATCATGCAGGTCACTCTGGCAGTCATATCGGCTCCTTCGACTGACATGAACACCCAGCCGGGCGACCCAGGGACTACATACACCTCACCTCTGGCCGAGTGGTTCGCAACCAGGTCGGCGGAGATCGCCTGAGGCACGGGCGCGAGCGACGTCAAACCGAACGCAAGACCCAACGAGAGCCCAAGAGCCCCGGTTACAGATGCCGCAGCAACCGCTACCCATCGCCTAGGGCGGAAACCGAGCCTGCGCTTTTGAAAGCCCATCCGTTCGAACAGGCGCGCCTCGAAACCGGCCGGGGGCTCGCGCTGAGGGGCAAGAACCAGCAGGGCGTCCACCGCTCCCGACAGCCGGTCCAGCTCCTCACTGCAGTTGGAACAGCCTTGGAGGTGGGTCACCAGCGCCGTCCGCTCGGGGCCGTCAAGCGCGCCGATCGCCAGTTCACCAAGCGAGTCCGCGAACCGCTCGCAGTCGAACCTGGCTGAGCCGTTGATCATGGCCCCACCTTCCCTACATCGAGCACCGACCGCAGCTTCTGGAGCGCGGCTCGAATACGAGTCTTGGCGGTACCCAGAGGTATCGCCTCGCGATGGGCGATTTGCGACGCGCTCAAGCCGAGAACCACCGACAGCAAAAGGGCTCGGCGCTGCTCGACGGGAAGGGCGCCGAGTGCCGTCTCGAGCTCGGGATGTTTGCCCACGTCGCTGAGCGCATCCTCCGGAGAGTCGCTGGAGAGCGTTTCGAGCGCCATCAGTCGCACCGGGTCGATCGGCGCAGCCTTGCGGACTCGCATCGAGTCGATCGCGAGGTTGCGCGTGATGGCCAGCACCCACGTGGCCCCGGAACCCCGGCGCGGATCGAACATCTGTGCGTGACGCCACACGCGAAGGAACGCCTCCTGGGCGACGTCCTCAGCGCCCCTCGGATCACCAATTATCGAGACCGCCAGCCCGTAGACGCGTCGTTGATAACGGCGAACGAAGGCGATGGTCGCCGATTCGTCCCTCACGGCAATTCCCGCGAGAAGCGCCTCGTCGGAAAGCTCCCCCATCTTCAATGTCCTTCGCCCGTTCGGACCGAGCTTGGTGACGGCACTCCCACCTGTGTTCATACGGCTTGGACCCGCCCGCGGATTGCACGCGGGGGATGTAAATCCGCTCGAGCCGCCGGTCCGTATGACCAGGCGTTGAGAACCACTCCAGAGGAGTTGACCTGATGAACCCGATGAAATCTAGCGTACTGCGCTCCCCCACAAGGTTCCGCCCGCGGATCCTGGGCGCGGCCACCGCGGTTGGCCTCGCACTCGGAACCGGGGCGCTCCTTTCCGCGGGCCCAGCTGACGCCGGCGCCACTGCGAACGTCCAACTCGTCCGCCACGGCGGGCTAGGAAAGATCCTCGAGACCAACTCCAAGATGGCGGTTTACATCTTCACTGCGGACCCGGCCAACCGACCTACCTGCACCGGTGGATGCGCCAGCGCATGGCCGCCGCTGACCGTGGGCAAAGGCGTCCACCCAAGGGGCGGCCCTGAAGTACGCGGGTTGGGGACCGTCTCGGTCGGCTCGAAGCTCCAGGTGACTTGGAACAAGCACCCGCTGTACACCTATGCCCTGGACACGGGACCAGGCGTCGTCAATGGCAACGGGATCAAGGAGGGATCCGGGACCTGGCTGGTCGCCAGCGCCAAGAACGTTACGCACGAAGACACGATG
>JBOGFX010000335.1:0-8903 GCA_050743805.1 Acidimicrobiales bacterium
CCCACGGTCACGGTGACGTTGTAGGTGCCGTAGACCACGGCCCTCCGGCTGAGCCCGTCGCCGCCCGAGTTGGGCATGGTGTAGCTGGCCGGGTTGGTGGGGTTCGCTGGCCCACCCGGAGGGAAAGACCCGCTCGAGAGCGGCGTCAGCGGCGTGGCACAGGTGACGTCGGTGATGGTGATGTTCGCCCCCAGGATCGGGGTGCCCGACGTCGTCAGCGCCTGGACAGGGAGCAGGCCCATGGGAACAGTGACCGTTGACCCAGCCGGGTTGGACGGGCTGGGTGCCCCCGGATACGAGGGCGGCGGGGTGGGTATCGCCCCCGGCGAGGTCGAGGCCGACGCCGACGCCGTGGTCAGCTCGCTCGGGCAGTCACCGGCTGCGACCGAATATCCGCTGGCGAATGGGAAGAGCGGCCCTACCTCCCATTGGGGGCCGTTGGCCGAGGTGGGAGCGGCCATCTCGATAACCGTCGTGGGCTGCAGGTTCGGGTTCGACACCATGATCGGAGGATCGTTCACATAGAGTCCCGACAGATTGCCCGGGGTCCCAGAACCGCTGAAGGCGGTGCCGGTCGTCGTGTCGAGAACCAGACCGTTGGTCTCTGTCGCCCCCGACGCCTCGCATGTGGTTGCCGACGTGCACGCGATGCCGTTGATGACGACGGGGCTACCACCGGGTGTCGAAGTGAAGGATGCGTAGCTCCAGGTGCCCGAATGAAAAACCAGCAGGGCGGCCCCCGTGCTCGTGGTCCCCGTCGCATAGCAGGCAGTCGATGAATAGCAATAGATGGAGCCCACCGAGACCAGCGCCGGCGAGGCGGGGAGCGTCGGTGCGCTCCAGGTCGTCTGGGAGGTGGAGGTGATGTCCACCACGCCCGGAGTGGTGGTGGTCGTGTCCGGCGCAAAGCATCCGAACGACGCCCCGCTGCCGCTGCACGTCAGCGACCCGAGCGAGCTAACCGCCGGCAGGGTGTCCGCCTTCCACGTGGTCCCCGAGCTCCAGTAGGCGATGAGCGGCGATGCGCCCGACGTGGTACCGGTGGCCCAGCAGTTGCTCCCGGTGGCAGCGCAGGATACCGACGTGTATGAACCGGGCGTGAACCCGCTCGTCCCGTAGGCCTTCCAGGTGACCGTCTTCCCGCTCACCGAGCTGACGTAGGCGATCACCGGAGCGCTCGTCGAGCTGCCGACCGCCACGCAGTGGGTCGTCGTGTTGCAGGTCATCTCGGCCAACGAGGTGAGGGTGATCCCGCTCTGGGTGGCCGCGGTCCAGGTGGTCCCCGGCGCCGATGACCCGGTGTTCGAGATGATCGTCGCCCGGGTGGCCGAGGTCATGGCGGTCGCGAAGCACACCGGCTGAGCAGACGAGCTCGGGCAGATCAGCTGGCCCAGGGCGGTCATGGACGGGATCGTGTCGGTGGTCCAGGTCGGGCTCGACCCCGAAACTGTCGCGCTCAAAAGGACCACGCCTCCTGTCGAGGTGGACCCGGTCGCCAGGCACGCGGGTGCCGAGGCACTCTTTGGGCACACGATCTGAGTGAGCTGGCTGACCCCCGCGGGAAGGGGGTTGGTGCTCGCCCAAGCCGTCCCGTTCACCGACCAAGCGGCCGCGCCTGCCACGGACCCATAGCCCACGGCGATGCACTCGGTCGTGGTGCAGCCCACGCTTTCGATGCGCGTGAGCTGGCTGGGAAGCGAAGCCGCCGACCAACCCGAAGAGGTCTTGACCAGTGCCTGGGCCATGGGTGCCGAGTTCGGTGCCGTGCCCGAGGGGGCCTGGCCGGCGGCTATGCAGCTGAGGAAGCTGACATTGGGGCAGCTGAGCCCGTCGTCGGTGGCCGTGGTCGTCGGATAGCTCAGGCCGACCAGTGCACCGTCGTCGTACTGGAAGGTGACCTGGGTGATCTCGGCGTCGATCACGCTTATGGGCGCCTGGCTCGAGAGCGGCTGGGTCTCGCTCAGCGACTCGTTGTTGTTGGCGACGTCGTAGGGACCCGGACCCGGGCCCACCTGGACGTTGTAGGTGCCCGGAGCCAAGGCGATAAAGGTGCAGCCGTCGGAGGACGGGTTGAGCGTGTACGGGTTGGCCAGGCTGGACCCGGACACCTGGACCGGCACGTCCTGGACGCGAGTGGTCCACGAGGTCCCGTAGAAGACGTCTTGAGGGGGCGAGCCCGGAGGATCACCGTTCACCTGGACCGCCAGGTAGCCGTCGGTCAGATTGCCCGACGCCGGGAAGTTCAAGATCGCTTGGTCCGTGATGCTCTGGTTCTGGCTCCAGGTCACCGTGACCTGAAGGCCGAGAACCGGAGAGGTCCCCGAGCTGCAGAAGTCGGGCGTTCCACCGCTCGCGTCCGTCCAGTTGAACTCGGCGTGAACGTCGTAGGGGATCCCGGAGCGTTGCGTGGTCCCTTCGTTTTCGTTGACCCCCACCTCTGGTTGGTTGTTGCTGTCCGTGGGTGGGCCCTGGTTGTCCAGGTTCTCTATGTATTGCTCCGCGATGGAGAGCGCCGTGAGCCGCTCACGTGCGAAGGCCGACTGCGATAGGACGTTGGTGAAGAGATAGCCGGTCGGCACCAGGACCATGAGAAGGACCACCATGGCGAGAATGCACTCGATCATCCCGAAGCCGGCCTCGCCTGTCGGCGCAGGGCACGATCTTTTAAGACGGCTCTGCGCGCGGCGCGCGAGAAGGCGGGCACGCCGGAACGGCCCCTGCAACTCGCCCATCAGACCTTTTCCGCCTTCTCTCCCCAAGCGCCGTAGAACTCGGGAAAGCCTCCGAGCGGCGGTGCTACCACCGACCCTGCGGCCCGGCTGGCTCCCTGAGCCCCGTGGCTTTGCGTCGCCTTCTCACGAAGGTTTTGCCCTTTCGTCGGCGCCAACGAGCTGCCTCCGATGTCACGAGCCTAGAGGGTCACCTCTTCAAAATCGGGGATGCTCGATCCGCCAACCTGGCCGTTTTCCCTGGATGAGCCGCACTTCGACGCCTCCACCTAGGGTGTGGCCGTGGGGAACGGGGGAAGCGACCATGCCAACGCTGCGGCCGCCAACCTCTTCTCCCCTCTGGGGGCGCGCTACGACCTGCTCTGCGAGGTTCTGTCAATGGGCCAAAACCGGCGTTGGCGACGCGCTCTGGTCGACCGAGTCCAAGAAGTCAACCCCAAAAGGGTTCTCGACGTAGCGTCGGGCACGGCTGGCATCGCGCTGCAGATCGCCCGTCGGACCGGGGCAGAGGTGATCGCCTACGACCTGACCCTCCCGATGCTCGAGAAGGGACGAGAGCGCATAGGCAAGGCGCACCTGCACGACCAGGTGGTCGCCACCCAGGGTCGAGCGGAGCGCATGCCTTTTGCCGACGGCTCCTTCGACGTGGTCACCTTCAGCTATCTCCTCCGCTACGTCGCGGACCCCGCTGCAACCCTGGCCGAGCTGAGCCGCGTCATCACCCCCGGTGGTTCGCTGCTCAGCCTGGAATTCCTGGCTCCTCCGGGCGCACCATGGCGCATGGCGTGGTGGCTGTACACGAGAGTCCTGTTGCCGCCTGCGGGGTGGGTGCTGGGAGGATCTGCGTGGTGGAGGGTGGGCAGGTTCTTGGGGCCGAGCATCTCCGGCCACTACAGGGCACACCCGCTCGAGTGGTTGCAGGACGCCTGGAGATCGGCCGGGATCCCTGAGGTGAGCTCCCGGGTGATGAGCCTCGGGGGGGGCCTCATCATGTGGGGCCACAAGTCCGGTGGCTGAGAGCACGGCAGCCCGGCAGGGCATCCTGCGCCCCGCCTTCTACGCGGCCCGCCCCGGACCCCTTCGTGACTGGTGGACCCTCACGCATCCCCCCTACAGCGCGTGGCACCTCTCCTACGTGGTCATAGGCGCCTGTCTCGCGCCCCACGTGCGCGTCGACCGCCTGGTCGCAACCGTGGTGGCTTTCTTCCTCGCGGTGGGCATCGCGGCCCACGCCTTGGACGAGCTCTCCGGCCGCCCCCTGCGCACGCAGATCCCTTCCTCCTGGCTGCTTGGCGCAGCCGGAGCGGGGTTGGCAGGAGCCATCGCCTTGGGGGCCATCGGTGTCGCCCGCGTCGGATGGACGATCGTGCCCTTCATCGTGGCCGGCCCGTTGCTGGTCATCGGGTACAACAGTCGCTTGGCGCAGCGCCGCAAGGACATCGTGTTCGCCGCGGCTTGGGGCGCCTTCCCCCTCATCACCGCCTACGTCGCCCAGGCGCAGGCCTTGAGCTGGGCGGCGATCATCGCCGCAGCTGCCGCCTTCGCGCTCTCGGCGGCCCAGCGGAGCCTGTCGGCGCCCGCCAGGCGTCTGCGACGACGGACCCTCGGCTTCAGCGGGTCGCTGATGGAGTTGGATGGTACCGAGTCCGAGGTCGATCGCGCATGGCTGCTCAAACCGTTCGAGCGCGCGCTGAACGCCATGGCTGCAGCAACGGTGTTGTTCGCCACCGCTCTCGCCCTGTTTCGGCTCACCTAGATGCTCGACGAACCTGCGAGGTGGAGATGACATTTGAATCGGTCGGGATCATCAGCCCCGGAGCCATGGGTGCTGCGGTTGGACAGACCCTTGTGCGGTCCAAGAAGGTTCTCGTCGCGCTGGAAGGCCGTAGCCAAGCCACTCGTGCACGAGCGAGCGCCGCCGGCCTCAGCGACGTGGGAGACGTCGCCTCTCTCGTCGATGCGAGTGAGCTCGTGCTTTCGATCGCACCTCCCGGAAGTGCGATAAAGATCGCAGGCGAGGTGGCACAAGCGATGGACGCAAGTGGAAAGACGCCGCTCTTCGTCGATGCCAATGCCGTCTCGCCCGCACGCGCGACACAGATCCGTCGAATGATCAGCAAAGCAGGGGCTGCATACGTGGACGGAGGCATCGTCGGCGGCCCACCCCGAGGTGGTGCACGCACCGACCTGTTCGTGTCCGGCGCGGGAGCCGAAGCGCTCGCGCAGGAGCTGAGCTGCGACGAGCTGGTGGTCAGCTTCTTGGGAGACGACCCGACCGCTGCATCAGCGCTCAAGATGTGCTTCGCGGCGTGGACCAAGGGCACGGCGGCGCTGCTGATCGCAATACGAGCTGTGGCCACCCGCGACGGCGTGGACAGCGCTCTGGCCGCGCTGTGGGAACGCGTCCAACCGAACGCGCTGGCTGGTTCTCAGGGAGCAGGCATGGTGGCCTCCAGGGCTTGGAGGTGGGTGGACGAGATGCGCGAGATCTCTCGCACCTTCGAGGACGCGGGACTCGACGGAGGCGCGGCGATGGCGGCCGCCAACCTCTATTCGCGCCTTACCGGCTTCAAGGACCATGACCGCCCGGTGTCACTTCCCGAGCTGTTGGAGGCGATCGGCTGACCGGCCTACTCGGGCTGGGGAAGAGCGCTGGGCGGCTTTCCTCTGAACAGATCAAGCACCTGGATCCCCGGTGGCAGCAGACCCCGGTGGGAGGCCGCGACTGCGATCGCCACGGCTGCGCTCCACAGCGCGTCGATGATCATCCTCCCCGCCCCCGTGCGGCCGGCTGCCGCACCGAAGACTCCAGGGGCGATGATCTTGAAGACCGCGTAGAGGGCAACGATCACCGACAACACGAAGACAAGCACGCTCACAAACGCGACTGCGGCGACATAGGTCTGCCCGACGCGTCCCGAGGGCCCGCGGGCGGCACCATCCGCCCTTGCGTACTCGAGGCCCTTGCCCAGGTGCACGACGAGGATCGCGAGGCTTACGACGACGACGATCCCGCTCAGAACGGCACCCCTGGCAACTGCGTCGCCGACCGGATGTATGCCGGGACCCGCCAGCCTCGTCGTCCCGATCAACTGGACGAGCGAGCCAACGAAGCCGATGGCTCCGAGCACCGCCGTCCACAGGGTGATGAAGGACACCGCGAACAGATAGACGCTAAACGGGCGGCGTCCAGAAGGATCGGGCTCGGCCCGGTTTGCCACCACCAGGATGACGACGACCCCGACCACCCCCAGGACCAACAGGAAAGCCAGCACCCCCAGCACGACCAGGAGCGACACGATGGCACCCAGCCCATCCCCCGATATGAGATCTCCGACCCCCACGACTCCCCCCTTCGTCCGAGAGGTCCCACGACCTCTTTGGAGGGGGCATCGTGCCAGCCTCGGGGCTTTCCTGCCAGCGCGAGGGCCACGGCGGCGTGGCCCGGCGAGGCACGAGGCCCCCAGAAAGGCCAGCCGCGGGACACCGGATTGCCAAACTCCCTGTTCAGAGACGTGCAGCAAATCCGCTAGCGTATTCGGGCCGCCGAGTTGACGACGTCGTAGCCTTGCGCTCGACCGGTCCGCAGGTTCCATTCAGCAAGGGCTGGAGGAGCCCGAGGTTGCTCCTCGGACGGTGCCGATGCTCACCAACCTCGCACAGGCCCCCTACGCCCACGTTGGGTCCGCCCGGAACGCCCCCCTCCCGACCGCCGAGCGCGGTCCCACGGGTGGCCTTGGCGCGGCCGCAGCCCCGAGGGCCGCTTGCCTGCCCGATCACGACGGCGTGAGACGCGCGTCACCGACGGAGGCGCCCAAGGGGTAAACGCTCCGGGCAAAACCATCTCCGCCAGCAACCGGCACGGCGTCAGCGCCCCGTCCTCCTCCTTCGTGCAGAGGACACGCGACCGGCGAGCGAACAACGCGGCGATCAGCCCACCCCAAACCCATCGACCCGCGCGGCTCCGGCCGGACGGGCACGAAACGGAGAGGTCGTGGTAGTTCGTCGTTTGAATTTCTCGCCGCGAGGCCGCGGCGGCCACGGGCATGGAGGCCTGTGGCGTGCTCTTGGAGTAGCGCTGTGCGTGTCGCCCATGATCTGCCTGACTGCGACACTTGTCCTGCTCGCAGGCGGAGCAAACACCACAGCGGTCACCATTGCGACCAGTGGCGTGCGGGCCGTCAGGACGCCCCGGGTGTCCGCACCGACGACAACCGTCGCTCCGGCGCCGTCAACGGTGGCGACGACAACTGTTCCACCTTCGGAGCCATTGGAAGTCGCCGCCGATCCGGTCCTCAGCTCCGCTGCGGCATGGGCCGCCAGTCCCGGAGTCGCATGTATCCGAGACCATGAGTCTGGTGACGACTACGCAGAAGACACCGGAAACGGGTACTACGGCGCCTACCAGGATCTGCTCTCGACCTGGACCTCGCACGGAGGGACGGGGCTCCCGAACGATGCTCCCCAATCGGTGCAAGATGAGGTCAACTACGAGATCTGGCTGACGGGCGGTTGGGGCCAGTGGAGCACCGCACCCGGGTGCGGCCTGTGAGATCGGGCGAGGCGCTCATCCAAGGAGGCTCGCGGGACGAGGGCTCAGCGCATGCCCGGGGCACTCGTCGCGAACGGTCGGGCCTGCTCGACTTCGACAATCTGGCTGACACCCACGCGGCCCGCCGGGGGCGAGAGCGACGGCCGAGCGAAGCACGTAGGCAGGGTCCATAGGGATCTTGGGCGCCACGCCAGATCAGATGGAGGGGGGCCTCGATGCGCTCGGCAAGGGTCGCGAGATGCCGCCCTGGTTCAAGAAGCGGTCTTTGCCGATCGCCGAAGGCGAGGGGTGTGAGGTGTCGTCGGTCCGATGACACCAGGCTCGGGGCCCGGGGCGACCAGCACCGCGACCGGGGCCCGGGTCGCGTTCTGCTCGCCCAGCGTTTCGAGCTCCTCCAGGCTGCGACGCGCTGGCTCGGGAAGCACCAGCGTCAGGAGGTAGCCGGCCACCGCCGAAGCGCAGGCAACGAGGAGGAGCCCGCGCAGGCCGAGCGCGCTCTCGAGCCCGGGGACCAAGAAGACGCCAATGAAGGCGCCGAGCTTGCCGATTCCAGCGGACATCCCGTGCCCGGTTGTCCTGAGGCTCACCGGGAACAGCTCGGAGGGGAGCACGAAGGTGGTCGTGTTAGGTCCGAACTCCACGAAGAAGTAGCTCAGCCCGAAGATGGCGACAAAAGCGGCGACCGTAGAGGTGAGCTGGGGGATCGCCCCCAAGGCCAGGAAGCAGACCGCCATGACGCAGAAGCCGATCAGCTGCAGGCGGCGATGCCCGATGCGGTCCATCTTGGTGATCGCCAACAGGTAGCCGGGGACTGCGAAGACCACGAACATGACCAACGACCAAGCCAGCTTGGTGATGAGAGTGGCATGGGGGGAGACGTCGTTCAAGATGGCCGGAAGCGAGATCGTGTTGCCGTAGTAGGCGTAATCGAAGAGGAACCACGTTCCCGCCGTGGCGACCAGTGTCAAGAGGAGGCGACGGTCGAGCACGAGCCTGGAAAGGGGAGACCTCTTGGCGGCGACCGGTGGCTTCACGCCAGTCTCGCCGCCCAGCGCCCCGCCCGTGAAGCTCACCAGATTTCCCATTGCCAGATCCGCCCGACCCTTCACGCTCGCCTCGAAACGTGGCGACTCGGGCATCTTGAGACGCATGTAGACCACGGCGGCGGCCGGCAGAGCGCCAAGGCCGAGCAGGAGCCGCCAAACCAGGCCGTCTCCAATGCCCGACGAAAGGAGCACCAGCCCGACCAGGGGACCGACGATCAGGCCGATGGCCTGCATCGAGAACACCAGACCGACCAGGCGACCACGGTCGTCTCGGTTCGCGTACTCGCTCATGAGCACCGCCGAGACCGGGTAGTCACCACCGATCCCCAGTCCCAAGATGAACCGGGTGATGGTCAACCAGACGAAGCCGTCGGCGAACGCGGACGACAGAGCTCCGAGGATCATGATCATCGCCACGAGCGCGTAGACACTCTTGCGTCCGAGGAGGTCCGCGATCCGTCCGAACACGAAGGCCCCGACGAAGGCGCCCAGGATGGTCGAGCCGGCGACCCAACTGGTTTGAGAGGTGGAAAGGTGCCACTGTGAGCGCACAAGCACCGCGACGGTGCTGATGAC
>JBOGFX010000336.1:0-8802 GCA_050743805.1 Acidimicrobiales bacterium
GTGGTGGCCTTCGGCATGGCGCTCGCCTTCGTTCCCGAGACCTCCGATCCTCAGGGCCGCCGCATCGACTTCGGCGGGATCTTCTTCGGGGCCGCGGCACTCGCGTGCGTTTCCTTCGCGGTGATCCAGGGTGAGGACACCGGCTACTCCACCTGGTGGATCATCCTGCTGTTCGTGCTCTCTGGTGTGGCTGCGCTCGTCTTCATGGCCATCCAGCGCGTTCACAGCAGCCCTTTGGTGCCGCCATCGCTGTTCACCAACGCCCCCATGCTGGGCGCCAACTTCGCGGCATTCGTCGCGTACTTCGGCGTCTTCTCGATCTTCTTCTTCACCGCCCTGTACATGCAGGTGGTCGCAGGCGCCAGCGCGTACCAGACCGCGGTCGACTTCCTTCCCATGGCTGGGGGCCTGGTGATCGCCTCGGCTCTGTCAGGACCATGGGTAGCCAGAGCCGGCCCCCGGGTGCCGATGGTCGTGGGGTGTCTCCTCGGGGCCGCAGGCGTGCTCATCACGAGCTCGTTCCTCTCGCCCACCGTCGGCTTCTCGACCTTGGGATGGGCCCTGCCCATCGCCGGGATCGGATTTGGGATCGCGGTCGTCCCGATCACCTCCACGCCCCTGTCCGTGGTCCCCCCGGAGCGCTCGGGAATGGCCGCGTCGGCTACCAACACGAGCCGCGAGCTCGGTGCCGTCTTCGGGGTCGCCATCCTCGGCGCGATCGTCAACGCGAGGCTGACCGGAGACCTGGCCTCCAAGCTCAAGTCGATAGGCATCCCGCCGAGCTTCCAGAGCCTCGTGCTGCACGCGGTGACCACCGGGACCCTGGGCTCGGGTGCGGCAGCCAAGGCACGCAGCTCGACCAACCCGGCGATCGCCAAGATCGCCACCAAGGTCATCCATGCGGCCTACGGTGCCTTCGGCTCCGGACTGCACATCTCGCTCGAGGTCTCCGGTGCGCTGTTGTGCGCCGGAGCCCTCGTCGCCCTCTTCTGCGTGCGTCGGGTGACCAAGACCTACGAGCTGTGAGAGGCCTCTGACAGCGCTCAGTCGACGGCTTCGAAGACCGCGGCCAGGCCCTGTCCACCGCCGATGCACATGGTCTCGAGGCCCAGGGAGGCTCCGCGTCGGTCCATCTCGTGCAGCAGCGTGGCCAGGATCCTTCCCCCCGTGGCGCCGATGGGGTGACCCAGGGCGATGCCCGAGCCGTTGACGTTCATCCGGTCGAAGTCGCGCTCTTTGAGCCCCCATTCGGCGCAGACCGCCAGCACCTGCGCGGCGAACGCTTCGTTGAGCTCGATCAGGTCGATGTCGGCCAACTGCAGGCCCGCGTGTGCCAGCGCCTTGGCGGTCGCCGCCACTGGTCCCAGGCCCATCGTCTCTGGAGCGACGCCTGCGGCGGCCCAGGACCGCAGGCGGACGAGCGGTCTCAAGGCCAGCTCGGTCGCCTTCTGCGGTGTGGTCACCAAGCAGGCCGCGGCACCGTCGTTCTGGCCGCTCGCGTTTCCCGCTGTGACGGTCGCCTCGGGGTCGATGCTCCCCCTGATCGGCCTCAGCTTGGCGAGAGCCTCAGCACTCGTGTCGCCACGGGGGTGCTCGTCGGTGTCGACCACCGTGTCCCCCTTGCGACCGTGCACGAGGACAGCCACGATCTCCTCCTTGAAGCGTCCTTCGCGTTGTGCGGCCACCGCCCTGTGATGCGAGAGGAGGGCAAGCTCGTCCTGGGCCTGCCGAGGGATCTTGTAGATGCGACGGAGGTTCTCCGCGGTCTCGATCATCCCACCGGGAACCGGGTGGCGCTCTCCGCCGGCCGTCGTGCGGGCACGCGTGAGCCGGTCGAAGAGACTGACGTTCTCCGCACGTGCACCCCAGCGCATCGAGGTCGTGTAGTACTCGGTCTGGCTCATCGACTCGGCCCCGCCTGCGATGATCAGATCGGCGACGCCGGTCTGCACCTGCATTGCTGCGATGAGCACCGCCTGCAGCCCCGATCCGCACCGCCGGTCGACCTGGAGCCCCGGGACGCTGACTGCCAGGCCGGCGTCGAGCGCTGCGACGCGGCCCAGTGCCGGGGCTTCGCCGTTGGGGTAGCCCTGGCCCATGACGACGTCGTCGACCAGGTCCTTGGGGATCCCGCTGCGGGACATCACCTCTGCGACCACGCTGGACGCGAGGTCTTGAGCCGGCACGTCCCTGAGGGCACCGCCGAAACGTCCCACCGCGGTGCGCAGCGGCTCGCAGATCACCACTTCTCGCATTGGCGCTTCCTTCCGACGGCTTGTGCAGCCACCGTACAGCGGGGGTGACCTTCGGCCGACCCACCGGGCGGCGCACGCTCGTGGCTGTCCGAGCTACCTGGCTTTCAGGCCGAAGCTGATGACCCCCCCGGGCCCCGGGCCGCCGAAGAGCGTGAAGCCGTAGCCCCACAGGAGTCGTCCCCCCACGATGGAGGCTCCGCCGCCGACCTTTCCGGGGGGGCTGAAGGACCACAGCTGCTTGCCCGTCTTTATGTCCAGGGCGATCATGGAGCTGTTGTCGGTGCCGACGAAGGCGACCTTCTTGGTGGCGCTGATCGGGCCATAAACGTTCCCCGCGAGGTCGTGCTTCCATTCGACCGCGCCGTTTTGGGGGTTGAGGGCGAAGATGGTCGAGTTGTTGGTGAGCGCGTTGGTGGCAGGGTTGCCGATGTTCGACGACGCGATGATCCGGCCACCGGCGTAGGCCGCCGAACCGAGCGCCCCCCCGAACACGCTGCCGGGCGTGAGCGGTGTCTGCCAGAGAAGTGTCCCGGTGGCCGCGTTGAGGGCGGAGTAGACCCCGTCCTTGCTGCCATCCCCCACGACCTCTTGGCCCCCAGAGCGCCACAGGTTGGGTGACGCGCCCACGTCGTAGTCCTTGCCCGAGAAATTGTCGGCCGAGCTGAACACGTCGGAGGCCGTGAACTGGTGCGACCACGCCAGCCGACCGGTGTGGTAGCTGATCGCCAGGAGCGAGTCCTCGAGCGGGCCAGGTGGATCGGAGATGTTCTGGCCGGTCCCCTCGTAGAGGAGCCCCAGGGCGGTGTCGACGGCGGGGGTGGACCACACCCCGCCCCCGGCGCCGCTGGTCGCGTCATCGGCGGTCGTGTAGAAGTTCCACACCTGGGAGCCGGTCGCCACATTGAAGGCTGCGACATTCCCCCTGAAGGTGAATGGCGCCTTGCCGACGACCTCCTCGAACTGAGCGGTTCCCTCTATCACCAGGTTGCCCACCACCACCGGCGAGGCATTGATCTGGGAGAACTGGTTGTCGTTTGTGGTGGCCTCCCACAGCTGGTTGCCGGTCTTCTTGTTGAAGGCGATCAGAGAGCTCCCGACCCCGACGAAGACCCTGTTGCCGGCGACCGCGGGTGATCCGATGATGCTCCCGCCCACGTCCGCGCTCCAGCGAACCTTGCCAGTTGCCGCGTTCAGCGCCCACAGTGTCCCGTTCCAGTCGCCGAAGTAGCAGACACCCGAGACCACCACGGGCGTGCTGGTGACGCCGACCATCCCGGCGGTCGACCACACCTTCTTCAGGCGTCGCAGCGATCCGGGGTTGATGAGGGTCTCTGAGGGGTTCTCACGGGTGTTCGCCAGGTCGTGGCCGTAGAGGGGCCAGATCGGCGTTGCCCTCGGTCGCGACGTCGCTGCGCTCGCACCTGGCGGACCTCCTGCCAGCCAGGACGCGCTGAGAACCGCGACCACGACCGCCCCGACGCCAGGTCGCCGCCGGCGCGCATTGGTCCTGAGACCACAGCGCCAGCGGCACCTGGCTTGGGCCCCTTGGGATCGGGCTTTGCCGGGGTGATGGAGTTGGGCCGGCGTCGCCGATCAACCTGAGACGGACACAGCCGTCTCAGGCCCGTTGGGAGCGGGGTTGGGTTGAGAGACGCCGAACGCGCACTCGCCGACCGCACCTCCGCCAACCATGTTGGGTGAGCCATGGCTGTCGCCGAACTGCACCGCGGGCGAGTTGGACGAGCAGTACATGCCGCCGCCGATCTGGTTGGACGCCACCTCGGAAGAGTCGGGGTCGGCCGACCTGTTCGCGCTGTAGTTCAAGCTCCCGCCCACCTGGTTGCGCAGGGCGCCGATGTAACAGGTTTGAAGACCGGCGACCGTCAGATCACCTCCGATGGTGTTGTCTTCGTAGTTGCTGAACACCGGTGAGTGCATGGCTGCGAAGGCCCCCATGGGCTCACAGGTCAGCCCACCTCCACCGCCGACCTGAAGGACGTCCCCGCTTATGACGCTGTCGTGGACGATCATGCCGAGGGCCTCGCTCGCGTAGACGCTGCCCGAGACCGTGTCCCTGGAGGCCACGTTCGGGTTGTCCGAGCACGGAGAAGCCTCTGGCTCGCACCCGAGCTCGACGGTGGCTCCCTGGCCGACGTAGACGTTGCCTGCGACGTTGAGCGCAGAGGCCCCGACACCGGTCTGGTCGTTCATCGCGAAGGTTGCGTTCAGCTCGGAGCCAGGGTCGATGGTCAGGTTGCCAGAGATGTTCGCAACCCCTCCGTTGACCCAACACGTCCCGTCGATGACAACACCGGAGCCGTAGCTCCCACCACTCAGCTGCCCGGGCGCAGACGGCGTGCCGGTGCAGATCGATGGCGCCTGGGAGGGGGCGATGAAGCCGATGGTGGCCCCAGGGCCCCCACCGCCGATCGTGTTCGTCACCCCGGTAGCTCCTGCGGTCTGTGACAGACCCAACAAGAGCCCGCCCATGAGGCCCAGGCCACCAAGGGCCCGGAGCAATTGCGATCCTCGCATCTGCACCTTCCTCCTAAGTCGTTCGTCCAAGAACATCCTGGGCCACGGCCCGCGTAGTCACCCGATCGCGGCACCCTAACAGGGGGCACGTGCCCGCGCCTGTTGGATACGGGGGGACCGGGCCTTGCGCTCGCCTAGGTCCGCGGCGGCGGTGCGAGGATGGCCCCGCGTTGGACGAGCGGAGGAGCCCCACACATGACCAACCACATGCTGAGCGCATCGATCGGCACCGACCTCTTCAGCATGGGGATCCCCGTGCTCGAGAAGGTGATCCGCACTGCGGGCGTCTACTTCGGCTTGGTCATCCTGCTGCGCGTCGGAGGCAAGCGCGACCTGGCTCAGCTGAACTCCTTTGACCTTGTGGTCCTACTCCTGCTCAGCAACGACGTGCAGAACGCCGTCATAGGTAACGACAATTCCCTGGTCGGGGGCCTGTTAGGGGCCGCCATCCTCGTGACTTTGAACGCGGTCACCGTGAGGGTGGCGCGTCGCAGCTCGGGGGCCGTGAGGCTCTTCGAGGGCACTCCCACAACCCTGGTGGAAGACGGAAGGTTCGACGAGCGGGCGTTGCGCCATCTCGGGATGCGCAAGGCCGAGGTCATGAGCGCCCTGCGACGCCAGGGCGCCAACCACCTCGGCGAGGTGGAGAACGCGGTCATCGAGGCCGGCGGTGTGATCCTGGTCAGGCTCCGTCCGGACCAAGAGGTGGTGAAGGTCGCCGATCTGGCCGCGCTGGAGGCGAAGATGGACACGGTGATCGCCGCACTGTCGGGCTGAGCCTCAGGTCCTTTCCGGCCGCTCGGCA
This sequence comes from Acidimicrobiales bacterium, assembly GCA_050743805.1. Taxonomy (GTDB): domain Bacteria; phylum Actinomycetota; class Acidimicrobiia; order Acidimicrobiales; family RAAP-2; genus Palsa-461. The sequence continues at coordinate 5,596 of JBOGFX010000336.1, forward strand.
AGCTGGGCAGCGATCCCCTTTGTCGGGCCCCGAACCGCTGGCCCTCGCCGCGGATCCCGGTGCCGCCTCTACTGGCCGGGGGGGAACCGGCCGCTCGGGGGAGTGGCGGTGCAGCCCACGCAGGCCGGCTTGTTCGCGAAGTACTGCGGGACGCTCGGCGAATCGGTGGGGGGATTGGTCGCCAGGAGGACCGCCGGCCTGGGCTTCTGGTTGAAGTTGAAGTCGTTCACGAGGTTGCCCAGGATGGGCTCGTCCTCGCGCACGTCGGGGCGGGGGTCGGGTCGGTGGTCGGTCTTGGAGTTGAGGCGGGCCCCGCCCAAGAAGTCGTCCTCTATGAACTTGAGGTAGGCGTCGTGGCTCAGGGTCTGGTGGTCGATGTAACCGCTCTTCGCGTAGGGGGAGATCGTGATGCTCGGCACCCTCAGGCCGTAGCCGTTCTCGTCGACCGCCGGGGGCACGACGTTGTCGTAGAAGCCTCCCCAGTCGTCCCAGCTCAGAAAGATGGCGGTCGAGGACCAGTCGGGGCTCTTCATGGCGGCGTTCACGAGGGCCGTGACGTAGGCCTGACCCTGGTGGATGCTGGCGGGGGGATGCTCGCTGTCGGCTTGTGAGGGCGTGATCCACGAGACCGCCGGCAGCGTTCCTTGGGCCGCGGCCTTGAAGTAGGAGCGCAGGGGTTTGACGAAAGAGACCTGGTGGTCCCGCTGGACGTCGCCGAAGAGGGGCAATGGGTTCCAGATGCCCAGGGTCTTGTAGGACTGGCGCACCGGGGCACAGGTCTCTGCCGAATCGTCATCACAGTCGGGTTGCAAGCCGGCCTGGACGTAGTAGCGCCAGCTCACGTGGTGCGCGTAGAGGAGCCAGGTGATGTCGGTCCAGGCAAGGTCGATGCTGGTCTCGCCGGTCGTGAGCTCTTGCTCCACGGCGTGGTCGAATTGCCTGACGCCGTAGGGGCCGACCACGTCGTTGACACAGCTCGACGGGGAGCGGTTCGCGCACCTGGCCGACCAAGCCGACACCATGTAGAGGTGGTCGGGCAAGGACCACGACTCGACCGGCTCGAACAGGTGGTCATCGAGCGTGAAGTCTTTGGCGTAGGTCCAGTAGTTGGGTATCTCGGCTTGGGTGTGGTACCCCATCACGTCGGGTTGGGTCGTCTGGGTGCTGCAGGCCGGATCGGCGATCTCCCGGCAGTTCTTGAGTGACGCCGCGCGCTGGGCCACGAAACCGTCCATCTTGCCGCCGTTCACGTCGGCGACGGCATTGGAGCGCCCATGAGGACCGCCTCCGTCGATGTCGGCCGTGTCGTGGAAGGGGGCAACACAACCGCCCTTGGGGTCGGGCACGCAGACGTCCGGCTTGCCGTTCGTCGTCGGGATGCCGTCGGCTCGAGGAAAGGTGCCGAAGTAGTCGTCGAAGGACCGGTTCTCCTGCATGATGATGATGACGTGGCGGATCTTGCGGATGCCCGGAGGCACCAGGTAGTGGCCCTTCGGACCTCCCGAGACCCTTTCGGGCGCGCGGGTGCCGCTCTTGTTGGTGGATCTGGTCGCGGCTAAAGACGGCGCCGGGAGGGCCGTGATCACCAGCGGGACCACCGTGATCGCGACGCCAAGGAGCACCCGGCGCGAGCGGCGGCGCAAGCCCCCTCGGGGGGCGAGCGTCGCGCGAGACCTCATCTCCGACCCTACCAACGCGCCGCTCGAGGCGGGCAAACCACCTGAGAGGCACCCACCTGTGGGATCCTGCGAGGTTCGCTCAGGAGACCTGCCGCGCGAAGAACGCTGGTCGCACGCGCCGTAGGAGGGGCTTGGCGGTGCCCAGACAAAAGAAGCCAGCGCCGAAGGCACCCACGAAGAACCCGGTCGGCCAGTTGGTGGCATAGGAGCACGCGACCGACGCCCATGCGGTCACAAGGGCGAAGGCGATCGACAACGCCATCGCCGTCGCGGGCCGATCGCTCAGCGCACAGGCTGCCGCGGGGGGTCCGATCATGAGGGCGAACACGAGGAGCGCCCCGACGACGGGCACCGTCATGGCGGTCGACAGGGCCACGAGAACGAGGAAGGCGACGTTCACAAGCCGGCCGCCCCCGGTGTCGGGGGAGTCCGCCTGGGGGAGGGCGGTCGACAGGAGCAGCGGCCTCCACAGGAGGCCCAAGGCCACGAGGCACCCGAGCGCCAGAGCCCCGGTCGGGATGAGCTCCGCCGAACCGGCACCGATGGGCTCGCCGAACAACACCGAGTAGACCTCGCCGCCGTACTGCGAGGTCCGGCTCAGCAGCGCAGAGCCCAAGGCGAGCAGGGCGACCAGAACCAGCGCTGTGGCGACGTCGTGACGCCCACGACGAGAGATGAGACCGATCCCCCCGGCTGCGAGCAGCGAGAAGAGCACGATCGCGCCCAGCGGGTCCATCCCGGTGACCGCTGCGAAGGCAGCTCCCGCAAAGGCACCGTTGGGGAGCGCGTGGGCAGAGAACGCGGCGTTGCGCAGCACTACGAAGAACCCGACAGCGCCTGCCGTTACCGCGACGACCGTGACCGCCAGCCACGTGTTGGTCATGAAGGCGGAGAACATCAGTCGCCCAGCGCTCGCCGCCCCGAGGTGACAACGCGGGCTGAGAGCGCCGCGAGCGCGCTACAGATCGCGTACGCGACCAGGACCGCAGCGACCACGAAGAAGCTGACCGGCATCGCATCATGGGAGGCGACCCAGTAGTAGCTGTCGTAGGAGGCCAGGATGCCTACCTCGGTTGTGGCCACAGCGATCAACACGGCCAGCGCGATCGCGGACGAAAGGCTCCGGGCCACCTTGATCGCGCAAGCGGCCGGACCAACGAGCAAGGCAGTCGATAAGACGGCGCCCACGCTCAGAGAGGACAGAGCGACCGCGAGGGCGAGGGAAACCATGTAGACGATGCCGACCAAGCGCAACGGTATTCCCCTTGCCCTGGCGATCTCGGCGTCCACCGAGCTCAAGACGAGGGGTCTGTAGCAGAGCAAGGTCAGCGCCGTGGCGAGGGCGCCCAGCGCTCCCACGAACGGCAGGACGGAGGTGTCGAGCGCGAAGATCGAGCCGAAGAGGATCTGCTGGGTGCTACCCGTTGTGGTCCCGCCGGTAGCCTCCAGGTACAAGAACAGAGCCGCCAGGCCGCCGGCCGTCCCCAGGACGACCCCGGTGGCGACGTCGGCCCGGCGCGTCGTGTGC
>JBOGFX010000337.1:0-4898 GCA_050743805.1 Acidimicrobiales bacterium
GCTGCGCCGGGTGGCGTCGGCGAGGATGTCGAAGGTCGTCACACCAACATTTAACGACACTGTTAGTTAACAGTCAAGTTATGTTTCCCTCGTCTCGTCTCGCCCCGCCTCGGCGATCCGGGGCATGCCGTCACAGTGATACGGCTCGATATTGTGTGGGTCACGGCCAGCCGATTCCAGATCCTCTGTACACGCCGCTCCGAGCCGTCGGAGATGGGCAGGCGTAGTGCGAGCGACCGCTACGAGGCGCACTGCTGCGAGCCGCTCGCTGTGACGCACAACGGAGCTCCATCACGTCGCTGCGGTTCAAGAAAGTCCTCGTGCCTACCGTGCCTCCAGAGTCCGGAGCTGCATGATCCCGCTGCTGGAGCGTGATCATGAGCGAGGCTAGGCTCCCGCCCTGTTGGGGGAGCAAAGCCAGTTGCCGTGCGGGTCGTGGGAGAGACAGGGGTGATGAGCGATGCGGTCATATCCGGTGGGCGTGATTACACGCAACTGGCGTCGTATAGACAGTGCATAAGCAGGCTCGTCTCAGCCTGGCCGAGCTTCACGGCCCGGCGGTCACAGAGACTCCGCCAGGGACTGTTCGACGCGCCCGTAGAGAAGATCGCCGAGAACATCCTCGAGGACCTTTTCACACAGGTGCTCGACTGGAACCTCGCGGACGTCAACCTCCAAATCGGCAGAGCAGAGATCGTCCTCTCGGAACTGGGCATCAAGCGCCTCGTCCTTGAAGTAAAACGACCAGGATCGCTGGCCTGGCATCGAAACTCAGTGAGCCAGGCTCTCGACCAGCCAGTCCTGTATGCCGCCCAGCAGCAGGTCACCGCGGTAGCAGTCAGCGACGGCCAGATGCTCTACGCCGCCGACATTGCTCACGGCGGTCTGCGAGATCGGGTCTTCACCTCGCTCGACGGGACAGACCCGCCGCTCGACCTGTGGTGGATCTCGGTCCACGGCATCTACCGTCCCTGCCCGCCGGCCTCCGCACCCTTACCCTCCGCAGCCCAGCACGACGATCCCGCGGCTGCCCTCGACCAACGTCTTGGCGAGGTGCTGCACCACAAATACCACCTGCCAGTCCGCTGCTTCGCCTACGTCCAGACGCCGGACCACCCACAAACGTGGAAGCTGCCGTATCTGATGGCAGATGGAAGCCCAGATCTGAAGCGGCTCCCCAAGGCCATCCAAGCCATCTTGAGCAACTACCGAGGAACGAAAGTCACCATCCCCCGCGAGGCCGTCGCTGGAGGTTCTCGTCCGCCTCGGCAAGACCGCCGCGTCTTTAGGCAAGATGCCCTGCCAATGCCACCCAGCCGCAGAAGCCTACAGCGAAGCTCACCAGGCGCTCGATCAACTGGGCCGCCTGCCAGAGGTTGCTGCTGCTAACCTCGCCTTTGCACGCGGGGCGGGTTGAGGTAGTCGGGGATGCGCCAGTGTGCCTGTCCCGTAAGGGAAACTCAGGGTATTTGACGTCCTGATCACCCTCACGGGGAGGCACTTGGCAAGTGAAGCGTAGCGACCGGTGGGCGAGGATGACGGTGACCGCGGATGGTGGCGGGGTGGTGTCGCACGCGGGGGCGGAATTGCTCCGTGAGATGGCTGGGGTAACGGGGCTCGTCGAGGCGTGGGACGAGGTCTTGCTCGATACGTACAAGGCGTTCCCGGCCAGGCACTTTCCCGGCCAGGTTCTCGCTGATCTGGCCGTCGCGGTCGCGGACGGGGCCAGGTCGATCTCGGACCTGGCCGGGTTGCGGGATCAGCCCAGCCTCTTCGGGCCGGTCGCTTCGACCGCGACCGCGTGGCGGGCGTTGGACCGGGTCAGCGACAAGCACCTGACCCGGCTACGTGAGGGCAGGGCGGCAGCTCGAGCGTGGGCGTGGGCGGCAGGGGCCGCACCGGAGTTGGGCGGCGAGTTACACCTGGATTTTGATGCCACGATCGTGATTGCCCACTCCGACAAGGAGCTCGCGGCTCCAACGTGGAAGCACACGTTCGGGTTCCACCCGTTGGTATGTTTTCTGGACCGCCCGGACATCTCGTCGGGGGAGGCACTGGCGGGGATCGTGCGGGAAGGCCGGGCCGGCTCCAACACTGCCGCCGATCACATCGCGGTATTGGACATGGCGATCGCGAACCTGCCCGAGACGGCACGACCTCGACCCGACAGCGACACCCGCCTCGTAGCGCGCTGCGACGCTGCGGGGGCCACACACGGGTTCGCGGCCGCGTGTCGAGCCCGCCACGTCGGGTACTCGCTCGGTTTCCCCATCGGCGAGACGGTCCGTGACGCCATCAAGACCGTTCCCGAGGCCGCATGGTCCCCAGCAGTCGAACCCGACGACAACATCCGTGACGGCGCGTGGGTCACCGAGATCACCGCTCTGGTCGACCTATCCGCCTGGCCGGCCGGGTCCCGCCTGATCGTCCGGAAAGAACGTCCGCATCCCGGCGCCCAACTGTCCCTCTTCGACGTGGTCGAAGGCATGCGTCACACCGCGTTCTTGACCGACACCACCCCCGGCATCATCGCCGGCCAGACCGCCGGACTCGAGCTACGCCACCGCCAACACGCCCGCATCGAGGACCGCATCCGCCAAGCCAAAGCAGCCGGACTGAGAAACCTGCCCTGCCGGGCCGCCCCAGAGAACCACGCCTGGCTCGAAGTCGTCCTCGCCGCGGCCGACCTCGTCGCATGGACAAAACTCATCTGCTTCGCCGACCAACCAGCTATCGCCCGCTGCGAGATCGACACCTTCCGCTACCGCATCCTCCACACCTCCGCCCGACTCACCCACGGCGGCCGCCGAGTGAACCTACGACTCGATCAAACCTGGGCGTGGGCGAAGACCCTCGCTACCGGCTTCGAACGACTCCGAGCCGCGTTCGCCTGAACCCGGCCCCCGGCCTGGCTGATCAACCCGCCAGCCGCCTCCAAAACCAACGAACAAGGCCACCCCGTGACCCGCCACGCCCACCACCAAGGCGCACCCCTCACACCGACCGACCCCGACCACCAAAACCACCGTCAGCAGCCACCAAAACCCCGCCCGCTATAAACATGAAAGACCGAGGCTAGTGCTGGGTCCCGGTCGTCGGGTCCTCGGGCGTTGGGAGCCGAACATCACCTGCTTCACCCGTCGCGCACCTTGGGGATCGATACACCCGGCTTGTCCTAATCCTCGGCTGAGGGGCCGGACGGCGCCCTCCTTCAGAGATGAATAATCTTCAAGGAACGGATAAACGTCGATGTAGTCGACGATCAGGCGGCGAGCGGCGCAGAGCCTGCGCTCGAACTCAGCCTCATCTTCCTCGAGCGTGGCAAAGTGCGTCACGGCCCAAACCATCGACGCCTCGACCACCACGACCGGCCCCGCCGCCATCAGCACGAACATCCGGCAGGTGTCGGCCGACGACGCCGCCATTCGATGGCGTACGCCACCAAAGGTCATCATCGTTCCCGACTACGGCCTCACCGCCGCCCAGGCCCAGCACGAGGCAGCCGACCTCGCGGCGCTGCTCCAGGCCCAAGGTGTAACGGTCCCCACTGCGATCAAACCTCGCTCACATCCCGGCCCACGGCCTGATCCTGTTTCGGACCCCACGGGCCAGAATTGGGTCATGGAGACGATCCTCGAACCGGACCTGTTGATCTGCGACCCGCATCACCACCTGTGGACCGAGCCGCGCCCGAATTACCAGGGCCGCTACATGGCAGAGGAATTGCGCGAGGACACCGGGGCCGGCCAGCACATCGAAAAGACGGTATTCGTCGAGTGCCGCTCCGGGTACCGCGACGAGGGGCCGGAGGCCTTCAGGCCGGTCGGCGAGACGGAGTTCGTCGTGCGGACCGACCCGAGCGGCTTCGTCGCCGGCATCGTCGGCCACGTCGATCTGCGGGTGCCGAGGTCGCCGACGTCCTCGCGGCGCACGTCGAGGGGGGCAAGGGGCGCTTCCGCGGGATCCGCCAGATCAGCGTCTGGGACGCGAGCCCCGAGATTCCCCTCGCGCGCCCAAACCCGCCCGGGTTGCTTGGGGACCCGGCGTTCCGCGAAGGCTTTGTCGCGCTCGGCGAGGCCGGCCTGAGCTTCGACGCCTGGCTCTATCACCCCCAGATCCCCGAGCTCACCGACCTCGCCCGGGCGCACCCCGATGTGCAGATCATCTGCGACCACCTCGGAGGGCCGCTCCGGATCGGCCCCTACGCGCAGGACCGCGAAGAGGTGCTGCAGGCCTGGCGGAGCGCCCTCGAGGACCTCGCGACCTGTCCGAACGTCGCGCTCAAGCTCGGCGGGATCGGGATGCCGAGCATGGGCGAGGACTGGCACCAGCACCCCTACCAGACGACTTCGGAGGAGATAGCGGAGAAGTGGGACCCACAGCTCCGCTGGTGCATCGAGACCTTCGGGGTCGACCGCTGCCTCTTCGAGTCTAACTTCCCGGTGGACAGGCAGTCCTTCGGCTACGTCGAGGCGTGGAACGCCTTCAAGCGCGTGACCGCCGACGCCAGCCGCGCGGACAAAGAGGCGCTGTTCCACAACACCGCGTTGAAGGTGTACCGGATCTGACCCACCTCCGGATCTGAGCCCGATCCGATGGGGTAACCCGGCCGGGACGAACACGGCCGAGCCGCTGGCAACTTGGACCTACTCGACGCGAGCACGAGCGCGAGGTCGAGCTTCCCGTCGATGACGCAGTAGGACTGGTCGTCCGGTGGACGTGGCGAGGCGGCCCCCCGACCCGACCGGCACCCTCATGACGATGATGAAACAGCTCTCGCCACGGTAGAGGTACTGCCTGGTGAGTAGCTGCCACCAAGCTCAAGCAGAAAACGCACCGATGGCTGTGGCGACCACCCCAACAGCCATCGCGACCAGCCCAAACGCGCGGCCCTTGAC
>JBOGFX010000338.1:0-12067 GCA_050743805.1 Acidimicrobiales bacterium
CCTCTACGTGGCCGACCTCGACGTCCGGGTGGTGAGCTTCGAGGGCGAGCTGCTTCGCCAGCTCACGCTCGATGCGAGCCGGATCTATCAAGCCCGCGGAAGACCGCAGCGCTAGTCTTCCGCGGGTTCATGTGTCCGCGATGTCTCGCGACATCACACGAGAGCGGGCGACGGGAATCGAACCCGCGTTCTCAGCTTGGGAAGCTGATGTTCTGCCTCTGAACTACGCCCGCAGGGTCCACCAGTTTAGCGGGCGACCCCGCAACGACCGCATGCTGTCCAGAAGCCACTTGACATCCACCTGGCGAAACGATACCGTTCCGTTCCGGAACACGAGCGATCCGAAAAGGGGTGACATGGCAGCCGGACGCCTACTCGACACCACTCGCGACGAGGACATCCGCCGAGCCGCATTGGAGCTCTTGCTCGCAGACGGCTACGACCGCTTGACGATCGAATCGGTGGCCGCCCGGGCACACGCCGGAAAAGCCACCATCTACAGGAGGTGGGCATCCAAGGCCGACCTCGTGATCGATGCTCTCAACCGCACCAAACCCCTGGTCGAACCCCCCGAAACCGGAAGCCTTTCCGGTGACCTGCACGCGCTGGTCCCCGTGGCTGCGCCTGGGGATGCGGGGCCGATGTCACTCATGTACGGGCTCGCAACCTCCCTGGCAAGCGCGTTGGCACGCGACCCCGAGCTCGCACGTGCCTTTCGCGAGCATTTCTGCCAACCACGTCAGGAGCTGATCGCCCGGCTGCTAGGCCGAGCGCGGGCGCGAGGGGAGGTCCCGCCCGGCAGGGGCTCCGGCCTTTTTCTCGCTCTGATTCCCGCATTGCTCCTCTACAGAGTGGTCTTCGACGGCGAAATTCCCGACGCCGCCTACATGGCAGAGGTGATCGACACCATCCTCGTGCCACTCGCGACCGCCCCCGTTGTGCTTCAAAGCGCAGAAAGGAACGCATGACCCAGCTCGACACCGCAGCGGATGCGACCTCGAGACGCCGCCACCTGGGGGTTGCCCTCGCGGTCATCAGCACCGCTCAGCTGATGGTGGTCCTCGATGCCACCGTGGTCAACGTCGCACTTCCCTCCATCCAACGAGGCCTCCACTTCTCGCTTTCCAATCTCGTCTGGGTGACGACCGCCTACGCGCTGACTTTTGGAGGCTTGCTCCTGTTCGGAGGTCGCACAGGGGATTTGTTCGGACGCAGACGGATGTTCATGATCGGCATCGGGATCTTCTCTGTCGCCTCGCTGGCGGGAGGATTCGCGCAAAGCGACATATGGCTGATCGTGACCAGAGCGCTCCAAGGCGTCGGGGGAGCCATCGCATCGCCGACGGCCCTCTCGCTCATAGCGACCAACTTTCCCGAAGGTGAGCCCAGAAACCGGGCCATGGGTGTCTACGCGGCCATGTCGGGAGCGGGTGCCGCAGTCGGTCTTCTTCTAGGTGGGGTGCTGACCGATCTCGTGTCGTGGCGGTGGGTGCTCTTCGTGAACGTCCCCATCGGTGCAATGGTGTTGTTGGTCACCCCCATGGTCTTGGTGGAGTCGGAGAGCCGGCGAGGCCGACTCGACGTGCCTGGCGCGATAAGCGTGACTTCGGGGATGGCGTTGCTCGTCTACGGGTTGACCAACGCCGCGAGCCACGCTTGGAGCAGTCCCGCCACCATCGTGTGCCTCGTGCTGGCAGGTCTTCTGCTCGGCGGCTTCGTGATCTGGGAGTCGCGCGCCGAGCACGCCCTGATGCCTTTGCACATCTTCAACCAGAGGAACCGCTCGGGCACGTACGGGATCATGCTTTGCATCGGCGCCGCCCTGTTCGCGATGTTCTTCTTCCTCACTCAGTACATACAGGAGATCCTTGGCTACAGCCCGCTGAAGGCGGGCCTCGCGTTCCTGCCGACCGCGGCCGTCATAGCCGTCATGGCCCAGGTCACGAGCCGGCTCGTGGGCAGGATGGGTGTTCGGATCCCGATGCTCGTGGGGCCGGCGACGGTCCTTGTGGGTCTGCTCTGGTTCTCGAGACTCGGAGTTCACAGCAGCTATCTCGATGTCCTCGGACCGTTGCTCGTCCTCGGTGGCGGGATGGGCTTCAGCTTCGTCCCCCTCACGCTCACCGCGGTCGCAGGGGTGGCCCCCCACGAGTCAGGCCTCGCGTCAGCTCTTCTCAACACCGGCCAGCAGGTCGGCGGCGCCATCGGCCTTGCCCTCCTGTCGACGATCTCGGTCGACGCCATGCACTCTCGGATGGGTGCTCTGGCTGCGAGCCATAGAGGGCATCTGGGCGTAGCCCTTGCGCATGCGGCCACCGTCTACGGATGGGACCGGGGTTTCCTGGTCGGAGCGGCGATCGCGGCAGTGGCCGTCATCGTCTCCGCGGCGGTCATACGTGACCCCAAGAGGGTGACAGCCGGTTACGAGCCCCGCACGCTGGCTCCCGTCACGGTGGGATCCGACTCTTAGAACCATCGGATCCTTCAAAGGACGCGGTAGGGCGCCGCGTCCTTTGACCTGAAGGCCAGTCCCAAGCCAGCAGAACTGGTGTCGGGCACCAGGGAGCCATCCACCGGGGACAAAGAGCCCTCGAAGAGCAGCCGTTCGATCCTCACGTGATCGGAGAAGTACTCGAGATGGCGCAGGTTCGGCACGCAGGCGGCGACCGGGGTGTGCAGGTTGGGTGCACAGTGGCCGGAGATGTCCAGGTGGTTCGCCTGAGCGAGGTTGGCGACAGCGAGCCAACCAGTGAAACCGAGGCAGCGGGTCGCGTCCGCTTGGAGGCAGTCGACGGCCCCAGCCCGGAGCATCTCGGTGTAGTACCACGGGGAGAAGCCGTACTCGCCCGCAGCGACGTCTTGAGGGCAAGCGTCGCGCACGTCCTTGAGGCCCGGGATATCGTCGGAAGACACCGGCTCTTCAAACCAAGAGACGCCCCAGGAATCTCCCATCAAGCGTCCGAGTCGTGCCGCCTGCTTCGCACCATAGGCGCCGTTTGCGTCGACGAAGAGCTCGACCTCCTGCCCGATGACCTGGCGTGCAAGCGCCACCCGGTGCAGGTCCCGGCGCTCGTTGCTTCCAAAGGACTCCCCGATCTTTATCTTCACCTTTCTCAGCCCCAGTCCCTGTGTCCAATCTTCGAGCTGGGCGCGCGTCGTCGCGTCGTCGAAGGTGGTGAAGCCACCACTTCCGTAGACGGGGACACAGTTGCGGACCTGGCCCAGCAGCTTTCCGAGCGACAGGTCGAGCAGCCTGGCCTTGAGATCCCACAATGCGACGTCAACCGCCGACACGGCGCAGGCGGCGATGCCGGGTTGGCCGACGTTTCGACAGGCGCGTGTCATGGCCCACGTGACCTTGCCCACGTCCATCGCGCTCTGTCCCACGGCCACCGAGGCCAGCTTCTCGCCAACGAACGCAGCCGCTGCAGGGGTCGCATAGGTCCAGCCAAGTCCGGTCTTGTCCGCAGCTCGGGCTTGGACTACGACCAGGACGGTCGACGTCCATTCGATGGTGCCGTCGGCCTCCGGCTGCTCTGTGGGGATCTCGTAAGCCGACGCAGACAGCTCGGACACGCATGCTCCGTAGAGCTCCTCCCTGCCCGCGACGCCGCCCACGACCCCTCACATACCCAAGGAGGGTTGTGGCTCACATCCCATCACCCGGTCGCAGCGGCACTTTGCCCCCGCCGCGGGCCCCAGCGGCCGAGCTGACGCCCGAACCACCCCTCACACGGCGCCGGCCAATCCGGACCCCCGAAGGGTCACCGATCTTCACCGCGGCGTTTCGGACTCCCCTGTCGCACATCTCCACCGACCCAGAGAGCTCTCGTCCCGCCTTCAAGCTTCCCTCCCGCGCCCGGCTACCCTGGCTCGTCGGACCACAAACCGGCCCCGGACGGTTGATCCGGCAGCGAGGGGGTATCGCACTCGAGCGAGCCCGGAGAACGAGCTCCGGAGAGATACCACGCCTCACGAACGGAGCGCGGGAAACGTGCGACTAGCGCTTGTGGATCCAATCGCAACCGTCACCTCCGAGGCAATGGCTGTGCACATCGCGGACCGACTCGCCAAAGAAAAGTCAATAGAAGAGGTGGTCCACGTGCGGTGGGGGTCCGCCATGGCCCCCAACGCGGGAAAGGATGTCGGTGCCGCCCTTGACTCTGCCGACGCCATGGTGATCCTTCCCATGAGCACGGAGGAATCCCCCTCCATGGCCGACGAGGCCTGGCTGGCCCGGATCAACGAGATATGCGAAGCTGCTGAGCGCCACGCCATCTCATCTGTGGTGTTCGGATCCTCGACTCTGGGCTATTCACCAACCCTGACCGCGGAACAGGTCGACGAGGGATGGCCAATGGCCGGCATAAGAGACCTGCCTGCTACGCGCGCCTTTGCCCGTGCGGACGAGCTAGTCGCAGATTTCGAGGCGGCGCATAGCGCGCGGCGAGTCGTCAGATTGCGGTTCGCAGCGATCGTCACCACGTGGACCGCCTCGGAGGCTGTTCACGGCCGGCTCTGGAGGCTGCGCAACGACAAGATGTCGATGCTCAAGAACAAGCCGGTACAGCTCACCAGGCCAGACGAGATGGCGAGCGCCATCACCGCTTCTCTCGATGAGTCCGCGTCCGGGCCGTTCAATCTCGCCGGACCTCCAGCAACTATCGTCGAGATGGAGGCAGTGCTTGAAGCCCGTCCCAATCTCGGTCGCTGGACCGAGGCCGTCCTTCGCACGCCCGTCGTGAACACTGCACGCGCCGAACGCGAGCTCCGTTGGCGTGCCTTCGATCCAGTCGGCTCGGTGCTAGCCAGCAGGGCCGGGTCCGTAGAACGCGAGGCGGATCCTGCGGATGAACCGAGCAGTGCAGTGAGCCTTTACCGTTCCGCGCTCTCGTACTTCGGGCGATGCCTTGAATCATTGGCTGACGAGGAGTGGGAGCGCTTCGCGTGGCTAGAGGTCACGGTGTCTCGGCTGGCAGCGCTCAGCGCGCGCGATCAGTACCGCGTGACGTACATCGCGGAGGGCACCGACCCGCAGAGATCGGAGAGCCAGCTACCCCAGGATCCCCTCGGCTTCGAGAGATTGAAGGGCTGGCAGCTCTGCGTCGGGGCGGCAGAGCATGCGCTGGAGCGGAGCGTACAGCGCGGCGACGTCGAGAGGATCGCTGAGCTGCTGGGCGAAGCGACCATGGACCTCGTGGTCCGGGGTTGGTGCATCTCGAGCGTGTCGGGCAGGGAGGAGGCGCCCGATTCTGACCTGTTGGCCTTCGCCGCCCAACGATCCCCTCAAGCTCGGAAGTCCCTCAGCGCCCACGACCTCTTCGCGCACCTGATCACCGCAAAGCCACCGGTGCCGCGGGCACCCGGTGCGCCCGGAGCCGACACGCTCGGAGCGATCGGGGCGTGAGCGCTCGAGGAAGCTCCCGGGGGACCAACCCCATCGAGCCAGAGGGCGGTGACCCCCACTCGACGTCGCTCGATCTATTGGAGGTGGTCGACAAACAAGTCCTCTCCACCTTCGGTTCGATCCGCGACAACTCGGGTCAGGGGGTCGAGCCGCGAGCCCGGCGAGGAGATCTGGTGAAGCGGCTCATACGCGAGATCGCCACACGCGAGTCGGCCGTAATCGACATCTGCGGCGCCATTTCGAGTTTCGAGCCCTTGGGACATCTCGCGGCCCAGATGACGGGGACTACCGCGGTCCGGCGACGGCACATCGACCGGGTTGAGAAGATGTCTCGCGGGATCCGAGGGCTCTACCTCAACCAGGGCCAGGACTTCCGTGGCGCGCTGGAAGAGCTCGAAGACACGATGACCAAAGAGATCCTCTGGGACCTCGACACCGGGATCCCCGGCATCCGGTCGCTCGTCTCTGCCCAGGACCAGAGCAAGATGTTCTCGTCGGGTGACCACGTAGTGCGACACGCTCCCACGAACCTGCATCCCGAGCGCCCCCGTTGGCGTGAGCACGCGAGGGTCGTGTCGAGAGCTCTAACGATCGTCGACCATTTGCGCGACTTCCCTAGCGCCGCAGACCAGGACACGTGAGCCGCAGCGATGGCTGGATGCACCGTCACCGCACAACCGTTCGGTCAACGTGAGGGACCGCCGAGGTCGCTGAGGTGAGCTGAGCGGGCTCACCTGCACCGAGCCGAATGAGGCGACGGGAACTCCAAGACGACGGGATCCGGACGCTCAAGAAAGAGCAGACCGGCTTAGGCTCTGTGTCGTGCAAAGGGGTGACAGGGCCCCGGATTTCGAGCTGGACGATCAGTTTGGCAACCCCACGCGCCTTTGGAACCTCATCGGCACGGGTCCGGTCGTGTTGTTCTTCTTCCCTGCGGCGATGACCTTCGGCTGCACCAGAGAGAGCTGTCACTTCCAAGACCTGAGAGAGCCTCTCGCCGCCCACGGTGGCCAACCGGTCGGAGTGAGCCGTGACTCGCCCGACAGGCTGGCACTGTTCGCCAAGACCTACTCACTGGACTTTCGGTTGCTCTCCGATCGCGACGGAGAGGTGGCGCGTCGTTATGGAGTGCTGCGCCGACTCGCTTCCCTCCCGCTGCGCCGCACCACCTTTGTCATCGGTGCCGACCTCGTGATACTGGAGGTGATCGCCACAGAGCTCGGCTTCCGCCAGCATGCCGACCGGGCATTGGGCGCGCTCGCGGGTGGGCCCAAGGGCAAGCTCCAGTCGGGGCTCACCTAGGCTTCCATCCGATGCGGCGGAGGATCCTCATCGATCCCGCCCCCCTCAAGGAGAGTCGAGACTTCAGGCTGCTGTTTTGCGGTCAGCTGGTCTCGGTGATCGGGACCCAGCTGACCGTGGTCGCGATCCCGTACCAGATCTACTCACAGACGCACTCGTCCTTCCAAGTCGGTGCGATCAGCATCGTCCAGCTCGTGCCCCTCGTCGTGGGATCCCTGGTGGGGGGCTCGGTCGGCGAGGCAATCGACAGAAGGCTGCTGCTGCGCTACTCGAGCGTGGCGTCGAGCTGCGCCAGTGCAGGACTCGCTGCCAATGCGTTGAGCTCCCACCCTTCGATACCTGCTCTTTACGTGATCAGCGCCGTTGCCGCGCTGTTCGCGGGCTTTTCCAATCCTTCTTGGAGCTCGGTCGTTCGCCCGCTCGTGGGCCAGAAGAGCTTGGTCGCCGCGCTCTCGTTCCTCCAAGCACTGTTTCAGCTGGGAGCGGTGGTCGGCCCTGCTGCGGCGGGACTCCTCATCGGCCGTACCGGAGTCGGCTGGGTGTACGTCATAGACGCAGTGAGCTTTCTCGGCGCGATCGTTGTCACCACAATGATGCGTCCGATCCCCCCCGAGCAGGGCGCTGCTGCGCCGGGACTTCGATCCATCGCTGACGGCGTCCGCTTTCTGCGCGGGCGTCAGGTCATGCAGGGCGCCTACTTGATCGACATCAACGCGATGGTCTTCGGGATGCCCCGTGCGCTGTTCCCCGCGATCGGCCTCACCGTTCTGCACGGTGGCCCGAGCGTCGTCGGCTATCTGTACGCCGCGCCCGGGGCAGGAGCGCTCGTGGGAGCGCTGACCACCGGGTGGGTGGCCAGGCTCGACCGCCAAGGTTTGGGCGTCATCGTCGCGGTGGCGTCCTGGGGTGTTGCGATCGCGGCCTTCGGGTTCACCCACATCCTCTGGCTGGCCTTGGTGCTGCTGTGCTTCGCAGGCTGGGCAGACGTGATCTCGGCGGTGCTGCGCAACACGATCTTGCACTCGGTCGTGCCCGAGCGACTCCGAAGTCGGATCGTCTCGATCCAGCTGGCCGTCGTGCAGGGAGGCCCGAGAGTCGGAGACCTGGAGGCCGGAGGGGTGGCCAGCCTCGCCGGTATCGAGCTCTCGGTCGTCTCTGGGGGCTTGCTCTGCGTGCTCGGCGCTGGCGTCCTAGCCGTGCTCATGCCCGTCTTCAGGAAGCATCGCTCGGGCGACCGTCCCTATGACGAAGAGATCGGACCCCCCGAACCTCCCCTTTCGGGGGGCGCCGGGCTCCGAAGTGCCTCACCGGCGTGAAAGCGGGCCCCTACATCCGTGACATGTTCTCAAACCGGGCGTACTGACTCAAGAAGGCGAGGTGCACGGAACCGGTCGGCCCATTGCGGTGCTTGGCGACGATGATCTCGGCATCCCCGCGTCGCTCGATCGGGATCTCAGGATCGTACTGCTCCTCTCGGTAGATGAAGATCACGACATCGGCGTCCTGCTCCAAGGATCCGGACTCCCGAAGGTCCGATAACATCGGCCGCTTGTCCTGGCGGCTCTCCAGGTTTCGAGACAGCTGGGAGAGCGCGATGACCGGCGTCCCGAGCTCACGGGCCAGGATCTTCAGGCTGCGACTGATCTCGGCCACTTCCACCTGGCGGTTCTCCGCCCTGCCGCGGCCGGTCATGAGCTGGAGGTAGTCGACGATCACGACCCCCAGGTCCCCCTCGCTCTTGCGCAGGCGCCGAGCGCGAGCCCGTATATCCATCACCGTCACGTTCGGATTGTCGTCGATGAAGATGGGCGCGCTGTCGAGGCGGCTCACAGCCACTCCCAACTTGCGCCAGTCCGCATCCTGGAGGCGTCCGGTTCTAACCCTCTGGCCGTCAACGTGCGCCTCGGAAGCGAGGAGCCGTTGGCAGAGCTCCAGGTGGCCCATCTCCAAAGAGAACAGGAGGCCGGGTCTGTGCAGCTCTATACCCACGTGGGCCAGTATCCCCAGCGCCAGGCTGGTCTTGCCGACTGCAGGACGTGCGCCGACGATCGTCAGGGTCGACGGCTGGAGCCCCGCCAGTATCGAGTCGAGGTCCGCGTAACCCGTCGCCGTCCCCGTGATCGCATCTCGGCCGTGCGAGAGCTCTTCGATCCGGTCGAGACTCTGGAGAAGGACGTCATGAAGCGATTTGATCGAATCGGTGGTCCTGCGCTGGGCGACGTTGAAGACCTTGGCCTCCATCTCGTCCACCGCGCTCTCCACGTCCTCTGGAACGCTGTAGCCGATCTCGGCGATCTCACCGGCGACCCCGATCATCCGTCGGAGCAGAGAGTGCTCTTCGACGATGCGAGCGTAATGAACGGCGTTCGCAATCGAGGGGGTGTTGGCCTGCAATGACAGCAGGACACCGGGATCCCCCACCGATTCGATCATTCCTGAACGGGTCAGCTCGTCACGGACCGTGACAGCGTCGATAGCCTCTCCGCGCTCGAAGAGGGCGATCACCGCCGAAAAGATGTGGCCATGCGCGGGTTTGTAGAAGTCCTCAGGACCGCAGATCTCTATGGCTGCGGCGGTCGCGTCGGCCGAGAGCAGCATCGCGCCGAGAAGGGACTCCTCCGCCTCGAGATTGTTGGGAGGGACTCGAGCCAGACCCGTCGGTCGCCGAAGCGGGCGGGGTCTGCTGTCCTCAAGAGCCTGAACCATCGTGCTCATCACCATGACGGAACTCGCTGTGAAACGAAAGATGAAGAACCTGTGGATTCATGCGACAAAATCCCTGGTCTCCTCTGTGGCCGAACCTGTGGACGAACGGTGGAGATCGTTGGGCGCCATGCCTGTCGTGCCAAGGGACGTGCCGGCGGCTCGATGGGAGTCACAGCCCAAGCTTGAACAGGGGCTGTGACAAGGGGGGACGTCAGCCCGCTGCGTTCACCTCGACCACGACGCTTGCAGACACGTCCTCGAAGAGCGTGAGGACAACCTCGGTTGTGCCCAGGGTCTTGATCGGCTCGATGAGCGCGATCGATTCACGATCGACCTCGACCCCCTTTTGCTGCGCGATCGCGTCCACAATCTCCGGGACGCCAACGGAGCCAAAGAGTCGGCCGGCTGTCGATGCCCGGGCTTCGATTGACACGACGGCGCCGTCAAGGACCTCCGCCTGAGCACGCGCCGCCTGGTCGCTGACCGCCCTGCGCATGTCGGCGGCGCGTCTCATGGCGTTTGCCTGACCCTCGATCCCATCGGTTGCCTTCAGCGCCATGGAGGCCGGAAACAAGAAGTTGCGCGCGAAGCCGTCGGCAACAGACACGAGATCACCGCGCCGCCCGACCCCGGCGACGTCCGCACGCAGCAGGACCCGCATCAAGCACCCTCTTCTGTCTGTTGCTCTGTCTGTGGCGCTGCTTCCTCTGCCTCCTCGTCGCTGTGCACATCGGCAGGCTCGGATTCTGGTGTGCCGACGGGATCGGGCTCCGCCTCAAGAGTGGTCGTCGCGTCTTGGGCTCGCCCATTCTGGCCAGCGGCGGCTTCCTCGGACCTCGGACGCGGACGCTCCCCGCGACCCTCTCTGGGGCCGCCGCGGCGACCTCCGGGTCGCTCGGTCACGGTGCGTTGTGTGTAGGGGAGCAGGACGAGCTCACGGGCGGTCTTGATCGCAAGGGCGATCCCACGTTGGTGCTGGGCGCAGTTGCCGGTGACCCTGCGGGAACGGATCTTTCCCCGATCGCTCATGTACTTTCGCAGCAGCGAGACATCCTTGTAGTCGACCCACTCGATGTGGTCCTTGCACAAGGCGCACGGCTTCTTTTTGATGCGCCGGCCGGCGTCCTTGGCTGTGCGGCGGCTGGTCGAGGTGCGAAGGTTGCCGCGAGCCATCAGAAGGGCTCCTCGTCCTGCGCGTAGGTGGCGGGACCAGGGGAGCTGGCGGGCGCCTGTGGGCGCCCGGTCCGGGATCCCTCCGCAGGAGCTCTCCGGTCGGTCTTGGTCACCTGTGCCGTGGCCCAGCGCAACGACGGGCCGATCTCGTCGGCAACGACCTCCACCTTGGACCGGCGTTCGCCTTCTTGGGTTTCCCAGCTGCGTTGCTCCAAGCGGCCCGCGACGACGACCCTGGCCCCGCGCATCAACGACTCGCTTACGTTCTCGGCCATGTCGCGCCAGCACACAACGTCGAAATAGCTGGTCGCCTCTTCCCATTCCTGGGTTTGGCGATTCTGCCAACGCCGATTGACGGCCAAGCCGAAGGTGGCGGTGGCCTGGCCCGTGCTCGTGAAACGCAACTCGGGATCCCTGGTGATGTTTCCCACCAGGACGATCGTGTTATCGGTCGGCATCACTACCTCCTGATGCTCGGGGGCCAACAGCCTCTACTGGGGCCGGCGCCGGCTCTCGGCCTTGCCGGGAGGCCCTCGCGCCCGCACCTCGCTCGGGCAATCGGATGATCTTGTGGCGAAGCACCTCGTCGGCGAGGGTCAGCATCCGTTCCACGTCCCTGACCACCTGCACCTCGCCGCTGAAGTCGATGAGAACGTAGTAACCCTCGCGGCGGTGTTTCACCTCGTAGGCGAAGGGACGTCTCCCCCAGCGTTCAACTGCCCCTGGGTTCGCACCCCCCGCGCGCATCGTCTCGAGCGTCCGGTCGACGACTGCCTGGATCGCCGCCGGGTCAACGGTGGCGTCGAAGATGACCATCACCTCGTATGGCCGCATTCGACCAACCTCCCTTCGGACCGGACCGTATCGGTCCGGGCCCCGGTTTTGGGGCAGGGATCGAGCGCTCCATCTACGGGGCCTCGATCGGCGCAGTGATGTTAGTCGATCACAGAGGGCCTGGGACCCGTCTCGAGGGAACGGTCGCTCACGAACAGCCATCTCCGTCCGAAGGACCCCCCGAGTTGTCTCCGTCACCGTCGCCGCCCCCGTTCTGGGGGATGCAGCCGTCGGGCGCGGTGGTCGGTGGTGCCTGGGGAGCCGTCGTGGGCGGGGTCGTCGTAGGCGGAGCGGGTGGGCTGGTGGACGAAGGGTCGCTCGACCGTGCAGGGCCCGCAGGCGCAGCTTTGGCCACGGACGGCGGCTCTGTGGTTGGCGCCATCGAGGTGCTCTCGCCCGAAGGGTCCGGGGCCGTCCCGATCGAGCCGCCCGAGGGGATCTCGTGAGGCCGTTTCGTCGCGTGAGCTGCCTGTGGGGCTCCACCACCCCCGGTGCCGCTCGTGCATGCTGCGGCACCAAAGGCGACAAGGCCTAACAGGCCGACAACGACCTTGGTCATCAGTTCCTCCATCGCTCGTCGCCCCGACCGGAGCGCTATCTCCACGGCGATGTACGCAGGGCGAGAGGCAACGGATTCCTCCAGGG
>JBOGFX010000339.1:0-7490 GCA_050743805.1 Acidimicrobiales bacterium
TCGGCGTGCTGCGGCTGGTCGGACTGGACGACCCCCGACGGCCGGCGCAACGCCAACCCCAAGTGTGTCACGCAGAAGCATCGAAGCCCAGTCCCGGCGCGCGACCCGCCTGTGCAAACAGCCAACCGTCCTCGGGCCCCCGACGCCCAGGGGCCGAGATGCTCTAAGTGGTGGCAGGCCGAGGCGTTGTCCCAGCCACCGGGCCTCCTTCGCGCATGGCGCCGATGATGAGCGCTGGTTCTGAGGCGCCGGGTCCCAGCCCCGCCGGCATCGGGCGCCCGGAGGGGGCGCCCGACGCGGCATCGCCTCCCCGCCTCGAGGTGCGCCACGCCCGACGCTCGCCATCTGCGATCGGGCGTCCATTTCCCTCGGTGTTGTCAAAGCAGCGGGCTGACCCGGCGCAGGCCACGTCGCTCGGACACCGGATTAGCCTGCGCCCGGTGAGGGTCGCTGCGTGCCAGATCTCGACCGGCCTGGACAAGGCCGCAAATTTGGTCGTGGTCGCACAGGCCCTGCGGTTGGCCGGCGAGGCCGGGGCGACCCTGGTCCTGCTGCCGGAGGCCTCCATGTGCGGGTTCGGATCGTTGGACACCGACCTCAGCGCCTTTGCGGAGGACCTCGAAGGCCCGTTCGTCTCTGCCCTCACGCAGATGGCGGGGCGTAGCCGGGCAGTGATCGTGGCCGGCATGTTCGAGAAGGCGGACCGCACGTCGGTGTTCAACACCGTCGTCGCGGTCGCAGAGGGGGGCTTGCTCGCCGCCTACCGCAAGGTCCATCTCTACGATTCGGCCGGCTGGTGTGAGTCCGAGAGGTTCATCCAAGGAGAGCCGGGAGGGTCCAATGCCCCGGTGATCGAGGTTGGCGAGCTGGCGGTTGGCCTGCTCGACTGTTATGACCTGCGTTTCCCCGAAGCCTTCCGACCTCTGGTCGACAAGGGCGCGACGGTGCTGGCCGTTCCCGCTGCCTGGATCCCGGGCCCGGCCAAGCAAGAGCAGTGGCGTGCCCTGCTCGTCGCACGGGCCATCGAGAACACGGCGTACGTGGTGGGTGCGGCGCAGTGCGCCCCGCATTTTTGCGGCGGGAGCTGCATCATCGATCCGACGGGGCGGGTCGTCTCTGCGCTGGGAGCGCTCGAGGGAGACGTGAGGCCGGCCTTGGCGATCGGCGACATCGACCCTAAGGCGGTCGACTCGGCCCGTGAGCGCTTGCCGGTGCTCGCGCATCGGCGCTTCTCCGTGGTGCCGGGATCGCCGGCTTGAGGCATCTTGGCTCGGTTCAAAGCGGCCACGCGTGACAACAACCGCAGTCCGTGTTGAGCGCGATCGGGCCGCAGGGACGAGCGTTGCGGATCTAGCTGGCGGCCATTTGGGTGCGATGGAGAAACTGGCTGAGTGCTCTGGCGATCCCTTCGGCGATCGCCTGTTGACCGCTGCGGCTCGCGGCGATCGAGGCTTCGAAGGGATCGGTCAGGTAGAGGGGCTCGATGACGGCGCCTGGCATCGCGCTTGGCGTGTCGAAGTAGCGGGGTTCGCCGGGCCCGATCAAAAGCAGGTGGTCGTAGCTGGCCGCGGCCGCGGCCAGGCCACCGAGCTGGGGGTCGCCTACGTAGGACCCGAACGTGGTGTCGTTCGTCACGCCATCGTCGGGGATCTGCCAGCCGTGTGCGTTCATCGTCGCCAACACCCGAGCTTGCAGCAGCGAGGCCAGCCTGCGGTTGGCGGCGGCGAACGGTCGAGCATCGTCGTAGATGGACACACTGCCGGCCTCAGATGTGGTTTCTCCGCCGTCCATGTAGATCCCCACCAAGACGCTCGCGTGAGCGAGGTTGGCGCACACGTCGCGGGCGGCGACATCGTCGTGAGACCCCTGAAGGGAAAGGACTCCATCGTTGGTGTCGGCCGGCGTGAGCCGCGTTACCGAGGTGTTGCGCGTGCGCGAGACCACCACCCGAAAGCCCTCTCGACGGAGCAAGGTCATGGTGTCCAGCTCGATCGCCAGGTTGAGCTTGGACTCCTCGACGCTTTGCCCGCTCTGGGTGGTCCCGACCGCTCCAGGGTCCACTCCACCGTGGCCGGCGTCAAGGAACACCGTTTGGTGACGACCCCCCGTGGTTGGGGGGTATGCCAGGCATGCGCCTGGTGAGAAGGCGGAAGGATCCAGCTGAGCCGGACCGGGCGGCACCTGAGGGCGCGACAGCTCTTGCGCCGCCCAGATAGCGAAGCCCACCACCACGAGAGCCGTGACCACCAACACCGCCAAACCACGGCGCGCCCTGCCCACCGGCGCGTTCGAACTCCGTCCGCGCTGGGCGCCCCCGGCACCTTGTCCCTGCACATCATGGGGTCCCTCGCGATAACGGGCGATCGGGTGCGGCTGGCTCTTCGCGCCTCGAACCATGCGAGGCAAGTGTCACATGCGTGCCGCGCTCAGCGCGCGCGAGCGTACGGTCCGGCGCGCCCGTAGAGATCAACGCCGGCCGCCGCCACTTTGGGCGGGCAACCGGAGCGCTATTTCAGCGGCGGTCCCAGAGCCACTTCAGGGTCAGCAGTTCGATCAGCTTCTTGAGCATCATGCACCTCCCGACACTGTGACTACCCGTTCACGTCCTGAGATAGGCCATCTTGCTCAGCGTTTCGCGATGAGCGGGTGCACCCGCTTCTATCGTGGTGTCGGCGAGGAGGTCGCCGTCGCGTTGTCGTTGTGACAGAGTGTGGCATCTGGCCCGAGAGCTGCATCGCGAGGGGTGCCCGGAGCGGGACTCGAACCCGCACGCCGTTGCCGGCAAAGGCTTTTGAGGCCTCCGCGTCTGCCTATTCCGCCATCCGGGCTCGGTGCCGAGCCTATCTTCGTCGGCGCCGCCCTCGGGGTTCCACGGGACGTGCCCACGCTGCCCGATCCCGGGGGAGCATCCCTGTCATGCTGGGCCCAAGGTGACCGAGCGGGGCGAGTCCCGCGATGTAGAGGCGCTCAGGCTCGAGGGTTTCGAGGTCGTGGTGGTCTCGCTCGCCCTGCAGCAGAGCGTGGCGAGCGCGGGCAGAACGGACGCTGATGTCACCAAGATGTTCCTGCGCGTTCTCACCACCCAGGCCGACGGCTGGGGTGAGTGCTCTGCGTACCGGGGAGCACGGTTCGAGGACCCAACGCTTGCCGAGGTGGAGACCAACCTCGTCGATCGAGTGCTGGCGAAGGTTGTGGCATCGTGCCGCGGGGGAGTGCTGTTGGCAGGCCGAGCGGTCTTCGACACCCTGGCGCCACGCTCGCCAGCAGAACGCTCGGCGGTTGCGGCAGTGGAGATGGCCGTCTTCGATGCCGAGCTTCGAAGCCAGTCGCGGTCCCTCGCTTCACTCATCGGCGCCGCGCGCCCGGCGGTACGGAGTGGCGCGATGGTCGGGATCCCGACCGGACGAGACACGGGCGCCTTGCGGGAGTCGGTCGCCATCGCGCTTCAATCCGGGGCTGCCCGGGTGCGGGTCAAGATCCAGCCCGGCTGGGACCACCTGCCCCTAGGTTCCCTGCGGGCTGCTTTTCCAGACGCCGTCCTCCAGGCAGACGCCAACGGCTCATTCGAGCCCAGGGCGGCGCGAGAGCTCGTCTCACTGGACTCGTACGGGCTGGCATGTCTCGAGCAGCCCTTCGAGCCGCGCCAGTTGGATGCCCACAGAGACCTTGCGGCGGCGATGAAGACCCCGGTCGGCCTCGACGAGACGCTTTCCTCACCCCGGGCCGTGGAGCGGGCGCTCCAAGCGAGAGCCCTGGAGGTCGCTTGCCTCAAGCCTGGGAGGATCGGCGGCTTGATGGCTACCGCCCGAGCCGCTGCATCATGTGCAAGAGAATCGGTTCCCTGCTTCGTGGGCGGCTTCTTCGAGTCGGGCCTCGGGCGCTGCGCAAACGCCGCCCTTGCTGGACGTCCAGAGTTCTCGATGCCCGCAGACCTGGGCGATCCCTCCTCTTACCTCGTGGCCAACCCCTTCTCCTACCTCGAGTGCTCCGATGGCGTGGTGACCCTCTCGACGGAACCCGGTGTTGGCTCCACCTTGGACGAGAAGGCCATGGGGCCCCTCGTGGCGCACCGCCGCAGGTTCGGAGCCTGAGAGGGTTCTTTTGGGGCGAGAGGCTCCGAGCGGTGCGAGCGTAGAATCGGGCACCCATGCAACGGTTCTTCGTCGAGCGCCGCATCCGCGATCTGCACGAACGGCTGATAAGGGCGCGCCAAGAGCTCGCAGTGCTCGATGAGCAGTATGCGGTGGTGAAGGACGACGCCGACGACGCGCGCTTGCGGTCTTTGGTCTCCGAGACACCTCTGGCGGCTCACGAGTACACCGAGATCCGACGACACGCCGACGCGATGGAGCGAGCGCGTCAGTCGATGTTCGCCAACGTGGTCGAGCTCGAGCGTCGCCGCGACGAGCTGCTCGAACATCTGGGAACCACGGCCCCTTGAGCGTCGCTCCTGCCTCGGAGGGGCCCAAGGTGCGCGTCCTGATCGCCGAGGACGAGGCCATCGTCCGCCTCGACTTGAAGGAGATCCTGGTCTCGGCGGGCTACGAGGTGGTGGCAGAGACCGGTCGCGGGGACCAAGCAGTGACCCTCGCGGCCGACACCAAGCCGGACCTGGCCATCCTCGACGTGAAGATGCCGGGCATGAGCGGGATACATGCCTCCAAGGAGATCACCTCCTCAGCGAAGGTCGCGGTGATCGTGCTGACAGCGTTCAGTCAGCGAGACCTCATCGAAGAGGCAAGGGACTCGGGGGTCAACGCCTATCTGGTAAAGCCGTTCCGACGCGAAGAGCTGCTTGCCGCGGTCGGCAGCGTCTTGCTCCAGTGTCGCCAGGACTGGGCCATCGCGGCGGAGGCCGAGCAAATGGGTGGTGACGCGAGCCCCGCCGAGGACAAGATCGCCACGCGCCGCGTCGTCGACGAGGCCAAGGAGAGCCTGATAGAGCGGTCGGCCATGACCGAAGAGGAGGCGTTCTCCTTCATCCAGCGCACCGCCATGGCCAGCCGTGCACGCATGCGGGAGGTGGCACGCAAGGTGATCGACGGGACCCTTTCTCCGTGATCGGATGCCCGCGGCACCGGTGAGCCCCAACAAGGACGGCCCGCTCTTTCTCCTAGACGGCATGTCGCTCGCCTACCGGGCCTACTTCGCGCTTCCTCCCGAGCTGACCACGAGCGCGGGGACGGTGACCAACGCGGTTCACGGCTTCATGTCGATGCTTGTCTACCTTTTGAGGGAGCATCACCCGACGGCCCTGGCGGTCGCGTTCGATCCTGCGGGACCGACGTTTCGCGATGAGCTGCACACCGAGTACAAGGCGGGGCGCGCCGAGACCCCCGACGAGCTGGTCCCGCAGTTCGACATGATCCGAAGGACGCTTCGGAGCCTGGCCATTCCTTTGGTCGAGGCACCGGGGTTCGAGGCCGACGACGTGCTCGCCACCCTCGCCACCCAAGCCCGGGACCGCGCGTGCGACGTCGTGGTGGTGACCGGTGACCGGGACTGCTTCCAGCTGGTCGAGGATCCCCACGTCCGCGTCCTGTACAACCGCCAGGGGGTCACCCGCTACGACCTGTACGACGAGGCCGGGATCCTCGCTCGCACCGGGGTGCCCGCGTTCAAGTACCCGCTGCTCGCGGCCCTGCGCGGGGACCCTTCCGACAACATTGCCGGCGTCCCGGGGGTGGGGGACAAGACGGCCGCCAAGCTCCTCAACTCCTACGGCGACATAGACGGCGTTTTCTCGAACCTTGGCGATCTCACGCCCAAGCTGGCGGCCAACCTTGCCGCAGCGCAGGGTCAAGTCCGCGCGAACCTCGAGCTCCTGCCCTTGGTCAGAGACGTCAGCTTGGAGGTGACCGTCGAAGAGCTCGAGCTCGGCGGATGGGACATCGAGGCGGCGAGGGACTGCTTCGCGGAGCTGGAGCTGAAGTCGACGTGGGACCGTATCGTCCCGCTCTTGAAGTCGGGCGCCCTGGGGCGGCCAGTCGCGGGTCCCGTCGAGATCGACGAGACCGAGGGGGAACCCCGAGGCACGCTCGCCCCGTTCGTCGCCCCGGTTCAGCCGCTCGCCCCGGTTCAGGTGGAGGTGCCAGATGTCCAGGTTGCTGGCAGCGTGCAGGATCTCGACAACGTGCTCGTGCGGCTCCTCGAAGGGGCGGAACGGATCGCGCTCATGGGTCGCAGCGCCGGGACGCCGGGCCGAAGTCCCCTGGTGGGCCTGGCCGTCGTCGCGGATGGTGCGCCCCGACGTGCCGTGTGGATCCCCGCCCAGGTCCTGGGTTCAGACGGGGCCATCGCGTCCCTCCAGGCCCTCGCCGGGGTCCCGGTGGTGGGGCACGAAGTTAAAGAGCTCATGAGAAGCCTGCTCTGGGCGGGGCTCCCGGTGCCCTCGCCAGAGCTGGACATCGCTGTCGCCCACTACCTGCTCGACCCTTCCCGGGGCACCTACCCCCTCACCCCGCCCGGACTCACTTCACCCAAA
Source organism: Acidimicrobiales bacterium (assembly GCA_050743805.1). Lineage (GTDB taxonomy): Bacteria > Actinomycetota > Acidimicrobiia > Acidimicrobiales > RAAP-2 > Palsa-461. The sequence continues at coordinate 6,485 of JBOGFX010000339.1, forward strand.
GCAGGCGGGCAGGGACAGCTGGCCATCGCCGAGACGGCCGATGCCGATCCCCCCACCGCTGCGCTCACCGACGCGGCCGTGGTGCTCGAGCTCGTGACGCCTACGCGGGCTGCGCTGGGGGCTGCGGGGATGCTCGAGCTCTATGAGTCGATCGAGAACCCCCTGATAGGTGTGCTCGCCCGCATGGAGGTCGCGGGCATCAGGGTGGACGCCGATGAGCTCCGCGCTGTTGGGAAAGAGCTGGTGGGTGAGGTCTCCTCGCTGGAGGCCGAGATCCACGAGCTTGCCGGGCACGGCTTCAACGTCAACTCGACACCCCAGCTCCGCGCCGTTCTCTACGACGAGATCGGCCTCAGACCTGCCAGGCGGACCAAGACCGGTTACTCGACGGACGCGGCGACGCTCGAAGGCCTGCGCGACGACCATCCGATCGTCGAGGCCCTCCTGCGCTACAGGGAGCTGGAGAAGCTCCGATCGACCTATTGCGACAGCCTGCTTGCCGAGGTGGCCAAAGACGGCCGGATACACGCCTCCTTCCGCCAGACGGTCGCCCGGACCGGGCGCCTGTCATCGGAGCGTCCGAACCTCCACAACATCCCGGTTCGCACCGAGGCGGGAAGGCGCTTCAGGAGGGTCTTCGTTCCCGCCCCCGGCTTCTCGTTCCTCGTCGCCGATTACGACCAGGTCGAGCTCAGAGTGCTCGCTCACCTCTCCAATGACCCGGGCTTGATGAGCGCGTTCTCATCGGGAACCGACATCCACCGGGCGGTCGCGGCTGGGGTATACGGGGTTGGCACAGACGAGGTGACGCGGACCCAGAGGGAACGGGCGAAGATGGTTTCCTACGGCCTCGCCTACGGGATGGAGGCCTACGGCCTCGCGCAGCGGCTGTCGATCGAGGTCGGCGAGGCGAACGAGATGCTGGAGCAGTATTTCGTCGCCTTTCCCGCCGTCCGCTCCTACATGGAACGCACCGTCGCCGAGGCCCGCGTGCGGGGCTATACCG
>JBOGFX010000340.1:0-5195 GCA_050743805.1 Acidimicrobiales bacterium
GCACGAGCTCTTCGGCATCGACTACGACCGCATCGACGTCGTCGTCCATCCCCAGTCGATCGTCCACTCCATGGTGGAGCTGTCCGATGGTTCCACCCTCGCCCAGATGTCACTTCCCGACATGCGCCTGCCGATCGGCTATGCGCTCGGCCACCCCGACCGCCTCCCGACCGCCTACGGGGCCCTTGACTGGGGGGGGGCTCGCGAGCTGACCTTCGAGCCGCCCAATCGCGACCTTTTCAAGTGCCTCGATCTCGCCTATGAAGCCGGGCGCCTGGGCGGAGCGGCTCCTGCGTGGCTCAACGCGGCGAACGAGATGGCGGTTGCCGCCTTTCTCGCCGAGCGGATCGACTGGGTCGACATTGCCCGTGTCGTCTCTAGCACCCTCGAGGGTTTCGAGGCGTCTTCGCTCGACAGCTACGAGGCCGTGCTCGACGCGGACCGACGGGCGCGCTCGGTCGCGACGAGCGTGCTCGGCGAGATTGCCAAGGAGCGGTGATGACCCCCCCCGGAAGCACGCGCAGCACGTCGAGCGCGTGGGCACTTCTGCGGCTCGCCATGGCGATCGCCGGCGTGGCTGCGATCTTCTTTGTGTTCGGCCTCGGCGATCTGTTCCTCGTGATCGTGGCGATCGTGGCGATGGTGATCGTTCACGAGGCCGGGCACTTCTTCACGGCCAAGTGGTCCAAGATGGCAGTCACCGAATTCTTCGTCGGCTTCGGGCCCCGTGTCTGGTCGATCCGCCTCGGCGAGACCGAGTACGGGGTGAAGGCGATCCCCGCGGGCGGTTACGTGAAGATCCCCGGGATGACCAACCTCGAGGAGGTCGACCCGGCCCAGGAGGAGCGCACCTACAGGCGCAAGCCCTTCCACAGCCGGATCCTCGTCGGTTGTGCGGGGTCTTTCATGCACTTGGTGATGGCGTTCATCCTTGCGTGGGCGACGCTCGTCTTCGTGGGGGCCACCTCGGCGACTCAGACCGAGATCGTCGGTTTCAGCGGCTTTTCCCCGGCGACGAGCCCGGCGCAGCACGCAGGCCTCAAGCGCGGTGATGTCATCGTGGGGGTGAACGGGCACAGGCTCTCGAGCCTGGAAGGGCTCAAGTCTGTGATCGAGAGCTCTGCGGGGCGGCCGCTCCGACTCGACGTCGAGCGCGGCGGCAAAACCAGGAGCGTTGCCGTCGTTCCTCAGTTGGTGCGTCACCAGGTCGACGGCCATGAGCACACGAGCGTGCTGATCGGCGTCGAGCTCGGCACCGTCGATCAGCCCGAGTCCGCCTTCGGCGCCCTCGGGGGTGCCGGGGTCGTGGTCGGCCAGACCACGAGGGACACGGTGTTGGGGGTGGGCCAGGTCTTCTCCCCTTCGGGGATCTCCAAGTACGTCCATGAGGTGGCCAACCCCCAATCGGCCCCAACGTCTGTCAACTCGGGGCGTCCCGAGTCGATCATCGGCGCGGTGCGGACGGCGGTGGAGGGGGCCCAGGCCGGACCCGGCTACCTGATGGAGGTGCTGATCGCGCTCAACATCGTGGTGGGGCTGGTCAACCTGTTCCCGATGCTGCCCTTGGACGGCGGTCACGTGGTGATAGCCCTCTACGAGCGGATCCGCACGAGGCCTGGCCGGCGCTACTACCAGGCAGACGCCGCCAAGATGGCGCCCTTCGCCTACGCGTTCATCGTCCTTTTGGGGCTGCTGGTCGTGTCGACCGCATACCTGGACATCGCCCACCCGATCGCCAACCCGTTCGGATGAGATGACGGGCCCGTGCGATGAGGATGGCCTCGGTCCAGATGGCTCCGTGGTGGGGCACAATGGAGAGGTGAAAGCTCGAGGAAACCTGCTTGCCCCGCGTAGGATCACCCGCCAAATCCACGTGGGCGAGGTGGCTGTCGGGGGCGGGTCCCCGGTCTCGGTCCAGTCGATGACCACGACCAAGACCGCGGACGTAGAGGGCACGCTGGCTCAGATCTACGCGCTGGCCTCAGCCGGTGCAGACATCGTCCGCTGCACCTGCAACGAGGAGGCGGCTGCTGCCGGCCTTGCCCAGATCGTGCCTCGCTCGCCGGTGCCGATCGTCGCCGACATCCACTTCCACCACAAGATGGCCCTGGCGGCGCTCGACGCGGGCGTCGACGGCCTGCGCCTCAATCCGGGCAACCTCCGAAAGGAGAGCGAGATCAAGTCCGTCGCCTCTGAGGCCAAGGACCGCGGCGTTCCGATCAGGATCGGCGTCAATGCCGGGTCGCTCGACAAGGAGCTGTACGAGAAGCATGGAGGGGTGACGCCCGAAGCCCTGGTTGAGTCCGCGGCAAAGGAGCTCGCTTACTTCGATGATGTCGGCTTCTCCGATGTCAAGATCTCGGTGAAGGCCTCCTCGGTGTCACTGATGATCGCCGCGTACCGTCTGGCGGCCGACACCTTCGATCACCCGCTCCATTTGGGGGTCACCGAGGCAGGGCCACCACCCGCAGGGCTGTTGAAGGGGACTGCGGGGATCGGGACCCTGCTGGCCGAGGGAATAGGCGACACCATCCGTTACTCGCTCACCGCCGATCCGGTGGAAGAGGCAAAGGCCGGCCGCCAGTTGCTCGAGGCGCTGGGCCTGAGAGAGCGCAAGGGCCTCGATCTGATCGCCTGCCCCTCGTGCGGACGGGCGCAGGTGGACGTGATCGCGGTGGCCCGTGCTGCTCAAGAGGCGCTCGAGGACAGGAACCTTCCGATCCAGGTCGCCGTGATGGGGTGTGTGGTGAACGGTCCGGGGGAAGCCCGGAGCGCAGACCTGGGGATCGCAGCCGGCAAGCACAAGGGCCACCTTTTCATCAGAGGCGAGATCGTGCGGGTGGTCCCCGAGGACGAGATGGTCGCAGCCCTGGTGGAAGAGGCCGAGCGGCTGGTTGCCGATGGTGTCGAAGCCCGCCTGGCCGCGGCCGACGCCAGCGCCGCGGCCGAGGCCGAAGCGGACCGCAACGAGCTCCTCGACTCGGGCGGGCGGGATCCGAACCGCGCAGCCCAGCGGATAGAGATGATCCGCAGGCGCGTCGAGGGCCCGGACTGATCGACAAGGGCGATGCCATGACCAAAGGGGAGGACTCAGCCGGGTCCTTGACTGCGCGCTCGGTGGATTTCCCGCGCTGGTACCAAGAGGTGGTGGCCGGAGCCGAGCTTGCCGAAGGCGGCCCGGTCCGCGGGACCATGGTGATACGCCCATGGGGCTTCGGCATCTGGGAGCTGCTCGTGGCCGAGCTCGACCGCCGCATCAAGCAAGCTGGGGCGCAGAACGCCTACTTCCCGTTGTTCATACCTGGGTCGTTCCTGTCCTTGGAGGCCGACCACGTCGAGGGCTTCAGCCCCGAGCTGGCCGTGGTGACCATGGGCGGCGGCAAAGAGCTGGAGGAGCCCGTCGTCGTCCGCCCCACCAGCGAGACGATGGTCAACCACTTCTTCGCGCAGTGGATCCACAGCCATCGCGATCTGCCGCTGGCCATCAACCAGTGGTCCAACGTGGTCCGCTGGGAGATGAGGACACGCATCCTGCTCAGAACCACCGAGCTGCTGTGGCAGGAGGGACACACAGCGCACGCCACCGAGAGCGAGGCGGCTGGTTACGCGCGGCGGATCCTTCGAGACGTCTACGTGCAGACCTGCGAGGATGTCATGCGGATCCCGGTTTTGACGGGCGAGAAGACAGAGCGCGAGCGGTTTGCCGGCGCGGTCCGCACCTGGACCTGTGAAGCGATGATGGGAGACGGCAAGGCGCTCCAGATGGCGACCAGCCATGAGCTCGGCCAGAACTTCGCGCGGCCCTTCAAGATCCAGTACGCAGACGAGGAGGGTCAGCTCCGCTACGTGTTCCAGACCTCGTGGGGTGCGAGCACGAGGTTGTTGGGCGCCCTGGTCATGGTGCACGGTGACGACTTCGGTCTGCGGCTGCCTCCGGCGTTGGCGCCAACCCAGGTGGTGGTCATGATGGTCCGTTCCGAGGAGGCGACCGCCACCGCCGCGCAGGCGCTGGCGAGCGAGCTCGCCGCGGCCGGCATTCGAGTGAAGGTCGACTCGCGCACCGACCTGGGTTTCGGCCGCCGTTCCATCGACTGGGAGCGCAAGGGGGTCCCGGTGAGGGTGGAGATCGGCCCCAAAGACCTCGCTTCGGAGCAGGCCGTGGTGGTCTCGCGCTGGCAGCGCTCCAAGCGCCAGGTGCCGTTGAGCTCGGTTCGAAGCCAAGTCGAACAAGTTCTCCGAGAGACGACCGAGCACCTCTACCTCCAGGCGGACGCCTTCGCCCAGGCCCGCAGCCAGGAAGTCTCGTCGATGGCCGAGGTGCTGGAGGCGGCGGGAAAAGGGTTCGTGACCGTCCCTGCGTCTGGGCTCGGGGACGGGATGGAGGACTCTCTGACCGAGGCTGGCCTGGGGGTGAGATGTCTTGTGAGGCCCGATCGCTCGCTTCACGAGATAGGCGAGACTGACCTGGTGGCGGTAGTCGCGCGATCGTACTGATTGGTATGATGTCTCGTGCTGTCCGGCCCCTTAGGGGGCTTTTTGAAGCGTGGGCCGCGGCCCACGCTTTCATTTTGGGGGCAGCGGGGGAAGGGGCCTAGGCGGCAACCGGGAGAGGAGGTGTGCGGTGGACGTGGCCGATCGTCTCCTCGACGCGCTCTCGCCGGTGATGGCCTCATTCGATCTGGAGCTGGTCGACGTCACCGTCGACCGCTCACATCTCCAGGTGGTCGTGGACCGTCCCGGCGGAGTGGACCTCGAGTCCTTGGCCGAGGCGAGCCGTCAGACCTCGAGGGTCTTGGAGCAGTTCGACGACCTCTCGAGTGAGTATGGCCTCGAGGTGACCAGCCCAGGCCTGGAGAGGCCACTCAAGACCCGTCCACAGTTCGCTCGGGCGGTGGGAGAGACCGTGAGTGTGCGGGTCACGAGCCCCGAGGCGCCGACGCGGCGCGTGCGCGGGCGGCTGGTCGCCGCCGACGAATCGGGCATCACCATCGATTGTCAAGACGATTGTCAAGCCAGGGACACGCTCCGGGTTCCCTACGAGCTCGTCGACCGGGCGCGAACCGTCTTCGAGTGGGGACCACCTCGGACCCCCTCGCCCAAGGGCGGGCGAAAGAGAGAGCGATCCAAGAGATGAGCAAGACGAACTTCGAGTTCTTGGACGCCCTGAGCCAGATCGCTCGCGACAAGGGCATCTC